>JARRJI010000019.1:0-25144 GCA_037379595.1 Acidobacteriota bacterium | reverse complement strand
CGAGCTTGCGAAACACCATTCGCCCGTAAGCGTGGCCGCTTCCACGGCCGTAAAATTTGTTGAAAGCTTCCTCGCTCCAGAAGTCCAGACCATCGATGTCGCCGTGAGCAAAGTAGAGCGGGCGCTGATGGGGCTCCAGGGCGTGGTCATGGCGGTGGGCGGGAGGGACCGTATTCCCGATGGGGAAGCCTCGGGTGACAATGGTTCCTTGCGCGCTTCGCAACGGCTGCAGGTACGGCTTGGCGACGGCCGGATCAAAGTAGTATGTCGTGAACGGCTTTCCGCCGATCGTCACTTTGATTTCGTATCCCTTCCGCTGAACCTGCACCGGCTCCGCAGCACCAAAGGAAAAGCTACAAAATGCACCCGCGAACAGGAGAAAGGCAATTGCCACCACGTGCTTCATGTTGATATCCGCCTCGGCGAAAGTACGTTCACAGCCGCCTATTTACCAGCTTTATCTGTAATATTCAAGAAAATACTTCAAGAAGTCATAGAAAATATTCATAATTGTCCTTTACGGCAGCGAATTAACACGGTTCCGAGATGCTTGCCATGCGGGGTATTCGCGCCAATAGTGTGGACTGCATCTGTGTGGAATTTTTGAAACAAATCGGTCAATTATTACGAAAATTCATGCAATTCGCCGCAAATTTTGGTAACTTCTTTCATTCGACTATCGCATCATGGATCCAACCGTGATGTGATAACCCCATAGCCAAAAACAAGGAGAGAGGAAAGACCATGGCCGGGAAACTCAGGGTCCAGGAACTTGCCACCCGAGCCAACGTAAGCGTGGCGACTGTCTCGCGCATCCTGAACGGGTCGGCACGCGTCAGCCAGGAGCTTCAGGCACGGGTTCGGAAAGCCGCCCAGGAAATCGGGATCAACCTCCAGGACACGACGCGCTCAAGGACCGTGGCGTTCGTTCTGGGCAACCGCCACATGCTGCACTCGTTTCATTCGCGAGTTCTGGCCGGCGCGCAGAAACATTGCACAGCGCGGGGCTGGGATGCAGTTTTCCTCTCATTCAGTTACCAGCCTCATGTTCCCTGGAAGGAACTCCGTTTCCCACAGGTTTTGCGTCGGCGCGACGTGATTCGAGCCGCTATACTTGGCGGAACAAACTCAGAAAACCTGCTGATCGCCTTAAAGCATCGCGGGATACCGTTCGCAGCTCTCGGAAACAACCTTCTTTTGCACAACACCGACCACAAGGAATACGACGTCGTATACTCCAATGACCTCCAGAGCGCGTATGAGATAACCCGCTACCTGCAAAGCCTCAACCACCGGAGCATCTGGTTTGTGGGCAACACCAAGCTTCCCTGGTTCGCCCGATGCTATGCCGGGTACGACCGGGCCATGAAGGAAGCCGGGCTGAGGTCACACCTCAGCGAGGTCTTCTCTGCGGACGAAGAGGAAGTGGGCTATCTCGGGAACGGATCCAGCGGCAAGAGGCGTTTACAGGGCTGCCCGGGAAGCGGGGAAAAAGATCCCCGATGATTTAAGCGTGGTCGCCTGCAACGACACGTATGGCTCGCTGCTGGATCCCCCTCTCACAACCATCCGGGAATTTCCAGAATTGCTGGGAAGCCAGTTGGTGGAGTTGGTTTTGAGCAGGGTTGCGGAACCGGAACTTCCTACGCGGCAGGTTACCATTCCAACAGAGATTATCAAGCGCGATTCCTGCAGGTCTCTTTCGACGGTTTCAGCGCACACCTTGTCACCGAACTAAGAAGCGGCGCGAATCCGGCCATTCAAAAAGCCTCAGCCAGACCGCTTGTGCCTCATTGAGCAATGGGGCGACCAAACGAAACCTCTTGCCGCAATTCGGGATTGACACCTGCCGACCTGTCCAGTAGAGTACCGCCCGTTAATCCTAATAAGTCAGGTGGTGAGCGATGGCAGACAAAGTGGATCGGAGAGACTTTCTGAAAGCGGGCGGCATCATGACGGCGGGGACTTTTATCTCCGGCGGCATGAAATATCATGCGATGGCCGAGGAGCAGGGCGAGCCGGCAAAGCCCGTGGCGGCCAACGATCATTTGCAGATTGCCCTGATCGGGGCCGGGGGCCAGGGACAGTATGACACGCGGACAGCCGCGGAGATTCCCGGCATAAAGGTGGTGGCTGCCGCAGACTGTTACGACGGGCGGCTGACCCACTCCAAAGAGCTTTGGGGCGACGACATCCAAATCACCAGGGACTATGCGGAAATACTTGCCCGCAAGGACATCGATGCGGTGATCATCGCCACGCCCGACCATTGGCACATGCGGGCCGCAATTGATGCCATGAATGCCGGTAAAGACGTCTATCTGGAAAAGCCCATGATCCACCTCTACTCGGATGGGCCCAAAATTATAAAGACGGCGGCGCGAACCGGCCGCATCATCCAGATTGGCAGCCAGCGCGTCAGCTCCATGATTTATCGCAAGGCAAAGGAACTGCTGGCTTCGGGCTCGATTGGGAAACTCAACATGGTCACCGCGTGGTGGGATCGCAACTCCTCCATCGGCGCCTGGAATTATTCAATTCCCCTCGATGCGTCCACCGAAACCTGCGACTGGCCCCGCTTCCTGGGTACTGCACCGAAAATTCCGTGGAATCCAGAACACTTCTTCCAATGGCGAAAGTGGAAAGCCTATGGTTCCGGCGAGGCTGGAGACCTGTTCGTGCACCTGTTCAGCGGCACCCATTTTGTCGTCGGCGTGAACGGGCCCACGCGGGCGATGGCCACGGGCGGACTTCGTTTCTGGCGCGACGGCCGCGACGTGCCGGACGTCCTGATCGGGTTGTTCGACTACCCGGAGGGCTTCAATCTCAGCCTTCGCGTCAACTTTGTTGATGGAGGATCCGAAAGCCAGGGTCTGGTTTTCACGGGCTCCGAAGGCACCATGACCATCAGCGGAGACGGAGTCAGCCTTTCAAGAGTTCCGCGCGCGAAAGAGCCCGGTTACAGCATCAGAAGTTTCGCCGACGCCATGCAGAAGGAATTTCTGGCCGCTTATCGCAAGAAATATCCCATCCCGCATCCCACAGGCGAGATCCCGCTGGCAGAAGAGAAATATGTCGCTCCGCATGGCTACAGTGACAGCTATGACCATTTGAAGAATTTCTTCAATGCCGTGCGGACCCGGCAACCGGTTGTGGAGGACGCCGTTTTCGGATATCGCGCGGCCGGGGCGGCGTTGCTGAGCAACCTCAGCTACGACCGCAAGAAGGTTGTCCGCTGGGATCCTACGAAAATGAAGGTGCTGGATTGAAAGTGAACAGGCAATCCTGGAGCACACGGAAGAATTGAGGGCATATCATTCACCCGGTGCTGTGCTGTGCGTGCAGGGGCGGTCGGCTGCCTCGTGAGCCTGCAGCTCCCACCCGATCAATCGCATCTCGATCAAAGCCGCCCGTGGTACGATTCTCGGCTGAATACTGCAACGACCCATGCCAAGAGGAGGGCACAAGAATTGAAGAAAATCGCGATTGCCATCCTGCTGCTAATCCTGCCTGCCGGCGTCTCTCAAGCTGCAACCCATCAGGCTATTCCGCTTTGGCCCAATGGAGCGCCGGGTGCGCTGGGCAACAAACCGGAAGACCAACCCACCCTCACCATCTATCTTCCTGATCCCGGCAAGGCGGTACCGACCGGCGTGGTGGTGTGCCCGGGCGGAGGATACGTCTATTTGTCCATGAAAAAAGAAGGGTCCGACATCGCCGAGTGGCTCAACTCAATCGGTATCGCCGCCTTTGTTTTGAAGTACCGCCTGGGGCCCCGCTATCATTATCCGGTTGAGTTGTGGGACGGCCAGCGCGCCGTGCGATATGTGCGCTCCCACGCCAAAGAATATGGCATCGACCCCCATCGCATTGGGATCTGGGGCTTCTCCGCCGGTGGCCACCTGGCCTCCACGGTGGGGACGCATTTTGACGCTGGCAAGCCGGACGCTCCCGACCCGATTGACCGGGTGAGCTGCCGGCCCGATTTCATGGTGCTGGCCTACCCGGTGATTTCCATGCTCGATCCTTACGTTCACAAGGGATCGATGCACGCCTTACTGGGAGAACATCCCAGCCTGAAGCTGAGGCGCGAACTATCAAATCAGCTTCAGGTGACTCCTCAAACGCCGCCCACTTTCCTGTTCTCCACCGACGCCGACACGACAGTGCCTTGCGAGAACAGCGTCCTGTTTTTCCTCGCACTTCGGAAGAACCACGTTCCGGCTGAGATGCACATCTTCGAGCCGGGGCCGCACGGAGTGGGACTGGCGCCGACCCGTGCCGAGCTTTCAATCTGGCCTACGCTGCTGGCCAACTGGTTTCGCACACGCGGCCTGCTGAAATAACACCCGCGGAATCCCTTGAAGCCGGGCTGCGTGAATCACATTTCGCGGCACAGCCCGGCCCCGGCTATGCAGCGGATATCAACCCGGCATTGTTCCCCAGAAGGTTCTGCACGTCCTGGTCGCTCAGTTGGCTGAAGTCTTCGTACCACTCGCCGATGGCGAAGAAATCCTCGGCTTCAATCAGGCACACGACCTCATCCGCAACGCTCCTGAGCATCGCACAGGTGGCTCGAGGCGCCACGGGCACGGCAATCACAATGCGGGTCGGCTGATGGCGACGAAGCGCGGCCACGCCAGCTCTCATCGTTGATCCCGTCGCGATCCCATCGTCCACAAGAATCACCTGCTTGCCGGCAATCGGGAGTGGAGCGCGGCCTCCGCGGTAGACCTGCTCACGCCGTTCGAGCTCGCGTTCTTCTTCGGCGGCAACCCTGGCAATCTCATCGCCGGGGATTGCAAGTGCCCGCACCGTTCCCTCGTCAAGAACCCGAACGCCGCCCGTAGCCACTGCGCCCATGGCTAATTCGGGATTCCACGGAACCCCGAGTTTGCGCACCACAAACACATCGACTGGCGCGTGCAAGGCTGTTCCTACTTCGTGGCCTACGGGCACTCCGCCGCGAGGCAACGCAAGAACAAGAACGTCGGGTCGCCCGTAGTAGGCTTTAAGTTTCGAAGCAAGCTTCTGTCCTGCATCGGTTCGATTTCGAAACATGCTCACCCTCCTTTTTCCGGCATGGGGCCCGGACGCTCTCACCACCCAACAGTTGGAACTGTGGCCTTCATGCAACCGCCCGGGAGCGGCCTGTCTCGGCCACCAATTTCCGCCGAACGATCCTTACGGTGCTCGCCTGTGGCCCTTCTGCTCCCTTTTCCTCGCTAAAACTGACACGCGATCCGACTTCCAGATGGCTGAAGCCATCGTTAAGAACACTGTTCTTGTGGAAATAGATCTCACGTCCGTCCGGGGTCTCGAGAAAGCCGTACCCTTCCTCGGGAAACAGCCTGGCGACGCGCGCCAACGGCGGAGCTTCATGGATTTTCACGTCTCTGCGCTGGCGCCTGGAATAGTCCTGCAACTGTCGCCGCGTAGCGCTGAAAGCATCATTGATCGCCTGGCGAAGATCCTTATGCGGCGCCCTGACTTCCAGACTCTTTGTAGGCTCCCGCCGGATGCGCCCAGGCAGCCAGCGGCGATTGGGCTGCCGTTTCACGACGACTTCGCCACCCGGCACTGTCAGGTCAATCCTGACGTGGTAAAGGTTCCCCGACTTTCGATGTCGGCTGGGAAGTTCCACCAGAACGCGGCAGCTGGTGATCCTGTCGTAAAATTCGTTTAGCTTATCGGCTTCTTTCCGGATCCATCCTTTGACCTCTTCGGAAGACGCCACGTTGCGAAAGGTGATCTGCAGTGGAAGGATCATAGGCAATCCCCCTTTGGTTTCTGGATATTGTAAGCACGGAACCCCTGCAGCGGTTTGAACATTTGTACTTGCACAAGCGTCCCTCCGCCCTAATTAATAAGTAGAACGTTTTACGCCTTGTGGCAGTGACCGTACTCACAATTTAACGTGACCGATGCCCGGCCCCGTCCGGCTACAGGGAACTCGAAGGTATGTGAAAACAAAGCCCAATGACTCCATTGCCTTTCCGGCCGGCGCATTTGACGGCTGTCGCCTTGGCCGGCGACCAATGTCACTTCTCAGGCTGGCATTCCGAAGTGTTTTCAAAGCAAAGGGGGTTTGTTGCGGAGGCCCGGAAGTAACTACATACCTAGCCGACATCCCGGAGGCGGGTTGCTCCCAAAGCACGTCGGCCGCGTGTGGAGGACCAGCATGAAACAAGCGATTTCCGGCAAAGAAGCCCAGACAGATTTGTTCGGTGGCACAACCCCGGCAGGAACCCCGCTGTGGCAGCTCGAAATCGCAGAGCTTGCGGGGCACAACATCGAGACCAAAGGACGAGACGAAGTCAACCGGCTGCTCTCGGAAGGCTGGATCCTGCTCCACATCTACACGCTGAGGTATGAGGAGAGCGGCGTCTGGCGCGAACGTCCGATGGCCATCCTCGGCCGCCCACGAAACCCGGTGAACGCATCAGAGCGTAAAAGACGACGCGCCTCCTGAACGGGCGGCGGGGTATGCAAGCGTCAAATTTAAGAGCTTGAAACCACCTGCCTGTCTACGCTGCGGAGGCTGAAGCCGGGACGACACCCAGCTTCTGTTTTAGCGCGGCCATCACGATCTCCGCTGTCCCTTCCACACTCAGCACCGCCGTATTGACCACCAGGTCATAGTTCAAGGGGTCGCGTGCGTCCTGCTGGAAGTGGCCGTGGATAAAATCCTTGCGCCCCTGGTCAACTTTTGTGACAACCGCATGCGCGGCATCCGGCGCCAGCCCCTCCGCCTTTGCGATGCGCTCGACTCGCACATCAAACGGAGCAACCATCCTGACGCGAAGCGCAAACGGGTGGGGCAGAATGTATTCTGCGCCACGGCCTACAATCACCACGTCACCCTGCTGGCCGAGGGCCAGCAAGACTTGCCTGAGGTGAAGAAGGTAATCTGTGGAACCTATCTCCTTGGTCAGAACGTGCCGGAGAAATTCCTCCAGCCCGCCTCGCGTCCGCTCATCGAGGCTCTCGATCAACTGCTGGCGCATCTGTGTCCGCTGGGCAACGGCATCAACGATCTGCCGGTCAAAAACCTGCCAGCCCAGCCTCTGTCCAATCAGGTTTGCCACCTCGTGACCACCCGCTCCCTTTTCGCGCGAAACCAGCAGGTAAGGGCCAAAGTAGAGCCGTCCCACTTTGCCCCGTCCCGGCCGCTCCTGTTTTTTCTGACGCCGGCGAGCCAGTTCCCAGCGAGTCATCTGCTGCTCGATGAGCTGTTCCAAGCTTGTGCCATAGTTTCGAGGTGCCATGTTATTTAGTCCTCCGCTCTGTGCAAGATTGGAGTTACTCTCTGGTTTTCACTCGTTTTGATCGATGCCGTCGCCACCGCACACCCCTTGAAGAACCTGATGGCTTTGTCACCTTCTTTTTTATCGCCCACCCCCCGGCTGTAACGCAGTGATTCGAATCACATGAGCGGAGTTTGTAATCTATTGTGTCCTCTGGTTTTCGGCTGAAGTGCCGGTGTCTCGGATAACGAGAGCCTGGAAGCCGAATCCTACCGCGGCATTTCTGTGTTGAGGGCGGCGCCGGTACAAAGAACACTGCTCGGCTGACCTGGGGATTGGGTGCTGCATCACCGAACTTCATGAAGCCAGCCGCTTCTGATCCCTAGCACTCATGGCAATCAACAACGGAACAATCCTCTGAGCAAAAGGTCCAGTGCTATTTTCTGGAAATTCTTAGGCCCACGAAAAAGACTTGCCTTTTGCCTTCGGCTTCTGCAATTTTATTGTGACTGCACTAAGCAAACTAGTAATTGTCCACCTGTCCGTTAAGAAGCCCGTGGCGTGGCACGTGAACGGCAAAGGGAAGAGTCTATGGATAACGACGCCGGATATTGGCTTGGGCTCTCGCACATCGATGGGCTGGGAGTTCGCGGCGCTCACAAACTGATCAGCCACTTCGGGTCGCCGAAGGCCGCCTACATGGCTTCGTTAACCGAACTGGAAGGCTCCGGGCTATCGGCAGCCGTCTGCCAATCGGTTTTTACCCAGGCCGGAATGAAAGAAGCCGAAAAGGAGATGGAAGCTGCGGCAAAGGCCGACTGCCAGTTGGTGCATTTTGGCAGCGCCGAATACCCTCCGCTGCTTCGGCAGATTGCTGACCCTCCGCTGGTGCTCTACGTCCGGGGCAACGTCCAGGCGCTCTCTGCACACGGCCTGGCCGTTGTCGGGTCGCGTCGGGCTTCGGCGTACGGATTGCAGGTTGCGCGGCGGCTGGCACGCGACCTGGCGGAACGCAATCTGGTGATTGTCAGCGGACTGGCCCGTGGAATCGACTCCGCCTCCCACCACGGTGCGCTCGAAGCCAAAGGGAAGACAATAGCGGTTCAGGGCAGAGGGATGGACGGCATTTATCCCGCGGAGAATAAGAAGCTGGCGGAAAGAATTGCAGCATCCGGGGCCGTCATCTCGGAATTTCCGTTGGGCACGGGTCCTACGCCGGAAAACTTTCCGATCCGCAACCGGATCATCAGCGGGCTGTCCCTGGGCGTCCTGGTTGTCGAAGCCAGCGAGTACAGCGGCTCTTTGATCACGGCCCGGCTGGCCACCGAACAAAACCGCGAAGTCTTTGCAGTGCCCGGCAACATCACCACGGCGCAAAGCTTTGGGCCGAACCATCTGATCAAGCAGGGAGCCAAGCTTGTGGACCAGTGGATGGACATTGTGGAGGAATTCCCACCTGAGGTCCGGATACAACTTCTGCCCTCCGGCGAGGCATCGGATGATGGGCAGGGGGTTGAAGCCACCGGCGCGCTCTTCGAGCAGTCTCTGACGCCGGAGCAGAAGAAGGTTTTTGAAGCCTTGCGCGTGGATGAAGCGCTTTTTGTCGATACAATTTTAGCCGCTGTGCCACTGCCCCAGGCGCAGATCCTGCAGATCCTGTTAGAGCTGGAAATGAGCGACCTGATCCGCCAGTTGCCAGGCAAAAACTTCATCCGTAAGCTATGATGGAACGTAACAAGCCCGAAAACAGGGCATCTAAGCATAAGCGGATCACCATAAATTGATCCAAACATAGGTTGTAAGTCATGGGTAAATCTTTAGTTATCGTCGAATCTCCGGCCAAGGCCAAGACCATCAATCGGTATCTGGGCTCCGGCTATACGGTCAAGGCCTCTATGGGACACGTCAGGGACCTTCCCAAGAAGGAACTGGGCGTGGACCTGGAAAACAATTTCAAGCCGAACTACGAAGTCATTCCAAATAAGAAAGATACGATCAAGTCGCTGAAATCCGCCGCCAAGGACGTGGATACGATCTACCTGGCCGCGGACCCCGACCGCGAAGGCGAAGCCATCTGCTGGCATCTGCGCGAATTGCTGGACTCCAAGAAGAGAAAATTTTACCGGGTCCTCTTTAACGAAATCACCCGCGAAGCCATCCATAAAGCTTTCGAGAACCCTCAAGAGATTGATTCTAAACTGGTTGACGCCCAACAGGCGCGGCGCGTCCTGGATCGTCTGGTGGGATATCAGGTGAGCCCGCTGCTGTGGGACAAGGTCAGGCGGGGCATTTCCGCCGGCCGGGTGCAGACCGTGGCCTTGCGCCTGATCGTCGAACGCGAGCGGGAAATCCAGGCTTTCCAGAAAAAAGAGTACTGGACGATTGGCGCCAGGCTCGAGGGCAAGAACCCTCCGCCGTTTGAAGCCCGCCTCCTCAAGTTTCAGGGTAAAGAACTGGAAATCCCTGACCAGAACGGGGCCGATACGCATCGTGCCGCCCTTGAAAAGGCCAGCTTCCAGGTTGATTCCGTCGAAACGCGCGAGCGGCGCAAGTACCCCGTGCCGCCCTTCATCACCAGCAAGCTGCAGCAGGAGGCCGTCCGCAAACTCCGTTTTACAGCCAAGAGAACGATGGCGCTTGCCCAGAAACTGTACGAAGGGGTCGACCTCGGTGAAGGGCCGGTAGGCCTGATCACTTACATGCGGACGGATTCAACCCGGGTTGCGGAAAGTGCGCTGGAATCGGTGCGGGCCTACGTGAAAAAGACCTACGGCGACGAGTATCTGCCGGAGCAGGCCATCCGTTACAAGAGCAAGAAGGGTGCGCAGGACGCCCATGAGGCGATCCGCCCGACTTCAATGGACCGTCCCCCCGATTCCCTTCGCGGGCACATCTCCTCCGACGAGCTCAAACTCTACCGGCTGATCTGGCAACGCTTTGTCGCTTCCCAGATGAATCCCGCGGTCTTTGACCAGACCACCATCGACATCGCCGCAGGCGATTATCTGCTGCGAGCCACCGGATCGGTGGAGAAGTTCAAAGGCTTCCGCGCCGTGTACGAAGAGGGCCAGGACGATAAGCGGGATGACGACAGCGACGAGATGAAGTCGCGGCTTCCCGCGGTCGAAAAGGATGAGCTATTGCGCCTGCTCGGCCTGCTGCCCGAACAGCACTTTACGGAGCCGCCGCCGCGTTTCAACGAAGCCACGCTCGTCAAGGCGCTGGAGGAAAAAGGAATCGGTCGCCCCTCGACTTACGCGACCATTCTTTCGGTCATCCAGAATCGCGATTACGTGGAAAAGCTGCAAGGGCGCTTCAGTCCCACCGAGCTCGGCGTGGTGGTCAACGACCTGCTCATCAAAAGCTTCACCGACATTTTCGACGTCGCCTACACGGCGCGCATGGAAGAAGAACTCGATGAAGTGGAGGACGGCAAACTTTCCTGGACAGGAGCCCTCACCGAATTCTATTCGAAATTCAAGAAGGACCTTGAGGCGGCCGGGCGCGAGATGGTCAACCTGAAAGGCGAGGGAATCCCGACCGACGTCAAGTGCGAGAAATGCGGCAAGCCCATGGTGATCCGGCTGGGACGGAGCGGTAATTTCCTGGCCTGCACCGGCTATCCCGAGTGCAAGAACACCAGCAACCTGACGCCCGAACTGGCCGCCAAGTACGGAGCGCCTTCTGTGGCTCCGGAGGTTCCGGAGCAAACCTGCGAGAAGTGCGGCAAGCCGATGGCCTTGAAGCGCGGCCGCTTCGGCTATTTCATGGCCTGCACCGGCTACCCGGAGTGTCGCAACACCAAGAAAATTGTCATGAAGGAAGGGGCGGCCACGGCCGTGGCTGATGTTCCGCTGGACGAAAAGTGCCCCGAATGCGGCAACAACCTGGTGAAGAAACACGGCCGCTACGGCGAGTTCGTCGCCTGCAGCAACTATCCCACCTGCAAATTCGTCAAGCGGGAGACGCTCGGAATCCCGTGCCCGGAGAAGGGCTGTTCGGGAGAAATTGTGGTCCGCCGGACGAAGCGCCGGAAGGTTTTTTACGGCTGCACGCGCTATCCCGACTGCAAATTTACGGTGTGGGAGAAGCCTGTGGCCGAGCCGTGCCCGGACTGCGGCGCGCCGATTCTGCTGGAGAAAACCAGCAAGAAAACCGGCACAGTAACCCGCTATTGCCGGAACGAGAGCTGCAAATACGAGCACGAGGTGGAGTAGTCCCCGCCTGCCAGCAAACTGATTCACCCTTCCTGCGCTGTACCATGTCTGCTGCCTGCCCGTGAAGTTAGAATTCAGGAACCTCTCAAGCCCTTGACACGTTCAATCCGTTCGCTTGACTTGGCGCTTTGCCGGGTGTAGCGTTTGAGTCACTTGCCCGAACAGCAAGACTCAGGCATGTCTTTAACGTCGATGCACAGTGGAGGAAGGCATGCGAAAATCCGCTTTTCTGGTTCTTTCCTTTTTGATCAGCCTCAGCGCAGCGGCGGCTCAGTCGCATTCGCCGAAGCAGGGCAAAACGCCCCCGGCGCACGTGCCGGAACAGATTCGAACCGCCAGGATCATCTTCATTTCGAATGCCGGGCCGGGCTGCAAAACGCCTGACCGCACCATGTTCGGCGGCGGCCCTGACCGGGCGTACCAGCAATTCTTCGATGCCATGCAAAGCTGGGGGCATTACACACTTGCGGCCCAGCCGAGCGGCGCTGAACTGGACTTGGTTATCGGCCTGAGATGCTCGTTGCTGACGGATGTTTTTGGCGGCAGCAGCCTTTGGCCGTCGCTCTATTACCCTCGGCTAAAGCTGGTGATCCGGGACATGAAGACCGGAGCCGTCCTATGGGTGATCCAGGAATATATCCGGTACGGACACAACCGTACAGGCTGGGACAGAAATTTCGATCAGGCGATGCGCGCGCTGGTTACGGATTTGAAGGGGCTTGCGGGTGCGGGCTCTGCGCAACAGCCGTCGCCCGCCCAACATTAGGCTCGGTCGCCGCGGAAGCCGCCTCCCGCCGGGAATACGTTTCCCGAGGTCGGCGCGAACGCGGCAGTGGGTTCGGAGGGATCATGCGCCATGCTTTGGCGGTGTTGTTTTTCCTGCTCTGCCTCGGCGGGCCGGCGTTTGCGGGAAACCCGGTCCCGTTCCTGAATGCTCCGCTCGTGCCAACCAGCGTCGGTCCAGGGAGCGGCGCATTCACGCTGACAGTCAATGGAGGCGGGTTCGTCTCCGGCGCCGTGGTTGATTGGAACGGCCAGCCGCTTGCTACTACCTTCGTCTCAGGCACTCGACTGACGGCTATAGTTCCCGCCGGCGACATCGCCGCAGCCGGGAGCGCTGAGGTCACAGTTGCAAACCCCGGGACCGGCGCCCGGTCGAACGTCGAACAGTTCCTCGTTGCCACGCCGGGCTCCGGCGTTTTCTATGCCAACGCGCCGAGCTCACCGTTCGGGCATTATCTCTGGCCACAAGGTCTTTGGGATTTTACGGGCAACGGTATCATGGACATACTAATGATGGACATACAACCTTACAACCCTCCTTTCTCCGCCGTTCTCCTAGGGGACGGCAGCGGCGCGTTCTCTCCCCCATCCAGCCAGCTTCCGGCGGGGTTCGAGACGAATCCCTACGTGGTTGGAGATTTTAATGGGGACGATAGGTTGGACTTACTGGCAGGGGGCTCATCGGGCGCCTGGCAGGTTTTCTGGGGCAACGGGGACGGAACGTTCGCGCCGGGCCCAACTGTGCCCCTTCCCGGTGGACAGACGCCTGTTGGCATGGCAGATTTCAACGGCGACGGCAAGCTCGACCTGCTGTCCGAGACGGGCCAGGGGACGACCCCGACCACGATTGAAGTCCTATGGGGAAATGGCACTGGGGCCTTTGCGTCGGGCCCTTCGACAACTTTGCCGAGCGGCCTTGCGCTCGCGCGCGTGCCCGTCTGGGATTTCAACGCCGACGGTAAGCCTGACCTCCTTCTGGAAAACGGCTTCGAGACTGCGAGTGCCTCGTTCCAGGTGCTCCTCGGTAACGGGGACGGGACGTTCACTCCCGTGCCCGGCACTCCGATGAATGTTGGTCCTGCCGGCTATACCGCCGCGGTTGCCGACTTCAACGGCGACGGCAAGTTGGATTTGGCCGTACCCAACGGCCTGTATGGGTACGCGGTAGGCGCGGACACCCCTTCCATTGCTATCCTGCTCGGCAATGGCGACGGAACCTTTACCCAGGTTCCCAATTGTTGCGGTACACCCGGGCAGCAGGCGGACAACATCCTGACAGGGGATTTCAATGACGACGGCAAGCTGGACCTGGCCGTTACCATAAACGGAAACGGCGCGGTCGGCACCGATCCGGCGGGGTACATCGAGGTTTTTCTCGGCAACGGCGATGGAACCTTTACGCCCACGGATTATTCGATGATCCTTACAGGCCTGGGCGATCCAACGGCTCTTTACACGGCGGACGTAAATGAGGATGGCAAGCTTGACTTCATCGTGGGCGACAACAACATCATCCTCAATTGGCCCGGCAACCAGATCTCGGCGCTGCTCCAGGGCCCGGCTCCAAATCCGGCACCGGACTTTACCATTTCGCCGTCGAGCCCCTCTGTTTCCGTTGCGCCGGGAGCCACCGCGACCGATAACATCCAGATTGCTTCCGTCGGCGGATATTTGGGCCCGGCGCCATCTCTCACCTGTGGGGGCGCGCCCTATCAAGCAACCTGCACCGTGCAGCAGCCAACCGGCGAACTGATCCCCGCGGCAACCGGTTCGTTCCCGCTGACCGTCACGACCACGGCTCCGACCGCAAGCTCGGCGAGCGGGCTGGCGCTTCCGCCAACGAGCCGTTGGCCGGCGCTTGCGTGGCTCGGGCTGCTTGCTGTAGCAGCGCTCTATGAGCGCCGTGGCCACCGCAGACACTCTGTGGCCGGTCCTGGAGCAGGTCACGGGCCGGCGCTGCAGCGTGGCGTGGCGCTCTTTGGGGCGCTGCTTCTGGGACTGGCGCTTTTGGGTGCGTGTGGCGGCCAGGCTCCTGCAGCCCCCCGCACTCCGCCCGCCATTGGCGGTACGCCGCCCGGCACCTACACCCTGACCGTCACGGCAACCTCGGGGAGCATCACGCACTCGACCACCTTCACCCTGACGGTGGAATAACGCAGCCAGCCGAGTCGTGGCGGACCATGGACCACGGCGGCCAGTGGCAGAGCCTCCCGGCGCGGGCTCTTTCCTGCGCTAACCTCAGCCGCCCGCAGGGTTGTGTCTCCGCAGACTTTCGTTTGCTTTGCGGCGGACTCCGCAGTAGAATCGCCCGCATGAAAACGCGCTGGCTTGCCATCCTTTGTCTCCTGGGTCTCTTCATTGGCTGTTCTCAAAAGGAAGCGCCAAAAACTGCGGAACAGCCGTCTGCTAAAACAAACAACGCGATCGTGCGGCTTGATCCCGCGGTCAATGCCATTATTCCCGCTGACGCCAAAGTCGAGAAAGTGGTCAGCGGTTATGAGTGGACGGAAGGTCCTGTCTGGACTCCCGAGGGATTCCTGCTGTTTGCGGCGATTCATCACAACAGCATCATCAAGTGGGTTCCCGGCCAGGGGGCTTCGGTTTTTCTCAATCCCAGCGGCTACCAGGGAAGCAAGAAATATCCGGGGCCGGAGCCGGGCTCGAACGGCATGACGCTCGATCGCTACGGTCGGCTGACGGTTGCGGGCCACGCGCGGCGGGAAATCTATCGGCTGGAATCGCTGAAGCCCGGCGCCAAGCTGACCGTGCTTTGCGACGCCTACCACGGCAAGCGCCTGAACAGCCCCAACGACCTGGTCTACAAGTCTGACGGCTCGCTTTACTTCACCGATCCGCCTTATGGCCTGCCTACGCAGGGCGACCACGACCCGCTCAAGCAATTGCCGTTCAACGGCGTCTACCGGCTGCCGAAAGCCACATCCATCCCAGCCGGAGGCAGGCCGGACAACCGCCATCTTGAACTGGTGATCAAGGACCTTACCCGGCCCAACGGGATCGCCTTCTCGCCGCACGAGAAGTACCTCTACGTGGACAACTCCGATCCCAAAGACGCGGTCTGGATGCGGTACGACGTGAAGCCGGATGGCACGGTGGACAACGGCGAAGTCTTCTGCAAAGCTGATCCAAGTGAAGGACCGGGCGGCCCGGACGGCATCAAGGTTGACCAGGATGGGAACCTCTACGGCGCCGGCCCTGGCGGCATCTGGATCATTTCTCCTGAAGGGAAACACATCGGTACCATTAAGATTCCGGAACGAGTGGCCAATTGCGCCTGGGGCGATGCCGACGGCAAGACGCTTTACGTCACCGCCAGCACCAGCGTCTATCGGATTCGGCTCAGTATTCCGGGAGTAAGACCTTAAAGAAAAGGGGTAGGAAAACGCAACTCATGTCAAAGAAAGTTCTACGAAAAGCCAGAAGTGTCTTTATCGTTCTCTCACTCTGCATCTTATCCGCCGGCCCGCTGGCCGCCCAGCAGCTCAAGTTTGCTTCATTCCGCTACTTCCGCTTTGAGAACGGCGAGTTTATTCGGAATCTCAAGATCGGCTACCGCACGTTCGGAAAGCTGAATCCGCAGATGTCGAATGCTGTCCTCTTTCCCACGTGGTTTACCGGCACGACGAAACAATTAGTAGATCTGGTGGGGCCCGGAAAACTGGTCGACAGCTCGAAGTACTTTGTCATCCTGGTTGACGCGCTGGGCGACGGCGTCAGTTCTTCGCCCTCCAACAGCAAAACGCAGCCGCGCATGCAGTTCCCCGAATTCAACATCCGCGACATGGTGAAATCGGAGCACCAACTGGTGACGCGCGTTTTGGGAATTCATCACCTGCACGCCGTCATCGGAATTTCCATGGGCGGGATGCAGACTTTTCAGTGGATGGTTTCCTATCCCGACTTCATGGATGAGGCCATTCCCATCGTGGGCTCCCCGCAGATGACCTCCTATGATTTGCTCCTCTGGACAGCGGAACTTCACGCGATTGAATACGCCAGGGATTGGGACGCGGGCAACTACACCTCGCCTCCCGTGGGCGCCATGGACACGGTGGCGGATATCCACACCATGAACTTAACCACGCCCACCTACCGCGTGGACCATACCACCCCCGGGGACTTTCCCATGTTTCTCGCCAAGTCGCAGGAGTCGACGATGAAATCATTCGACGCCAACGACTGGGTCCGGCAGTTGCAGGCCATGATGGCCGATGACGTTGCCGCACCTTTCGGCGGTTCCATCGATAAAGCCGCCGCCGTTGTCCACGCCAAGGTGTTGATTATCCCCAGCATGCAGGACCATATGGTCAACCCGCATCCCGCGCTGAATTTTGCCAAGCTGATTCATGCCCAGGTCTTCAAGCTCACCTCAGATTGCGGCCACCTCGCCGTGGGTTGCGAGATGAAACAGGTGGACCAGGTCGTCAGCGCATTCCTGGAAAAATAGCCATGCGCCTTGTAGCGCAACGTTCGCTCTTCAGCGTTGCGGGTTTTGGGTTGAGTCACTCGCACCAGCCGCGGGGCCACACTACGGGCCATGCGCTACGAATGCGTGACGACGCACGACAACCACCATCGATTGATATAATCATCGGGAAGGCAGATGGTGGAACAGGTTCTTATTGCCGGAGGCGGTCTTGCGGGCAGCGAAGCGGCCTGGCAGATTGCTGAGCGCGGTGTGCGCGTGACGCTCTGCGAAATGCGGCCGCAACGTCCCACGCCGGCGCACAAGACGGACCGGCTTGCAGAGCTGGTCTGCAGCAACTCCCTCAAGTCGAACGCCCGCGGGGCGGCTTCATGGCTGCTGAAGGAAGAGATGCGGCGCGCAGGATCATTGCTGCTGTGCGTGGCCGACGAATGTGCGGTTCCGGGCGGCAGCGCGCTGGCCGTCGACCGCGAACGCTTTGCCTTGTCCATCACAGAAGTGATTGAACGGCATCCGCTCATCGAATTATGCCGCGAAGAAGTGATCGAAATACCAGAGGGCCGCCTGATGCTGATCGCCACCGGCCCGCTGACTTCCGACCGCCTCGCGCAGGATCTTCAACGCCTGACCGGGACCGAGAGTCTGGCTTTTTATGATTCCATCAGCCCGATTGTGGATGCTGAAACCCTAAACATGGATCGCATTTTCCGGGCTTCCCGCTACGGGAAAGGCGGCGAAGACTATCTGAACTGCCCGATGACGCCGGACGAGTACCGCGCGTTTTACGAAGCCCTGATGAGCGCGGAAACTGTCCAGGCGCACGAATTCGAGGACGTGAAATATTTCGAATCCTGCCTGCCCATCGAAGAACTGGCGCGGCGCGGTTATGACACGCTGCGCTTCGGCCCCATGCGGCCCGTGGGTTTTGTCGATCCGCGAACCGGCAGACGGCCTTACGCGCTGGTGCAACTCCGCGCGGAAAATCTGCGCTATTCCAGCTACAACCTGGTCGGTTTTCAAAACCACTTAAAATTCCCGGAACAGAAAAGAATTCTGCGCATGATTCCGGGCCTGGAGAACGCGGAGTTTCTCCGCTTCGGCCAGATCCACCGGAACACTTATATCAACGCGCCCCGGCTTCTTAGCCCCGATTTGAGTCTGCGCGCCGCGCCGCAGGTTTTCATCGCCGGGCAATTGTCAGGCGTGGAAGGCTATGCGGAGTGCATCGCCACGGGATTGCTTGCGGGCATGGGACTGGCTCGTCGCGTGCGGCAGGAATTTTTTGAGCCACCTCCGCGCACGACGGCTCTGGGCTCACTGGTCCATTACGTTACGCACGCGAGCCCCCAGCACTATCAGCCGGCCAACATGGCTTTCGATCTTTTGCCGCCCATCGAGGGCCTTCCCCGGCAGGTGGAACGGGATCGCCGCGCACGGCGGGAAAAGCAATGCGATCGGGCGCTCGAAGACCTGCAGGCATGGCTTGCGAGCGGTGCAAAAGGATTGCCCATCGGTGACAGGGAATCGGTCGCTCACGCGGACGAGCCGGCTCCGATGCCCGGCCGCCCGGCTCTAGCCGAAAATCTTGAAGGGGCAGCGGACAACTGAACTCTATGGACGACCTGATCGAGCGGTACATCAACTACCTGCGGTTTGAACGGAATGCGTCGCCGCATACGATTCGCAACTACCACAGCGACCTCGTCCAATTCCGCGACTTCCTGGCGGAGGGTGACAAAGAGGCTGAGGTTGACGTGAATTCAGTCACCGCTCTCAGAATCCGCGCCTACCTGGCACACCTGTTCCAGAAGGAGGAGAAGAAATCTTCCATTGCCCGCAAACTGGCTGCGATCCGCGCGTTCTATAAATTCCTCACAAGAGAACGCCTGATCAGCGAAAATCCCGCGGCGATGATTTCAACGCCCAAGCTCGAGAAGAAGCTTCCCCGAATCATGACCGAAGAAGAAATGAATACCTTCCTCGACGCCGTAGCCAAGGCAGCCCAGGGAAACGATTCCTCGATTCTGCAAGGGCGACAAGGAAAGGATCGTTCCTTTTGGCTCGAAAGCGAAGGCGGCGCTTGAGGCTTACCTGCCCGCCCGCGAAAAGCTGCTGCGCGAAACGCGGACCGGCAGCCAGGCTCTGTTCCTGAACGTTCGCGGCCGCCGGCTCACCACGCGCTCCATTGACCGGATTCTCAAACAGTACGTGCGAATGTACGGCCCCAATGTGAAGGTCAGTCCGCACTCACTTCGCCATGCCTTTGCCTCGCACCTGCTGGCGGAAGGCGCCGACCTGCGCGCCATTCAGGAAATGCTGGGACACAAGAGCCTCGCCACCACGCAGAAGTACACCCAGGTCTCCATTAGGCATTTGATGGACGTCTACGACCGAACCCACCCCAAGGCGTAACAGAATCCCTTGTAGCGCAGCGTTCGCCTTGTAACGCTGCGGGCTTTGCGTTGAATCAGGCGCAAGAACCGCAGGGGTGGAAAACGAGCCCTGCGCGACAAACCCATATCCATCAATGCAGCCGATGGCGGCCCGTGCGTTGACGAAGTGTCGGGATAGGCTAAAATAGTTAATTCGGCGAACTCATGACCACGACCACAAGGCCCAAGGTTTCAGTTGTTAAGTATCTGAACACAGTTCCTCTCATCTGGGGGATGCTGAAAGGCCATCAGCAGGGGAAGTACGACCTCGACTTCACGACGCCCGCGAAGTGCGCCGACGACCTGCGGCAGCGCGAGGCTGCGATTGGCATCATCCCGTCGATCGAGTATCAGCGCATGGACCGGCTTCGGGTTCTCCCCGGTTCCTCGATAGCCTCAAAGGGAATTGTGAAAAGCGTGCTGCTGATCAGCAAGGTCCCCATCGAGGAGGTCAAAACCGTTGCGCTTGATAATTCCTCGCGAACCTCGGCCGCGCTGGTTCGAGTGCTCTTGCAGAAGTTTTATTCGCGGCCTCTCAGCGTGACTTCCGCAGACCCAGAACCGGAGAAGATGCTAGAGCAGGCTGATGCGGCCCTGCTGATCGGGGACCCTGCACTCACGTTCGACGGTAGCGCGCTGAAAGTCTACGATCTCGCATCCGAGTGGAAAAAGTTCACAGGATTGCCTTTTGTGTTCGCGGTCTGGGCAGGGCATGAAGATGCCGGCCTCGGCCAGTATTGCGAGGACTTTACCGCGTCGAGAGACTACGGACTTCAGCACATCGACGACATTGCCCGGGAGTATGCGCCGAGGCTCGACCTGCGGCCGGAGGCTGTGAAGGTTTACCTGAAAGAGAATATCGATTATTCTTTGGATGAGGAAAACCGCAGCGGACTGGAACTCTTTTATCGCCTCGCACATGAGATCGGCATCGTCCCGGAGGAAAAGGAAATCCGTTTTGCCTAGGTTGATGGGCAACTTGAGTTTCCGGGGCACGCACGGAAAGGCTTTGTCCATCGAGTAGCGATTTATGGCATTGACGCAGTCACAAGCTCTGGAAATGTTGCGGTCGGACGACCTGATCGGCCTCGGCATGGAGGCTGATGCCCTGCGCAAGAAGCTCCATCCCGGGAACGTTGTCACGTACCAGATCGACCGGAATATCAATTACACAAATGTCTGCACCGAGTACTGCTCCTTCTGCGCGTTTTACCGGCCCGTGGGATCTCCGGAAGGCTATGTGCTCCCGCTCGAAACCATCTATCAGAAAATTGAGGAGACTCTGGCCCGCGGCGGCACCGGAGTCCTGATGCAGGGCGGTCTGCATCCCGACCTCAAGATCGATTACTACGAAAACCTGCTTTCGAGCATCAAGAGTCGTTTTCCGCAGATTCATCTGCACTGCCTGTCGGCACCGGAGGTCCTGAACATTGCGGAAATCTGCGGATTGAGCGTTCGGGATACGCTCATGCGCCTGATGGATGCGGGTCTCGATTCCATACCCGGAGCGGGCGCGGAAATCCTGGATGATGAAGTTCGGAAGCGAATCGCGCGGTTGAAGTGTAATACCGAGGAATGGCTTTCCGTCCATCGTGAAGCACACCGGTTGGGTATGCGGACCACGGCTACCATGATGTTCGGCTGCGGAGAAACTTTTCAGCATCGAATCGCGCACCTGGAGCGGGTCCGCCGGCTTCAGGAAGAAACAGGTGGCTTCACGGCCTTCATTCCCTGGTTTTTCCAGCGCGAAAACACGTCGCTCGGGCGCTCCATCAAGGAAGAGGTCACGGCAGTGGAATATCTCAAGACGCTTGCCGTCAGCCGTCTTTACCTTGATAACTTTCAGAATGTTCAGGCATCCTGGCTGACCCCCGGCCACAAGGTCTGTCAGATTGCGCTTCGCTTTGGCGGCAACGATGTGGGAAGCATCCTCATTGAAGAGAATGTTGTCTCCGCCGCCGGCTGCGGGCGGACATCCTCCGAGGAAAGACTTCGCCGGATGATTCGCGATGCCGGGTTCCGCCCCGTCAAGCGCGACACGCTTTATCGCAACTATTTCCTGAATTAGGGAGGATCGTAAATCCGGGTGGCACGGTCTGCTGGAGCGCCGGTGTCCCCATCGGCGCATTTTCGGCGCTGAGGTCCGAATTCTGGACACCGGTGGGGTCCATCGGACTCCGGCTACGGGAGACAGCACCCTTACAGCAAATGCTGTGCTGCCTTCGACCTTAAGCTTATGACTGAACTTCGATGGAATCCGACGATGCGCGAGTGGGTCTCGACCGCATCTCACCGGCAACACCGCCCCCAGATGCCCCGGGATTGGTGCCCCTTCTGTCCGGGCTCCGGGCGCGTTCCGGACGACTACGACGTCTATATTTACCCCAATGATTTTCCCGCCTTTTCTATACCGCCGCAGGTTCCGGCGATCGAGGGCGACGATTTCTATCCCGTCAGGCCTTCGCATGGCAAGTGCGATGTGGTGCTTTATCATCCCGATCACAAAACTTCGTTGCCGCAACTCTCCCTCGATCACCTGACGCGCCTGGTAAGACTCTGGCGCAAGAGGTTTGCGGAACTGAAGGCGACTCCGGGCGTTCGCTATGTCCTGATTTTTGAGAACAAGGGAGCGGTAATCGGGGTGACCATGCCTCATCCTCATGGCCAGATTTATTCATTCCCTCTGATCCCTCCACTAATCAAAAAGGAAATTGCGGCCGCGCGCGCTCATCACCGCAGTCACGCCCGATGCCTTTTCTGCGACATTCTCAAGAAAGAGCGCAAGGACCGGCGGCGAGTGGTGGCGGAGAACCGGACCTTCACGGCCTTCATCCCGTTTTACGCGCGCTGGCCTTACGAAGTGCATGTTTATCCCCGGCGTCACCTGGGGGCACTGGACGAGTTCAGGCCATCGGAAGAAGAAGGGCTGGCAGAAATTCTTAAATGGGTGACCCAGAAATACGATAACCTGTTCCACATGTCTTTCCCGTACATGATGCTGATGCACCAGGCTCCGACGCGCGGCCGGCACCCGTATTATCATTTCCACATCGAGTTCTATCCGCCGCACCGCAGCAAGGAAAAACTGAAGTATCTGGCAAGCGTCGAGACGGGTGGGGGTTTGTTCCTGAATGATTCGCTGGCCGAAGATAAAGCACGGGAGTTGCGGGCCGTGGCCCCCAAAAACGCTCCGCGAAGTTGAGCGATTACGCCGAAAGCAGGAAACCAAACATGATTGAGGAAGCCTTTCAAAACATTTATGGATCAGCGCCCGATGTTGTGGCTCGTGCGCCCGGACGCGTAAACCTGATCGGAGAGCACACCGACTACAATGACGGGTACGTCCTCCCGTCGGCCATTGATCGCGCCATCGAATTCGGCGCTCGCCGGCGCAAAGATAACATCGTGCATGCCCGCTCGATTGACTTTCAGGATGAAGTCGAATTCAGCCTTGATGCGATTGAAAAAGACGAGCAGCATGCCTGGAGCAACTACCTTCGCGGCGTGCTCAAGTTTCTGCAAGCCGACGGGCATGCGCTGGCGGGCGCGGATATCGCATTCGGCGGAAACGTGCCGCGGGAAGCCGGACTCAGCTCGTCGGCGGCGGTTGAAGTCGGATCCGTGGCGCTAGCCATGAAGCTCTTCAACATCGAACTCGAACCTCTGGAGGTCATCCGGCTGGCTCGGCGGGCGGAAAACGAGTTCGTCAATGTGCCCTGCGGAATCATGGACCAGTTCGTGTGCGCGCTGGGCAAGCGAGACCACGCCCTGTTTCTCGATTGCCGCGATCTGAATTATCGTCACGTCCCCTTGTCCGACCGCGTCAAGATCGTTGTGTGCGATTCCGCCGTGCGGCGCACGCTCGCCGCTTCGGAATATGAAATCCGGCTGCAACAGTGCCGCCAGGCCGTAGCGCAGCTCGGAACCACCGGTCTGGCGGTCAAGTCGCTTCGCGAGATTGACCTGACCGACCTGGAAGTTGCAAGCCACAGCCTGAGTGAGATCCTGCTGAAGCGGGCGCGGCATGTGGTGAGTGAGAACGGCCGGGTGCTTAAGGCCGTGAACCTTCTGGAGAAAGGTGATCTGGATGGTTTCGGCAAGCTGATGATTGCTTCCCACGAGAGCCTGCGCGATGATTACGAAGTAAGCTGCAAAGAGCTCGACGTTCTGGTGGACCTGGCTCTGAAGCAACCGGGAGTCCTGGGCGCACGGATGACCGGAGCAGGCTTCGGCGGATGCACGGTCAACCTGGTTCTCGCCGAAGCCGCCCAGCAGTTTGCCGATGCGGTCAAGGAAGGCTACCACAAAGCCACGGGACTCAATACAGAAGTCTACTTGTGCGAGGCTTCAGACGGGGCCCTGGCTGACCGATAGGCAGATTTCAAACGGCTCCAACGTGTAATCCTGCGCGCGGGCCTGTTACCCCCTCTCATCCCGGGCTTCTTCCGCATGGGTGGGCTGCACCTCACCTGTGAAGACAGGGCGGTTTCCGAATCCTCGCGGGGCTGTTCCGGGGCAGAAGATTTCCTGAGATATTCTTCCTTCCAAATGGGATCGAAGAGTTCCTTCAACTCCACGTCGTAACGGATCATCGCATCGTAGTACCGGTCATCCTGGAGCGCTTCAGCGGCTGACGCGTCTTCCGGCTCGGGATGGTACGTGTCGATCAGTTCGCGCCCTATGGCGTGGTGGTCACGAAGCGAACAAGGAAGAAGCCAGTTGCCGTGCTCCTCGGGATGTTCCTTGCCCAGGCCGTAATTCCACTGCCAATGACGAATCGCCTGGAAGTAGGGCAATTCGTATACATCATCCAAAGTGCCGCCTCGCCCGTAAATATCGTAGATGTTGCCGGCAGCGTAAGGTACAAAAACGCAGGGCATGATCTTCCCGTTCCAATCGACGTAGAAATAGCCGACCGGCGCGCAGGCGGCAATGCAGCCTTCTGAAGTCGTCCCGCAGTTCCACAAATCGGCCAGCAAGATCTTGCGCTCGCGGATCATCTGCCAGGTGCGCCGCCACATCCATAGACGTTGCTCCGGGGTAATAAGCAGGTCGAGAGTGTAGGCCTTGCCGATAGGCATGTACTGGAACATCCAACCGTAAACGGCCTGTTGCTCCTCAAAGAAGAAGTCGATGAAAGCGTCGGAGAGAAGTTCCTCCGCGTTTTCACGGGTTGCGGTCAGTGACACCCCAAAGGGCACACCGGCCTGGCGAAGATGAGCCATGGCTGCAAGAACTTTTTGGAAGACACCCGGCCCGCGCCGCTTGTCCGTCAGTCTCTCGAATCCCTCCACGGAAATGGCGGGCGTGAGATTCCCGGCGGCCGCAATGCGCCCAGCCAGTCGTTCATTAATCAAGGTGCCGTTGGTGTAGCACATGAAAAAGCAATCGGCATGCTTGCGGACCATGTCGAGCAAGCCCTTGCCGTGCGAACGGTACGTGAAAGGTTCACCGCCGGAGATCACAAAGAAGCGCATCCCCCAGAGCTTTTTGGCTTCGGTGATGATGCGGTCGAACACATCCCAGTCCATTCGCTCACCGCTGGGACCGGCGCTGGCATAACAGCCGGTGCAGCGGAGGTTGCAGGTTCGGGTCGGACTGATCACCATCAGTCCCGGGGGTTTCTGGCCACCATGCCTCGCGGCAAAATTGGTGGCGGCATTCTTCGATTCGTCATCCTGCATCTCATCGACGTAATTGGCTAATGCACTGCGCAGCAGGGCATGGAGGACGCCGCGGGATATCTGCCCGCGCTCCAATGCGCGCTGGAATGAATAAAGTAAGGCCTGCATGATATCTTGCTTGTCCTGCTGAACCTGACCCGGGCGCCGAGGGTCCACGAAGGTACCCTTCCGGGTCAGAATATGACGGGTGATTTCTTTGATTACGATGCCCCTCCACATATCGCTCATCAAAGCTTGTTCGAGGAGGTTCAAGGTGATGGCGGCGCTCCCATCCGAAAGTTGACGAGCCCAGCTTCGTACTCTGTCCATCGCCACCTCCTTAATGGAGTTAGGCAGA
>JARRJI010000018.1:0-18336 GCA_037379595.1 Acidobacteriota bacterium | reverse complement strand
TTGTACAAGTATCACATCAACTCCCGCTACAACGGTTATCGCGTTGACAAGGCCGACCCGTTCGCCGTCTACCGTCAGGTGCCCCCTGATACCGCTTCAAGAATATGGGATCTGCAATATGAATGGGGTGATCAGGCTTGGCTGCAGGACCGCCACAAGAACAATTCGCTGGCGAGTCCACAGTCGGTCTACGAGGTGCATCTCGGTTCATGGGCCCGCGTTCCGGAAGAGGGAAACCGGCCGTTGACCTATCGCGAGATCGCCCACAAGCTGACGGATTACGTTCTCCGCATGGGCTTTACACACGTCGAGTTTCTTCCCGTCATGGAGCATCCCTTCACCGGATCGTGGGGCTATCAGACAACGGGTTATTTTGCCCCGACGAGCCGCTACGGAACGCCGCAAGATTTCATGTACCTGATTGACTACCTGCATCAGCACGGGATCGGCGTATACCTCGATTGGGTCCCATCGCATTTTCCTACGGACGAACACGGCCTTGCCTATTTCGACGGTACTCATCTCTACGAGCACGCTGACCCCCGCAAGGGCTTCCACCCGGATTGGGGAAGCTACATTTTCAATTACAGCCGCAATGAGGTCCGGAGCTTCCTGATGAGCAGTGCGTTAATGTGGCTGGACGTCTACCATGCCGACGGGCTCCGCGTCGACGCGGTCGCTTCCATGCTCTATCTCGACTACTCCCGGAACGAAGGTGAATGGATTCCCAACGAATACGGCGGCCGAGAGAATTTGGATGCAATCAATTTCCTTCGCCGTTTCAATGCCGATATTTACCAGGCTCACCCCGATGTCCAAACAACAGCTGAAGAATCGACCGCCTGGCCCATGGTGTCGCGGCCAATATACGTTGGTGGGTTAGGATTCGGGATGAAGTGGGACATGGGATGGATGCACGACATGCTCGTATACATGAGCCAGGACCCCATTTTCAGAAAGTATCATCACAACACGCTGACATTCCGCATGCTTTATGCCTTCACTGAAAATTTCCTGCTGCCTTTATCCCACGACGAGGTTGTTCACGGCAAAGGGTCTCTGATCGGGAAGATGCCGGGCGATGAGTGGCAGCGGTTTGCCAACCTGCGGCTGCTTCTGGGCTGCATGTATGGCCAGCCAGGGAAAAAACTGCTGTTTATGGGATGCGAATTCGGTCAGGTCAAGGAGTGGAATCACGATGAAAGTCTGGAATGGCATGTTCTTCAATTTCCAAACCATGCCGGTCTTCAGAAGTGGGTTGAGGATCTTAACCACGTTTACCGCCGCGAGCCGGCGCTTTATGAAGTGGATTTCGACCACGCGGGGTTTGAATGGATTGACTGCAATGACAGCGATAATTCCGTTCTGGTCTTTATGCGCAAGGCGAAGTCGCCTGACAATGCCGTGATCGTGGCCTGTAATTTTACGCCTGTCCCGCGCACAAACTATCGCGTGGGTGTGCCCTGGGGTGGACACTGGCACGAAATCCTCAACAGCGATGCGGCCCAATATTGGGGCGGAAACTGGGGCAATCTGGGCGGGGTTGAAGCGACCCCACTATCCTGGCACGGGCGGCCATGGTCAGTGGCAATTACCTTGCCGGCGCTGTCGATCGTGTTTCTCAGGAGCGGGGGACAGCACGGATGAGTTTTCCTCTTGGCGCAACGTACCTGGGTGAAGAGCGTTGCCATTTTCTGGTCTGGGCTCCCGATACCGAAAAGGTTGAGTTTCGGATCGTTGGGCCCGCCAAACGAACCATCGAGATGCAGAGGCAGGAGCGTGGCTATCACCGGGTTCTGGCTGACGGCGTACCTCCCGGCACTTTGTATTACTACGTCCTGGACGGCAAGACGGAAAAGCCCGATCCGGCTTCTCACTACCAGCCTGAGGGAGTCCACGGGCCTTCGGAAGTTGTCGATTTATCCTTCGACTGGAGGGACGCCGGCTGGAGGGGCCTGGATCTGGACGACTATCTCATTTACGAAATACACGTCGGGACCTATACCGACCAAGGAACCTTCGAGGCCGTAATTCCGCATCTCGATGAGTTGAAGGAACTGGGCATTTCCGCAATCGAGTTGATGCCCATCGCCCAGTTTCCTGGGGACCGGAACTGGGGCTACGACGGCGCCTACCCGTTTGCTGTGCAAAAGTCATACGGCGGGCCGGCGGGACTGAAGGCGCTTGTGGATGCGTGCCATGCCCGCGGACTGGCTGTCGTCCTTGATGTGGTCTATAACCATCTCGGTCCGGAGGGCAACTACCTGGCTCTGTTTGGACCTTACTTCACCGACAGGTATCGCACTCCATGGGGACTGGCCATCAACTTTGACGGCCCTGAAAGCGACGAGGTTCGCCGGTTCTTCATCGAAAACGCTCTTTACTGGACGAAGGACTACCATATTGACGCGCTCAGGCTCGATGCGATTCACGCGATTGTGGATCCGTCAGCGCTGCCCTTTCTTGAAGAGCTTGGCATGGCTGTCCACTGCCGGGCGAAAGAACTCAAGCGGAAGATACTCGTCATTGCGGAAAGCGATCGAAACGATTCGCGGATTATTCGATCACGTGAAGCCGGAGGGTACGGCCTGGATGGACAGTGGAGCGACGACTTTCATCATGCCCTGCATACGCTCCTGACTTCTGAGCGGAACGGCTACTACCGTGATTTTGGCAAAGTCGGGCACCTGGCAAAGGCTTACCGCGAAGGTTTTGTTTATTCCGGACAATATTCGGCCTTTCGCAAGCGCCGTCACGGTAATTCGTCCGCCGATCTGCCCCCGGGTCGCTTTGTAGTGTTTGCGCAGAATCACGATCAGGTCGGAAACAGAATGCTGGGCGAAAGGCTGAGCCAGCTTGTTTCATTTGAAGCTTTGAAACTGGCCGCTGGGGTCGTGCTGCTTTCGCCCTTTGTCCCCCTGATATTCATGGGCGAGGAATATGGCGAAAGCGCCGCTTTCAAGTATTTCGTCAGCCATTCCGATCCGGAACTGATCCATGCTGTGCGAGAAGGGCGCCAGGAAGAGTTTGCTGCATTCGACTGGGAAGGGCAGATCCCTGATCCGCAGGACGCAAGGACTTTTGAGAGCTGCAAGTTGGATCACGATTTGCGCGGTGATGGAGATCATCTGGCGCTCTATAACTTCGTTCGCGAGTTGATTCGCTTGCGAAAAGAGTTGCCCGCACTGGCGCGGAACCACAAAGAAGAGATGGAGGCCATCGCGTTCGACAGAGAAAGGCTCCTTTGGGTTAGAAGGTGGCGTGGCGATCATCAAGCTGTTATCATTTTTAACTTTGGCGGTGAAGCCGCATCTGCGCTACTCCCTTTCCCGAAGGCGCGTTTCAGGAAAGTGTTGGAGTCCGCAGACCAGCGGTGGCATGGAGGGGGGAGCGAAAGTCCTGAGCTGCTGGAAGCAGACGGGAACGACCCTCTCTTAATCGCCCCAAGCTCTTTAGTCCTTTTTCACTCTAACTAACGGAACGAGGTCTATGGCCGATCGGTACATCTGTATCCACGGACATTTCTACCAGCCGCCGCGCGAGAATCCGTGGCTTGAGGCGATCGAAGTTCAGGATTCAGCCTACCCCTATCACGACTGGAACGAGCGCATTTCAGCCGAGTGTTATGGGCCGAATATGGCTTCGCGAATTCTGGACGGCGGGGGCCGAATCCAGAAAATCGTCAACAACTATTCAAGGATTAGCTTCAACTTTGGTCCAACGCTGCTGACGTGGCTCGAGGCGAAAGCGCCGGACGTCTATCGCGCTGTCCTGACTGCCGATCATGAGAGCCAGAGACATTATTCGGGGCACGGTTCAGCCATGGCCCAGGCGTACAACCATATGATCATGCCACTGGCCAATAGTCGGGATAAGGAGACGCAGGTTCTGTGGGGCATTCGTGATTTCCAGCATCGCTTTGGGCGGCATCCTGATGGCATGTGGCTGCCCGAAACCGCTGTTGACCTGGAAACGCTGGACATCCTGGCACAGCACGGAATCAAGTATACGGTCCTTTCTCCTTACCAGGCCCGGCGTGTGCGTGCGATCGGCGCGCGGAACTGGCGGGAAACGACCGGTGGCCGTGTTGATCCTTCAATTGCTTATCGGGTACGCCTTCGCTATGGTCGGTGGATCAATGTGTTTTTCTATGACGGACCGATTTCCCGAGGTGTGGCGTTTGAAGGATTGCTCGGAAGCGGCGAGCGATTTGCCGACCGGCTCCTCGGAGCGTTTTCGGATGATCGAGACTGGCCCCAGATGGTTCATATCGCGACGGACGGCGAAACATACGGACATCACCATGCTTACGGTGACATGGCTCTGGCCTACGCCCTGAATTACATCGTGGCGAATAACTCCGCGAAGTTGACGAACTATGGGGAGTTCCTGGAAAAGTATCCACCTCAGTTCGAAGCCCGGATTCATGAGAAAAGCTCCTGGAGTTGCGTCCACGGCGTAGAGCGCTGGCGCAACGATTGCGGGTGCAACAGCGGAATGCATCCGGAATGGCACCAGGAATGGCGAGCGCCTCTAAGAGAAGCGCTCGACTGGCTTCGCGACACAATCAACGCATCCTTCGCCAGGAAAGCGAAAGAGTATTTCAAGGATCCGTGGGCAGCCCGCAATCACTACATCGATGTGATTCTGGACCGCTCAAAGGAAAGTGTTCAGCGTTTCCTGAACGAACACGCAATCCATGAGCTTAGCCAGAGCGAAAGTACGCAGGCCCTGAAGCTTATGGAACTGCAGCGGCACTTGATGCTGATGTACACGAGCTGCGGATGGTTTTTTGACGAGCTTTCCGGCATTGAAACGGTGCAGGTGATTCAATACGCGGGTCGCGCGATCCAATTGGCAGAAGAGATCTTCAATCGTCCTCTTGAATCGCGTTTTGTTGGGCTGCTTGCAAGTGCCAAGAGCAACATCCCCGAAAACAAAGACGGAGCTACAGTATTCGAAAAATTCGTCAAGCCCGCCGCTGTTGACTTGCATAAAGTGGGCGCGCATTACGCGGTGAGCTCCTTATTCGAGCCCTACAACCATGAAACCAGGATTTTTTGTTACACCGTCGATCGCCATGATTACAGAGTGCTGAATGAAGGCAAGACTCGGCTGGCGATGGGCAGGGCGAGAATTGCCTCGGAGATTACCTGGGAGTCGTCACAAATCAGCTTCGGCGTGCTCCACCTTGGCGACCACAACCTGAACGGCGGGGTGCGCGATTTTCTTGGCGAAGAGATGTACCAGGCCATGGTGAAGGAGATCGCTGAAAGTTTTAACCGCGGCGATCTGGCGGAACGGCTTCGAATTGTTGACAAGCACTTTGGCTCAGCGACCTACACTCTGAACCTGCTATTTCGTGATCAGCAACACTACATTCTCAGGCTCATCCTCCAATCCGCTCTCGCGGAGGCAGAGGCTGCGTACCGGAGGATTTACGAGCGCGGCGCCCCCCTGATGCGCTTTGTTACAACGCTTGGGATGCCTCAGCCAAGGCGTTTTCAGATTGCGGCGGAGTTTACTCTGAACTCCGAACTGCGGCGGCTCCTGGAAGTTGAAAACATGGATGTCGATAACATCCGGGCTCTCCTGGAGGAGATGACAAGGGGCGGCGTGGCGTTCGATGGGCCGACCTTGGAATTTGCCATTCGCCGGAATATCGAACGTATCGCCACAGTGTTTTTCGACAATCCAGACGATCTCGGGCGGCTTCAGACGCTTGAAGCTGCCGTCGATATTTCCGCGACGCTTCCGTTCAAGGTGAGACTGTGGCAGCCTCAAAACGTCTTCTACGAAGTTTTGCAGCGACGGTACCCGGAGTTTCGCGATCGGGCATCAGAGAACGACGAATGCGCTCAGGCTTGGGTCAAGTCCTTTCTTGCCTTGGGCGAAAAATTGAATGTTGATGTGAGTTAGAAGAATGCGCTTGCTTGCGGTTCCTGTAGCGACATATCGAATTCAGCTCAGCCTGAATTTCCGCTTTGTCGATGCGAGAAATCTGGTCCCGTACCTGCACGAATTGGGCATTACCCACCTTTACGCCTCGCCACGCTTTAAGGCCGGGAGGGGAAGTTCGCACGGGTACGACATTGCGGACCCGATGCGCATCAATTCAGAGCTGGGAACTGAACGGGAATTTGATGAGCTGGTCCATAAGCTGAAGAGTTATGGCATGGGGCTGCTCCTGGACATCGTTCCTAATCACATGATGGCAAGTTCTGAAAACCCCTGGTGGATGGACTTGCTGGAGAACGGACCGGGCTCTGAATATTCCGGCTACTTTGATATCGACTGGCACCCCGGTACGGGGAAAGCGACGTTTCTTCAGGACAACAAAGTCCTGCTCCCGGTTCTGGGGGACCTCTACGGCAACGTTCTTGAAGCCCAGGAGTTGAATCTCAGGCTGGATGAGAACGGATTTTACATCCGTTATTTTGAGCACCGATTTCCTCTGAATCCGAGCACCTACCGGCCTATTCTGGAACACTGCCTGGAAGTCGCGCGCGCGACCGGAAACGGCAATTCTCCGGTGATTGAAGAGATGTCGCGTGTGCTTGACGCCGTTAAGCGGCTGCCGTCCCACACAAGCCCCGATCAATCTCATCAGGGAAACAGGGAGGCCCACAAATGGATCAAGCATCGTTTGTGGGAAATCTACCACCATTCACCGGCATTGAAGCAGTGCCTGGACAATACGTTGAGATTTTTCAATGGCATTCAGGGCGATAACAAGAGCTTCGTTGCTCTGGATCGCCTTCTGGCCAATCAGGCGTATCGTTTGGCCTACTGGAAGATGTCGGCGGAAGAAATCAACTACCGGCGATTCTTTGATATCAACGAGCTTGTTGGGTTGCGGGTCGAAGATCCGCGAGTGTTCGACGACCGGCATCGTCTTATCGCTGAAATTGCCAAAAAGGAAGATGTCATTGCGCTCCGTATAGATCACGTGGATGGCCTTTACGATCCGCCGCACTATCTGGAACGGCTGCAGGCCGTAATGTCAGCTGAAAACGGCAGCCATAATGTCCTGAATCGCTATGTCGTCGTGGAGAAAATCCTCGGCCGTGACGAACCTTTGCCGAAAGACTGGCCTGTTGCGGGAACCACCGGCTACGATTTTCTGAATGCCGCGAATGGACTCTTCGTCGACCCAAACGGGTTCCGTGCTCTTGAGAAGGATTACCATCGGTTTGTCCATTCCGATCTTTCTTACTCGGATATCTGCTATACACGGAACAAGCAGGTTATTCGCCAGCTTTTTGCGGGTGAACTGGCCGCGTCCGGCCACGCACTGGCAAAGCTGGCAGCGCAGGACCGGCATGCGAGAGATCTGCCTCTTAAAGAACTCGTCCGGGCATTCGTTGAAGTAACCGCATGCCTGCCCGTTTACAGGACGTACATCAGAAATTTCACGATCAGCGCGCGGGACCGCGCCTACCTGGACTGGACGCTCAATGCGGCCCGGCGCCGGACTTCTCCGGACGAGATCAGTGACGCAGCATTTGACTTCCTGCGGCGGGTTTTGCTGCTGGATCCACCACCGTACGCAGTTGCCCAACGGAAGGCGTGGCTCCGTTTCATTATGCAGTGGCAACAGTTCACAGGTCCCGTTATGGCGAAAGGGCTTGAGGACACAGCCTCGTATGTCTATAACTCCCTGATTTCTCTCAATGAGGTGGGCGGGGACTCGCTTCGGGAAAAACCTCCTTACGATGTGGAAGCTTTTCACGCTTTTAACCGGAGCAGATTGGCAGGCTGGCCGCTGACAATGAACACAAGCTCCACGCACGATACCAAGAGGAGCGAGGACGTCCGGGCGCGGATTAGTGTGCTTTCTGAAATCGACAAAGTATGGCTTCCCAGTTTGCATCGCTGGAGCAAGTTTAATAAGCCGCACAAGACAGTCCTGAACGGCCAGCGCGTTCCTGACGCAAACGAAGAATGTCTGTTGTATCAGGTCATGCTGGGTGCCTGGCCTCTCGACTCGGCTGAGGAGACAGCGTTTATCGAGCGGCTGGTCGCTTTTATGTTGAAGTCCCTCCGTGAAGCCAAAGTCCATACAAGCTGGATTAATCCTGACGCGAGATACGAAAGCGCCGTCGAATCGTTTGTACGAAACAGTCTCGCTTCTACTGTGGAGAATCGGTTCATGGAGGATTTCCATGAGTTGCGGAAAAGAGTTGCTTTTTGGGGCTACCTGAACTCTCTTGCCCAAACCCTGCTGAAGATTGCTTCACCGGGGATTCCGGATTTTTACCAGGGAACGGAACTATGGGATTTCAGCCTGGTCGATCCGGACAACCGCCGACCCGTGGATTTTGAAAAGCGGGTTCACCAGATCGAAGAATTGAAATCCCGCGAGGTGCAAGCTCTGGGAGATTTGCTGAAGGACCTCGTGTCGAATTGGCAGGACGGGAGGATCAAACTCTACCTGACTCGCAAGGCCCTCAATTTCCGGCTTGCAAGGCACGAGCTTTTTGCGTCCGGCGACTATATTCCTCTTGCAGGGATGGGGCGGAGAAAGGAACACCTTGTAGCGTTTGCCCGCCGGCGAAAGAAACAGTGGGCAATCATTGCCGTTCCGAGGCTTGTCGCTGGGCTTTTTCGGAAGCGGAAACCAACCCCACCGGGGAGCGCCTGGCCAGCTTTGAAAATTGCTCTCCCTGAGGATTGTCCCAAAAAGTGGCGGAACGTTTTCACCAGCGAAACGGTATTATCGAGGCGTGTTACTGGTGGTCAAGAGGCACTCTTGTTAAACCGCATGTTCCAAACATTTCCAGCCGTGTTGCTGGAACCTGTTGCAGAATGAACCTATTCGGCACCCCTATTTCTTCCTGGAATCCTGTACTTTCTTTGAATGCAATTGGTCATTCCTAGCGCTGCCCCGTGACGGCTACGGTGCGTGAGATTGTTGTCGAGGCCTGCCACGGCTGAGGCTTCGTCACGGCATGGCGGGTAAGAACGTCGCCCATGGTCAGCGTAATCAGGATCGCCAGCCAGAACACGGCGGCAAACAAGACCAGACGCATTATGGATGCGCTCCAGCGGAGATGCATGAAGAAAGTTGCCACCAATCCTGCCTTGAAGATCGCAATGAAGAGAGCCACAACCATATTCCAGGCGCCGAGATCAATATAGGCGATTCGCCAGGTCAGGAGCGTAAGGACCAGAAGGCTGCCGAATACAAAGTAGTAAATTTTTCGTGAGGCTATATGTTCAGACATCAGAAATGAGCTCCCAGTAAGTACAGAAGTGGAAACAGGAATATCCAGACAATATCGATAAAGTGCCAGTAGAGTCCGGCTATCTCGATATGGTTATGGCTACGTTCAGAAAACTTCCCCCGCCAGGCCATAATCAGAAGCACTGTCATAATTCCTTCTCCAACTATCATGTGGAGTGCATGAACGCCGGTCATGAGGAAGTAGAAGCAGAAGAACAGTGCCACGTGAGAAGCCTGAGGCCCTGAGTAGGTGAAGTGCAAGCCGGGGGCGAGGCCATCTCTGTATTCGTGAAGCCACTCAAGAATAAACTTGATGTAAAGGAAGACCCCGCCCAGGACCATGGTTGATACGAGAAATCCCATGAGCCGCTTACGTTTGCCGGTCTGCGCGGCATGAACGGCCAAGGCCATCGTCAGGCTGCTGCAAATCAGGACGGCCGTGTTGAGGGCTCCTATTTTGGCGTTCAGAAGGTGGCTGCCCGCCTCAAAGGCCGTCGTGTAGAGATTCCGATAAACGGTGTATCCCGCAAAGAGACCACCAAAGAACATGATTTCCGTGCCCAGGAAGATCCACATTCCGAGGCTGGCCGCTTCATGTTGCTGCTCCCGATCATCGAATTGTTCTGCAACAATGGCGTGACTGTTAGGCAACTTGTATTTCCTCCGCGATGCGATCGTATCCGTAGGGTTCTTCAGTTACCACCGGCGTTTCCTCAAAGTTGTGAGTCGGCGGCGGAGAAGCAGTCGTCCATTCCAATCCGGTTGCATTCCAGGGATTCGGGCCTGCTACCGGTCCGTAGCGCGCCGACCAGGCAAAGTAGATCAAGGGGATAACGTAGCCGAGACCCAGGATGGAGGCTCCTGCTGTCGAGATGACATTCAGCGTTTGGAACTCCGGCGGATAGACAGCGTATCGCCGTGGCATGCCCAGGTAACCCAGAACAAATTGCGGGAAAAACGTAAGATTGAATCCGACAAAGATGATTATGGCAGCCACTCGCGCCCATCCGTCGGGGTATAACCGGCCGCTCATCTTGGGCCACCAATAATGAATCGCTCCCATGTAGCCCATGACCGCACCGCCGACCATGATGTAATGGAAATGAGCAACGACAAAATAGGTGGCGTGGAGATGCTGATCGAGCGCCGTGGTGGCCAGATACAGCCCCGTTAACCCGCCGATCGTAAAGAGCCCGATAAAGCCCAGCGCATAAAGCATCGGGGCTTCGTATGAAATTGAGCCCTTGTAAAGGGTCGCCGTCCAGTTGAAGACCTTGACCGCCGATGGAATCGCCACCGCCATACTGAGGGCAGAGAAGACCAGTCCGGCATAAATCGACTGGCCGCTCACAAACATGTGATGTCCCCAGACCAGGAAGCCGATGGCGGCGATTGCCACGCTCGAGAATGCAATGAAATGGTAGCCGAATATCTTCTTTTTTGAAAAAGACGTAATCAACTCGCTGACAACCCCCATCGAGGGGAGGATCATCACATAAACCGCCGGGTGCGAGTAGAACCAGAAGAGGTGCTGAAACAGGATCGGGTCCCCGCCGAGAGCAGGATCGAAAATCCCAACGTGGAAGGCTCTTTCGAGAGCGATGAGGGCTAGTGAAATAGCAATCACCGGAGTCCCAATGATGAAAATGATGCTGGTCGCGTACATCGCCCAGATGAAGAGGGGAAGCCGGAACCAGGTGAGTCCTGGCGCGCGCATTTTGTGAATGGTCACAACAAAATTCAGCCCTGTCAGGATGGACGAAAAGCCCGCTATAAAGACGCCGGTAGCGGTCGCCATCACGTGGGTGTTCAGGTAAAGGGTGCTCAAGGGTGTGTAAAAGGTCCAGCCTGTATCGACTCCACCTGCGATCAGCGCATAAAGAACAAGGGAGCCGCCCGCCATAAAGACGTACCAGCTCAGCAGGTTCAGGCGGGGAAACGCCACATCTCGTGCGCCGAGCATCAGCGGGATCAAGAAGTTGCCCATCACGGCCGGGATGGACGGCACCATGAAGAAGAAAATCATGACGATTCCGTGCGAGCTGAACAGCTTGTTGTATGTCTCCGGCTCTACCAGCAAGCCTTGGGGCTCAAGCAGGTTCAGGCGCATCAGGACTGCTGCCACGCCGCCAACCGTGAAGAAGAACGTGATCGCGATCAGATAGAGCCAGGCGATACGCTTGTGGTCGGTGGTGAGCAACCACGACTTAATGCTGTAATCTGCGTTCAAATAATGAACGCGTGGCTCGATCGGAACCTCTGTACTGCTCATGGTGTCCCCGTATTCCTTTCTTTTGAACCCAGCGATTTAATATAGGCAGTAAGCTGCAGGATCTGCTCTTCGCTCAATTGCCCCTTGAATGTGGGCATAATAGCTGGATATCCGTTCACAATCTGGGCGGTCGGATAGAGGATCGACTCTCGAATGTAGGAATCGTTGGCGATCACGGTCTGGCCATCCGACAGCAGGACGGGCTTCCCGTAGAGTCCCCTGAAAGCAGGTCCCTTGCCCGTGCCGTGGCAGGTAATGCAACCATACTGGTGATAAAGAGTTTCGCCCTGATCCGCCATAGTAACGCCTGAGACCCCACTCCGGAGCCATCTTTCATAGTCGTCCTGGCTCATGACATAAACCCAACCTCGCATGAGGGAATGGCCCATCCCGCAGTACTGGTCGCAAAAAAAGTGATATTTGCCGATGCGGTTCGCCTCAAACCATTCCGTGGTGTAGCGGTCAGGCAACACGTCCTTTTTCACCCGGAACACGGGGACGAAAAAGTCGTGAATGACATCCTGTGAGGTCATGGTGAGCTTGATCGGGACGTTTACAGGGATGTGCAGGGCATTGATTTCCCGCTTACCGTTGGAGTGCTCAACGTGCCACATCCATTGCTTGCCTATGACGAAGATCTCCGTGGCATCCTTGGGAGGTTGCGCGTTCTTGACAAAAATGTCGGCCCCCCAGAAGTACATGATGGTGACCAGAATCATCGGGATCACCGTCCACGTAACCTCAAGCGGGATGTTGTTGATCACCTGGTGTCTCGGGGGTGGCTCATCTTTCGACCGGCGGCGATACTTGACCGCGAAATAGAAGATCATCAGAAAGATGAGCGCGGCGAAGAAGACCGACACTGCCGTCAGGAAGTAAAAAAGATGATCAACCGCCGGAGCGAGGGTGGAAGCTTCCTGCGGAACTAATGGAAACGCGTGTGGCATTTTATTCTTTTACCCTCTTCAATTCAGGTCCGCTTATACCGGCGGACCGTTTACCTTTCGGCTTTCACAGAAGCCTGCGTGGCGAGCATCCGAGCCTTTGCGCGGCGTCCGCCCCGGAATAGAACGATCAGGAGACCGCCCAAGAGAACCACCGTAAGAAGCGCAGCGATGAACAGCACGCGGGAAATAATCAGGCTGTACTTTCCCGTGGCCGGATCGTAGCGGCAGCAAAATAATAGGACTGCATCAACGGGAGAACCAATTTTCCCGTGAGATGCCTGGACCAGAGCCAGGCGAAGCTGCCCGGCGGGATAGCGAATTCCATAGAAGTACTGCGCGACCTTGCCCTGGGGCGTCAAGACCATAATCGCTGTGGCGTGGGAAAACATTTCGGTCTTGGGGTCATACTTATATCGGAATCCGACAGCCTTCGTCAGAGCTGTGATGGAGGCCTGATCGCCCGTTAGAAAATGCCACCCTGCAGATGCGCCCTTGCGGTTATACATTCCCAGGTACACGGATCTTTTTGAGTAAGCTTCGAAGGGCGTGTCGGTCGGGTCGAAGCTGACGGTGAGCACGTTGAACTGTTTGCCCACATTGAATGGAAGTTCTCGAAGGCCTTCAACCAGGCCGTTTTCGACCATCGGGCAGAGCCGAGGGCAACGAAAGTAAACGAGCGACAAGATCACCGGCTTCTTCCCAAAGTAGTCTCCCAGGCGAACGGTTTTCCCCGTTTCGTCTTTGAATACCAGGTCCAATGGAACCTGGTGGTTCAGTTCCTGGCTGATCCCGACATTCTGGAGTTCCGCAGGCAGCGTCTTGGAATTCTGCGCACTTGCTCCGCCATGAGGAGGTCCCTGAAATCCCCGTGACTGAAGGATCTTCGACAGTTGGGCCCGCGTCGTGAGCGGGCAGGCGAAAACGACAAGAGCACAAAGGGCCGGCACTATTCCCAATCTCATCCAGGTCCGGCTGAACAGCGCTTGCTGCTTAGTTCTTGCAAGAAGTTGAATTGGCTCGTGGGTCATGATTCATCCCCGATTTTCTGGCAGCCTGCTGGCCGCCTGCTTCGAAATTCATCCTATTGTTGCGGCATATAGCCTTGAGGAACCCTGTACTGCTGGACCTCACCCGGCTGTACCGCACCCTTTGGTGTTTTGCTGTTGCGGACGGGTAGACCCTGTTTGAGCAAGAGAGCCATGGCTCGCTGTATTGGAATTCGAACAATGCCGCCCTTTCGGTTAACCCATCCGTAGGTATTGAGAATTTCGCGTTCACGTTGCAGATACTGCTGCAAATCAGCCGCCGGGTGAGCTTGCAAGCGAGGCACGCCCGGTGGAGGCAATACGCGGCGGCCCGACAGCGACGACTGCGGCGGGGGATATGTCTGATGAGTCCTGAAGTAGTTCAGGGTTACCCAACTCACCAGGAAGCCCGCCGCCACAGTAATGGCTACCGCCCCCGCGAAATAGAGCACGTAGCGAGGGACGGCCTCGCGTGTTTCATGACGGTGCTTTGTGTTATCGGAATGAGTTTTGTTCTCATCCATGCTGAACTACTCCCTCAAACCGTGGATCGTGCAAGGGAAGGCGGGGCTTGGCTTTGAGGTTGCGAACAAACAGAGCCAGCCACAATCCTCCTATCCCAAAAGGAGCAACGATATCCATCCAATTAATATGAGGACCAAGCGGGTAGAATGCCGGCATGATGAACCAGTAGAGGTCAATCCAGGTCATTACAACCAGGCCCACTCCGACCGCTGCCAGTGCGTTCATATGCCTCTTGACCGGCCGGTTTAGCAGCAAAATGAACGGTACCGCGAAGTGGAAGAGGATAATGAACAATGCGACCCACATCCACCCGCCTGTGGCACGAACCGTGTACCAGAAATTCTCGTCCTGCAGGTTGCCGGCCCAGATGATCAAGAATTGTGAAAAAGACAAGTAGGCCCAGAGCATGACGAAAGTCAGCAGCAAGTTGCCGAGGTCATTAAAGTGCTTCGAAGTAACGACCTCCGACAGCGGCTTATGCCTTGCCAGGAACATGGTGACGATGATCGCAAATGACATCGCCGCCAGTGCAGGCATGACGATGAAGATCATGCCGAATATGGTGGAGAAGAATTTCGGCTCCAGCGACATGACCCAATCAAAGGAAGCCCAGCTTATCGTCGCGCAGTAAATCAGCAGTCCGGGGGCACTGAGGTTGCTAAAACTTCGCAAAAGGCCGCGGTCTGGGCCCATGTCCTGCCGGGATGACAACTTGTTAAGGAAGTACGCAAGAATGATCCAGGAAGCAAAATAGACAATCGCGCGGCCGAAATAGAAGGGCTGGCTCAGATAAAATGCTTTGAATGAGGACCCGGTCACTGGCGGATACAGGTTCGGATCTGAATGCCCGAAGACTAGTGGGATGAAAAGCAATGCCAGCAGGGGGAATGTCCTGCTGCCGGCTTCGAGCGTACGTCGAATCACAAAGCCCCATCTCCCGCCGACCATGTGGTGGAGCATGAGAATCGCGAAGCACCCGAGAGCGATCAGCAGCCACAGGAGATAAGCAATCAGGTAGGCCCGAAGGAAACCTGTCCAGTTGGAAAAAGCCCCGAGGGTACATGCTGCCAGAGCCACCACACCGACAATCAGGAACCAGATCTGTGCACGATTAAGTCCGGGCTTTAGGGTGTCGGTTTCGTTCATTTTGCCGATCCTTCAAGTTTCTTGAGTTCATTTGGCGGAACATCGCTCAAGGGAGCGTTTTCGCTTAACTGCAAAGCGCGGATATAGGCTGCGATCCGCCAGCGATCCTTCGGGGAAATGCGGGCCGCATAGCTGTACATCGTTCCGTAACCGTTCGTAATCACGTCAAAGATGTGGCCAACCGGCGCCTTCATCAAACGTTCGATGTGATAGCTGGGAGGAGGTGGAAAACCTCTTTGCACAATCATCCCGTTTCCGCTTCCCGTGTAGTCGTGACAAGGCGCGCAGTAGATGTCGAATCTCTGCTGGCCGCGTTTCAAGTCCTTCATGGTGATCGGAAAAGGAAAAACGTTGGCGACCTTGCCGTTGATTTTTCCGGCGAAGAGCAGCTCGTCAGTGCGCAGTTCACCGCGCGCGATCGTGCCGGGGACAGCAGGACGGGCAGAGCGTCCGTTGTTAAAGAATGTGCTCGGTTCCAGGCCCTTATACTTTGGCTGAATGTGCATGTCCAGACGGCAACCCGCCATCAGCACTCCCAGAAATGCGATCGCTGCCCATTTGAAACCATTCGCGGGGCCTCGACGGCTACCCACCAGCCTGCGGACGGAGGCTGATGAAGCTGCCGGCGGTGAATGTCGTCTCTGGCCGCTCTTAGTTCTCAACTTCAGATACCTCGCGAGGATTGAGTTCAGTCAGGAACTGCCTTGTCTGTTCCAGGTCAAATCTGGGATCCTCTGCAGTAATCAGCAGGAAAAACCTGTCCTTGCTGGCTTGGGCAAACCGCTCCAGGTTGAACACGGGATGATATGGGCACGGCAGCCGGTTGAGGGCGAGCATGCCGAAAGTTGCCGCCAGCGCAGCGAAGAGGATCGTCATTTCAAACGTGATCGGAATGAACGCCGGCCAGCTGTCAAAGGGCTTGCCGCCGATATTAAGCGGATAACCGATGACATTGGGCCACCACTGAAGGAAGAATCCGCCGCCACAGCCAAAAAGACCACCGCAAAGAACAATGATGGGCAGCCGCGTTCGCTGGAAGCCGATAGCTTCAGCCAGTCCCTCGATGGGGAAAGGCGAGAATGCATCCAGCTTTCGGTAGCCTGCCTCGTGGGCACGCTTGCTGGCTTCCAGCAGTTCTTCTGCCGAATGAAACTCTGCGACCAATCCGTAAAGAGGATCCGTTTTTTTCATCTACGGGTTAGCCTCCTCTGCCGTCTTATGAACCAGATCCCGCATCTCGAAAATCGAGATCATCGGGAGGAAGCGAATGAATAGATAGAACAAGGTGAAGAACAGGCCAATTGTTCCGATGAAGATGATCCAGTCCCAACGCGTGGGATAGAACATCCCCCATGACGAAGGAATGAAATCACGATGCAGGCTCGTGATAATGATCATGTAACGCTCCATCCACATGCCCGTTTGGACCGAGAATGAGAGCAGCCACAGGTACAGAGGATTGCGCCTGATCCGCGATGACCATAGCAGTTGTGGGATGACAAGGTTGACGGCGATCAAGACCCAGTAAACCGACGCGTACGGTCCTGTCATCCTGTTCATGATCATAAAAATGTCAAATTTGTTGCCGCTGTAAAACGCCATAAAGGTTTCCATGACGTAGCTGTACGCGACGATCATGCCCGTGGCCAGCATGATTTTGGCCATGTTGTCGAGGTGCCGGATGGTCACGAAATCTTCCAGACCGTAGTACTTGCGCAGCGGCACCGCAAGCGCAATCACCATAGCAAACCCGGAATAAATGGCGCCGGCCACGAAGTACGGTGGAAACATCGTGCTGTGCCAGCCGGGAATGATGGCAATGGTGAAGTCGAAGCTCACTACGGTGTGGACGGAGACAACCAGCGGCGTTGCCAGTCCGGCCAGAAGGAGTCCGGCCATTTCATACCGCTTCCAGTGCCGGGCGGAGCCGCGCCAGCCCAGCGAGAGCACGCCATAAATGAGTTGCTTGACCTTCTTGGTGGCCCGGTCGCGAAGAGTTGCCAGATCGGGTATCAGTCCTACGTACCCGAACCGCAATGACACTGTTGCATAGGTCGAGACCGCGAAGACGTCCCACACCAGCGGGCTCCGAAACTGGGGCCAGACACCCATTGTGTCGGGGTAGGGAAACAACCAGTAGAAAATCCACGGGCGGCCCAGGTGCAGCAGAGGAAACGCACCCGCGCAGGCAACAGCGAACAAGGTCATTGCCTCGGCGAACCGGTTGATGGACGTACGCCACTGCTGGCGCATCAGCAGGAGGAATGCCGAAATCAACGTTCCCGCGTGGCCGATTCCAATCCACCAGACAAAGTTCGTGATGCAGTATCCCAGCCGACTTTATATTTCTTGCCGGTGCCTCGGGTGAGAACGATGGAGCTGATTTTGTCGGTTACCGACCCGTACGAATGTCCAGGACCAAGGACCTCGCTTCCCGGGGCAACCAGCGTAGCCGTGTCTTCGGGACCTGTTCCAGCCATCCCCTTACTCCTTGATCTCCGGATTCGGATTTCTTAGACGTGCCATATACGATGTCCGTGGACGAATATTCAGTTCTGCGAGCAACACGTATTTCCTCTGTTGTGCTTTAAGGTTCGCAACCTTACTCTTGGGATCATTGATGTTGCCAAAAACAATAGCCTGCGTGGGACAAGCCTGTTGGCAGGCCGTTACGACTTCACCGTCGTGAATCGTGCGGCTCTCTACCTGGGATCTGATTTCGGCTTCCTTGATCCGCTGCACGCAATAGGTGCACTTCTCCATCACGCCGCGGCTGCGGACGGTGACGTCCGGATTCCTCACGCCGTAGAGACTTGGCGTATGCCAGTCCGAGAAAAGCTCAAAGTTGAATCTTCTGACCTTGTAGGGGCAGTTGTTCGAGCAATACCGCGTCCCGATGCAGCGGTTGTAGATCATCAGGTTCAGACCGCCAGGGCTGTGCATGGTTGCGCCTACCGGGCAGACGTACTCGCAGGGAGCATTCTCACAATGCATGCACGGCATCACCACATGATAGGTTTCTGGATTGTCCAGGCCGCCGCGCCAGTACGTGTCCACGCGGATCCACTGCATGATGCGCCCATTATTGACCTGCTCCTTGCCAACCACCGCAATGTTGTTCTCGGCGTAGCAGGCCACCACGCACGAGTTGCAACCGACACAACTGTTCAAATCGATGGACATGCCCCACTGATA
>JARRJI010000017.1:0-19626 GCA_037379595.1 Acidobacteriota bacterium | reverse complement strand
GTCTTACGTCCGGAAGAGGGCTATATTCCATGGAGTTTTCACATTATGAAGAGGTGCCGGGGAGCCTTGCCCAGAAAATCATAGATGAACGGCATGCGGCCAGGGAGGAGAAAAGCGCGTGAAGGCCGTGAGCCGAAACCCGAAGGATTGCTGCATGGAGACCGCTTTCAGGGAGTAATGATGAAGATACTTGTTACCGGCGGCGCCGGTTTTATCGGTTCAAACTTCATCCGCCATCTGATGTCAGCCATGCCCGGGCATGAGGTGATCAACCTCGACAAGCTTACTTATGCGGGGAACCTGGAAAATCTGAAGGACGTGGAGAGGGACCCCCGTTACACGTTCGTGAAGGGCGACATATGTGACAGACGGCTGGTAGAGAGCCTCGAATTCGACGGTATCATCAATTTCGCTGCGGAGAGCCATGTTGACAGGAGCATCATGGACTCCTATCCTTTTCTTCAGAACAACGTCGTAGGAACGCAGAACCTTCTTGAAGCGGCAAGAACGAGGAAGTGCAGGATACTCCATGTATCCACAGACGAGTTATACGGTTCCATACCTGAGGGACTTTTTACCGAGGAGTCTCCCGTCCGCCAGAACAGCCCCTATGCCGCGAGCAAGGCGGCAGCCGATCTGCTCGCCAGGGCGTACTACGAGACTTACGGCATTGATGTCGTCATCACCAGATGCTCCAACAATTACGGGCCCTGCCAGTTCCCCGAGAAACTTATCCCCCTTGTCATATCGCGCGCCGTGGAGGGCAAACCTGTCCCCGTCTATGGTGACGGGGGAAACGTGAGAGACTGGATCTACGTGGACGATCACTGCAGGGCGGTTGCGGCCGTTTTTTTGAAAGGAGAACCGGGGAGGATATATAACATAGGAGGCAGGAATGAAAGGCGGAACATCGACCTAATCCGTCAATTGCTTGCAAAGGCCGCGGAAAAAACCGGTGCGGATGCCGAAGACCTGATTAAACTCATCACCTATGTCAAGGACAGGCCGGGGCACGACAGGCGATATGCCATCGACCCTTCGAGAATCGAGAGTGAACTCGGGTGGAATGCTGAAACGGGTTTCGAGAAAGGTCTCGCCGGAACTGTTGACTGGTATCTTGCCAACAGGCCGTGGTGGGAACACATCGTTTCCGGTGAATACATGGAATATTATCGCATGCAGTATGGGGAGAGAATGAAGATATGAAGGTCGCCCTGACCGGAGCAGGCGGCATGCTTGGTCATGATCTGCAGCGCGCCTTCAGGGACGCTGAAGTTGTGGGCTTTTCCTCTGCCTCCCTCGATGTGACGAAGCTGGATGTCGTGGTCGGGCGGATAAGAGACGCCGGACCTGATGTCGTCGTTCATGCCGCCGCATTCACCAATGTGGACCAGTGCGAGTCCGAACCGGAAAAGGCATATCTCGTTAACGGTATCGGGACGCGTAATGTTGTGATGGCCTGTGAGGCAGTGGGATGTCCCGTTGTCTACGTTAGTTCCGATTACGTTTTCGACGGGAGGAAGGGGTCGCCTTACAATGAGTGGGACGATACCGGCCCGATAAATACTTACGGTATCTCAAAGCTGATGGGGGAAAGGTTTGTATCGACGCTGACCAACAGGTTCTATATTGTCAGGACATCCTGGCTGTACGGCAGAAATGGAAAGAATTTTGTCGATACGATCATCAGGCTGCTTTCCGAAAAGGACCGCATCGAGGTTGTGGATGACCAGGTAGGCTGCCCTACCTATACCCTTGACCTGGCCGGGAAGATAAGGGAACTGATCGGTAAGGGCTACGGTATTTATCATGTCACCAACACCGGTACCTGTTCGTGGTTCGATTTTGCCGTTGCTATAGCGGCGAAAAAGGGCATCAGCAAGAATATCGTGCCCGTCACCTCCCTGCAGTTTAAGAGGCCGGCCGAAAGGCCGGCCTCTTCCGTTCTGGGCAATACCATGCTCAGGCTTGAGGGGATCGGCGAACTCAGGAACTGGGAAGAGGCCCTCGGGGAATACCTGAACTCATGAAGAACAGAGGACACCCGGGCAACCGGCGGAGGGGGCATGTGCAGATGCTTTAAGGTCTCATTATTTCTATGTGTTTCCGCTGTCCTCGTCTTTCTTGGACACTCTCTCCTGTTTGACCACGTGGGTAGATACATTTACGAAAAAGATGTTCTCAAACCGGCTGATGTGATTGTGGTACTCGCCGGAAAGGAAAATAAGCGGGTTGAATACGGCGTCAAGCTCTTTAAGGAGGACTGGGCGAGGAAGGACCGCATTATCATGAGCGGGGGACCGCTTGTCTGGAAGTATACGGCGGCGGATCTCATGAAGCTGCAGGCGGAATCCCTCGGCATACCCCGGAAAAATATCCTTCTTGAAGACAGGTCGATGACGACGACCCAGGAAGCGGAATATACGCGGGAGATACTTCACAAATATGGCTACAGGTCCGTCATCCTCGTTACGTCACCTTACGAGAGCAAGAGGGCCGCGGTTATTTTCAGGAAGGTTATGGGAGACGGCGTCAGGGTTATCTGCGCGCCCGCCGAAAACAGTTGGTTCAGGTTTGGGGGGTGGTGGAAGAGACCCCGCGAGAGGGATGCCGTGTTGCAGGAGTACGCCAAATTCATCAGGTTCTGGATCTTCGGGACCGGATAACTATGCCGCATGTGACCCCCGGGGCCCCTTCAGGCCGCCCCGGGGGAACCTCGGTCAAGGGAAAGGTTACAGTTAGTAACCCGGCGCTGCAGACGCTGCCTTGGCCGGGGTTTCTGATTCCTTGGCCGGAGCGGCCTTCTTCATGGCTGTCGCCGCTTTCTTGATTATTATTCTCTTTGCGATAACTTTCCCGTCGACTTCTCTGTACCTGAGGGTGACCTTGGCGCCAACCTCAACGTCGGCGAGGGTCTTCTTTTCCTTACCCTTCACTACCCTGGTCTTCTTGTCCACGGACGCCGTGACGTCACCCTTTCTGCCATGGACGGTGACGGTCATCGCCTTCTGGTCGAAGGAAGTTATCTTGCCGGTCACCTGTTTCATCGCTGCAGATGACAGGGATGCAACAGTAAAGACGAATAACAGGCAAAGGACGATAACAAATGCTTTTTTCATTCGTTTCACCTCCTTTCTTTCTTGGTTTTGAGAACTGCCAATCCGGCAAAGCCGGAACCGGAATACATTTTTTCGCAGAAATGATGAATCCTGTTTTCCCGTAAGTGGCGGGCAAACAAAAACTCCCCCTTGGCACTTTATAAATTTATGCCCTCCCGGCGCAAATTAATAATTACACTTTCCGAGCCCTCTGCATCTCCGTGATGAATTATTACGGCCGGAGAATCAGGCCCCGGGCTTCATGTACCGAAGTCTCCCGGTACCTCTCGTCGAGAGCGGCAACGAAAGCCGGCAAAGTTGCCCGGACGACTCTTAATCTTGCTGTTCTAGGATTATTGTTTCCCCGCGTTCCCCAGGAGTGTTCCCCCTCGAATCAAGTGAATTTTAAGGGAGGCATAGAAGAAATGTCAAGCCAAAAAACTTGAGAAAAGGCTGAAAAGATATCGCTGAAGGCGGCACTGCAATTTTACTCGGGCGGAAGGTCCTTTCTCGGCGCAGCACCGCCGGGATTGAGTTTTTCCCACCTGTACCAGAACGTCTTGTAACTCATCCCGAGCAGTTTGGCCGCCTTTGAAACCACGCCGTTCGACTTTGACATCGCCTTCCTTATCAACTTCTCCTCCAGTTTGTCAAAACTGATACCTTCGTCAGGTATGTCAAAGTCAAGCGCATCGGCGGCTTGCGGACATCTCAACTCTCCCTTGATGTCTTTCATCTCAATCTTTTCCGTGTCGCTCATGAGAACTGCCCTTTCCATGACCGACTCAAGTTGCCTGATATTGCCGGGCCAGTTGTAATCAGTCAACGCCTTCAGAACCGTGGCCTCGACACCCCTTATCCTTTTCCCGAACTCCATGTTATATTTGGTCATGAAGAACGTGGCCAGTTCCTCTATATCTCCCTTTCTCTCGCGCAGAGGGGGAAGTTCAATTGTAACTACCCTCAGGCGGTAATAGAGGTCCTCCCGGAAGGTCCCTCTGGTGATCTCTTTCTCCAGTTCCTTGTTGGTGGCCACAATGATCCTGACGTCGATCTTTATGGCGTCTTTTCCGCCCAGCCGCCGGATTTCCCTGTCCTGCAGCACACGCAACAGCTTCGATTGCATAAGGAGGGGAAGGTCTCCTATCTCATCCAGGAAGAAAGTGCCGCCGTTTGACGCCTCAAACAGACCGATCCTTCGTGACGCGGCGCCGGTGAAAGCCCCCGGCTCATATCCGAAGAGCTCGCTCTCAAAAAGGTTTTCAGGGATGGAGGCACAGTTGAGGGCCGTAAAAGTCTTTGTGCGCCGCGAACTGTTATAATGGATCGCCCGCGCAACCAGTTCCTTGCCGGTGCCGCTTTCGCCCTGAATGAGGACGGTCACCGGACTGGTCGAGACCTTCCTCATGATCTCCACCGCCTCCCTCATTTTCGGCGACCTGCCGATGATACCTTCAATCCTGAACCTGTCATACAATTCTCGCTGCAGCTTCAGGTTTTCCTTCAGAAGTTCCGTTCGCTCGGCGGCCCTCCTGACTGTAAGAATAAGCGAATCTTTTTCAAGCGGCTTCGTGAGGTAGTCGAAGGCCCCTTTTTTCATGGCGTCGACCGCGGAAGAGATTGTCCCGTGAGCGGTCATTATAATGGCAGACGGACCAAGGGGCTCCCTGGGAATGGCCTCGATCAATTCGACCCCGTCCATTCCTTCCATCTTCAGGTCGGTAAGAAGGACATCGGGCCGGAATTGTTTGATAGTTTCCAACGCCTCTTCGGCGGATGATGCCGTGTGGGTCTCGTATCCTTCCCCGTCGAGGATGGTCTTCAATATGTCCCTCTGGAGCGGTTCGTCATCCACCACTAAAACAACAGCCATTTTCAAATCTCCTTTTTCACAGGAAGAATCATCGTGAACGCGCTCCCCCTTCCTTCGACGCTTCTGAACTCGACTCTGCCTCCGTGTTCCTCAACCACCCTCTTAGTCAGGGCCAGCCCGAGCCCGAGCCCCTTGCTCTTCGTGGTAAAAAATGGGTCGAAAATCTTTCCTCCTATATCCTCGGGCACGCCGGTGCCGGTGTCTTCAAGTGCCAGGAAGAACCTGTCTTCCCTTATTGTCGTCCTTATGGCGAGTCTGCCGCCGCCCGGCATGGCCTGAAAGGCGTTCAGGATTACGTTGTACAGGCAGGTCTTGATAAATTCAGGGTCTACAAGGAGTTCGGGCAGTGACTGATATTCTCTCACAATCTCGATGTGTTCCTTGCGGGCCTTGGCCATCACCAGGTCCAGTACGTCCTCGATAAGTATTCCGATATCCGTCTTCTGCCGGCTGAGTTCCAGCGGCCTGCTGAATTCGAGAAAACTTTCGGCGAACCGGCTCACCCTCTGTATCTCCTTCTTGATGTTCGTAATGAGCGCATCGAATGTCTCATGGTCCTCGTCCTTGAGAGGCTTGTATTTCTCCCTGATGTGGTCGATGGAGAGGCTGATGAAATTGAGAGGGTTCCTTATCTCGTGGGCTATGCTCCTCGAAAACTGGCCTATGCCGGCAAGATGCTCGGCCTTGCGGAGTCTTTCCTCAAGGTCCCTCTCCTCGCGCAGTTTGTTCACCATGAAATTGAAGCTCTGCGTAAGTTCTCCGATCTCGTCTTTCCTTTCGGTCTTCAACTCCTGGTTCAGGTCGCCGCCTGCGACCTTCTTTGCCGCTTCTACGACTTCCTCGATCGGCTTCGTGTATTTCTTTGCGAGAAAGACGGTTGCTATAATGCCAGCTGCAAACACAAAGGCTGCGGCAATGATCCGTTTTATGATCCTCAGACGCAGGAAAGCGGAAAAGTCTTCGGTATTAATGGTGAGATGTATATACCCGTAATGCTTGTTACCTGCCACGACCGGGATTATCACGTTATATGACTGCCCCTCACCCGTTACAGGCTCCCCGAGTTCCGCCTTGAAGATGAGTTCCTTTTTCCTCCTGGTTATCCACTTCCCGATATTCTTCGGGTCGGTGCTGGAAACGATCTTGTCAGTGTTGCTGATGATCGAGATCTCCTTGACCCCCTTTGTCTTCAGTTCCCGGAGATAGTTTTGAAGGCGTTTTTCATCTGTGACCCCGCTGCTTGTCACTTCTTCCACGCCCGCCTGTATGCCTTTCGACAGCCCTGCAATCTGGTTCTCGAATTCGGTGTAGATTTCCTTTTCAGTCTGATAGTAAAGGAAGACAAGTATCGACATGAGGCAGAGGCTCAGGAGGAGCATGATTGCCACCAGCTTCTGGTTAAGGGGAAGTCTGAGAAAGAAGTCTCTTATAGTGCTTCTGTCAGTCTTCATACATAATTCTATCACGGACGCTTCATCGAGTTGTCTGTTGCCTTCCCGCTCAGGACGCGAATAAGGACACCTCCTCGGGCAGATCAAAAATACTGATTCCCAAGGAGGTGTCAATACAACATGATTTCTCAACCGATCGGTAAGAGGTTGCCTTACTTCGCCGGAGCATCCTGCTTCTCCGCAGGAGCGGCCTCTTTCTTCTCAGCTTTCTTCGCCTTCTTTGCCGCCTTCCATATGTAGACGCCGGTGGCGACATTCTTCCCTTCTTCTTCCTTATACCTTACAGTCACCTTTTCGCCGGTCTTGACGTCCTCGATGGACTTTTTCTCTTTGCCGGTCCTGATCCTGGTCCTGGCGTAAACCGTAACCGTGATTTCGCCCTTTTTATGTTTTACCGTGATGGTGCCGGCTGCTGCATCGACTGCCGCAACCTCGCCGACAATGCGACGATGATGGACCGCCTTCTTCATGTGATGGGTTTTTTCCACTTTTTTAGCCGGTGCCGGAGCTGCCTCCTGCTCTGCCGCGAAGGACACCGCCGTGAAGGCAAACATCATGACCAGAGACACTACTACTGAAAGTACCTTCTTCATCTGATTCACCTCCTTTCCTTTTTGATTAAAAAGCCGGAGGACTTATATACAACATCCGTGCCAGTAAGAAGTGACCGCGAATATTGAACTTTACCGGATGAGGCGGTTTCCCATTTGAGGAACTCTGTCCTTTTTTGGGGAGATTCCGACTGTCCCTATGGATATGACGGGACGGAGGCAGGACGGATAGATTTAATACTGAGCAGGGATGAACGCCGTGGATTTCTCAGATAAGCCCGAGTTCTCTGGCATAACGTTCAAAGAGTGCCAGGCCGTTCCTGTGCTCTTCATTAAATTCATAGGAGATGCCTTCCCAGTATTCCACGAGGTCCGCGTGCGAAAGGACAGTTCTCATGGCAGACGCGTCCGCTATACGGTCCAGATTCTTAAGCGCTTTCATCCGCGACCTGTCGAGGTCCCGCGAAAACTTTTCTATCAGTTTCCGTTTCCCGGCGTAGGAGTCATTCCTTACGATCCATAGGGCAAAGGTTGCGGGAAGTCCCGTGTTCCGGTACCAAAGATCTCCGATATCGTACACATAAAGGTCCCTCGACTTGTGCATTTCAACGAGGGCCTCGTCTCCGATCAGCAGATAGGCTGTCTCTGATTTCAATGCCTCATCAAGGGGCAGGGACTCGGTCCGGAACTTACAGTCCGCGCCATAGAATTTTCTGAGAATGACCTGGATCAGTGCCACGGAAGTCTCGGACTGGGAAGACGTGAGGACGGTCTTGCCGCTGAGGTTTTCGATGGTTGTTCTGCTGAACAGATATATGCTCTTCACCGGGCCCGATGAACTTATCGAGTTGTTTTCTATCAGGCGATACTCATCTTTCTTCCTCAGATATTCGATTGACGAAGAAGGGCTCACATCTATCTCGCCCTTCCGGATCCTCCCGTTCAGTTCGGATGGCACCCCTTCTATGTATTCATAATCCGGGGAGTCGAACTCCGACTGAAGCATGTAAAATATGGGAAACAGGTTTTCGTAGGCGATCTTGCCGATTCTTAATTTCAAAGTATTTACTCCTTTCAATATAGAAAATGCTCAGCGATCGGGTCGGCGGGCGTCATAAGCAGTATGCCAGCGGTCTCAACCTTATATTATTAACACAAACGACAAATATGTGGCTACGGGCCGGTGAAGGGTATCGCAAATGACCGGTCTTATGAACTCATAAGAGAAATGTCATTCCCGGAATTTAAGCGCGCCTGCCTGCAGGCAGGCAGGGAATCCTTCGCCGCATGTTCCATGCTTGAAGTGTTTGTTATCCCTTTACCACACCAAGGGGTCTGAGACGCGCCACCTTTGTCGATATACCTGCCATGTGAACTACCTCCACTACGTCGGAAACGTCCTTATACGCCTCGCTCATTTCTTCCGCAAGGGTGCTTCTTCCTGCGGACCTGACGATAATGCCCTTATCTTCCAGTTCACGCCAGATCGCCCTGCCTTTGGCTTTCCTGATCGCCTGATGTCTTGACATCAGCCTTCCGGCGCCATGACATGTCGATCCAAAGGTCTCCTGCATGGCTTTTTCCGTTCCCAGGAGGACAAAGGATGCCCTGCCCATGTCACCGGGGATCAGCACCGGCTGCCCGAGATGCCTGTAACATTCCGGAAGTTCGGGATGTCCCGGCGGAAATGCCCTTGTAGCTCCCTTTCTGTGAACGACCAGCTTCTTCTTCTTGCCGTTGACGACATGGTCTTCAACTTTCGCGACATTGTGGGCGACATCATATACCAGACTCATCCCGAGAGCACCGGGAGAAGCGCCGAGCACCTTCATGAAAGTCTCTCTTGTCCAGTGCATGATGCATTGCCTGTTCGCCCACGCATAGTTTGCAGCCGCCCTCATTGCCGCCAGATAATCCTGCGCCTCCGGGCTTTGAAAGGGTGCACAGGCCAGTTCCCGGTCGTACAGTTCTATCTTGTATTTTTCTGCGGCCCGCTCCATGACTTCGAGGAAATCGGAGCAGACCTGATGACCGAATCCCCTTGAACCTGTGTGTATCATAACGGTGATCTGCCCTGCAAAAAGACCCAGCGCGTTTGCCGCCTTCTCATCATAAATCTTGTCGACGAACTGAATTTCAAGAAAATGATTTCCCGATCCGAGGGTCCCCTGCTGGGCCCTTCCCCTCTCGTAAGCCCTGGCACTGACAAGCGAAGGGTCCGCCCCGTCAATCCGGCCCGCCGATTCAATCTTCTCTATGTCAGACTGCTCCCCAAGGCCGTTTTCAACTGCCCATAGCGCGCCTTTGGTCATGATCCTTCTCTCATCGTCCGGTCCGAGGCGCATCCTGCCCTTTGAACCAACACCGGAAGGGATTTCACTGAAGAGGACATTTACCAGCTCCTTCATCTTCGGGATTATCTCTTCCTTTCTGAGATTGCTCCTCAAAAGTCTCACCCCGCAGTTGATGTCATATCCGACACCGCCGGGGGACACGATGCCGTCTTTTAGATCAAACGCGGCGACCCCGCCGATCGGGAATCCGTAACCCGTGTGGATGTCCGGCATGGCCGTGGCGGCCTTTATGATTCCGGGCAATGTGGCCACATTTGCCACCTGGTCAACGGATTCAACTTCAAGATCCTTTTCCAGGTTATCGTCCACATATATTATTCCCGGTACGTGCATGCCGGGTTTGTAATCCATCGGGACTTCCAGTTTCGACTCGTCGATCCTCTTTAGTTTGTCCAGTGCCATTTGAACCTCCGGCTTTCTAAACTGTTACGGTCGCATGCTACATAAACAGACTCTAAATGTCGAATATGATTTCACTGCGCCAGATATCATTCTTTTTTTCTATCCGTAAATTGTGATAAGTGGCGGCCTTCAACAATAATTTCCCCTCATGCCGGGCAGGATCGAACTCCTCCCCCGACAGTGAGGCCCTCACGGCAAAAGGTTTTTCTGTTTCGCCCCCGTGTAGGGACTCTTCAGGTGAGACAGAGAAGCCGGTTATCACAACTCTCTTTGCAATGAAGCCGTCCACATCGAAACGGAATATGAGTTCGTTCAGCCAGGCAACCAAAAGTCTCTCCAGGGAATCATTCTCGACAGCGATATCTATGGATTTACTCTCATGCAATGACCCGATGTCGGTTATAAGACTGTACATGCCGGCGGCGGCGTTCTCGAAAAGCTCCTTCAGGTCTCTGCCGAACGCCGCAATGCCTGCGTCACCAGAAATGTCCAGCATCTCGAAGCGTTTCATTGCATGATTCTAGAGTAGCATCCGCCCTCTGGACAGTCAATCGGAGACCGGCGCCCTTTTCTACGCCCCGGTTTCCTCATGCATCAGATGACCTTCATGGAATACTGCCCGAGGCCTGGGGACGGAAGCCGCGGAATACTTGACATTGGTTGAAGATGTGTTAGCATGAAAATAAGAGCGGGTGAATTTTCCATGAGTGATTCACTCCTGCATGGCAATGAAACCTGGTTGATTTGTTCATCTATTTTATTTCTTGAGAAGGAGGTTGTGTATGAGTGGAAGAGCATCGGCGAAAGAGGACAGGGTGAAGAAACCGGCTGAAAACTCGAAGGAGTTTTTGAAGACCATCAAGGAATGGCAGAAGCTGGAAGATGACACTATCAGGTTTTCCGAGGAAATGTTGAAGAAGAGCCGCAACAAGCTTGTAAGGCTGACTATGGATATGATCAAGCACGATTCTCAAAAGCACAAGGCGATGCAGCAGATGCTGATCGACAGTATCGAAAAGGAGCCCTTTGTCCTCAGTCCCGACGAGTTGAACGCCCTGGGGAACGGATTGAACAAGCACCTCGCAGCCGAGGCAAGGTCACTGGAACTGGCTGACGAGGCTCTGCTGAATTCTGAAATGTTCGTCACGCGCTACGTACTTTCCTATCTGATAGCCGATGAACAGAAACATCACAATCTTCTGGGCAAGCTTAATGAGCTGAAACGGGCAACAGTATTTGTAACCTAGCCTGCAGTGTTTAAGGCCGGTGCGCCGTCTGTAATCTGAGAAGACCCCTCGAAGCCCGAGGGGTTTTGTTTTCCTCCGATGTTGTTTGTATTGAATAATTGTTCGGCCAAGCAAGACTTATGCCTCATCAGACGCCTGGCCGATACAATATGTACATTCGCATTGAAATGCTATATAATAACCGAGATGGGGACATTGGATCTCTCCGAAAAAAAGTTTTCCATTATCAAAGAAATATCTAACGCCATCATTGCCACGGAAGATGCCGCCTCCATTGCAAACCTTATGCTCGATCTCGCGATTACCCACACCGGTGCGGAGAAGGGGTCTCTCATGTTGGTGAACGGCGACGAACTCTATATCTTTGCGGCGAGGGGAGTTGATGCGGGCCTTGCCAGGACTTACAGAGAAAGAATAGGCGAGGGGATTGCGGGTACGGTGGCCCAGAACGGCACTGCTGTCATGGTGGCCGATATCGATTCCGACGACCGCTTCAGAGGGAAAAAGAGGGATCATTACAAGACGAAGTCCTTCGTTTCCTGTCCGGTTGTGAGCAAGAAGAGACTGCTTGGCGTCATCAACATCAACGACAAGAAAGACGGCTCTCCTTTTAATCACGAGGAACTTGTCCTCATGGAGACGATTGCAAACCAGGCTGCCGTAGTTCTCGAAAACTGGTTCCTCATGAATCAACTCGAGAGGAAGGCCGCCCAACTGGAAGAAATCAACAGAAATTTGATAGATACGGACGTCGTGAAGACAGAATTCTTTATGAGGATCTCGCACGAGCTGCGCACTCCTCTCAACTCGATAAGAGGGTCCATATACTACTTACAGCAGCAGGAGAAGGCCTCAAAATCCTCCCGCCTTGAGTTTTATGACATTATTGCCGAGGAGACGCACAAGTTAATCGATCTCGTCGAAAACCTTCTCTCTTTTGTCCGCCTCGAGTCCGAAGAACAGACTGTCAGGAAGTCCGTGATTGATCTCTCCGATCTTTTCGGCGAGATATCGGCGTCGAACATTTTGAAGACGGCATTGGAACGAAGAAACGTGGCTTACAGTGCGGAAATCCCGAGAGGATTGTCTAATATCGTCGGAGACAAGATAAAAACTTTCCAGCTTTTCATTAATCTGATCGAGGGGTTGAGCTACTACCTGATTTCGGGCGACAAGATCGGCGTAACCGTTACCGAGGATGAATACGTAAAGGTGATGCTGACGATGCCGAAACGCCTGCATCCGACGCCATCTGATCTCTTCAGTTCCAAAATACTGTTCCGGCCGGAACACACCGAAGAGAGACTGAAGCTTTACCTGGCGCGAAAAGTTGCGGAAATTCACCGATGGGTCTTGTACGCGGGCGAGGAGGCAGATCAAGTCAAGGTTTTCCTCGAGATACCAAAGTATGCTGAACAGAAGGTTGAAGCGGCGACGAACAGCAGTTTGGACATCTTCATCGAGCTGATCTCAGAATTGCTTGACATAAATATCTGTTCCATCATGCTCAGCGATCAACTTACCGGTGAACTCGCTATCAGATGCGCGAGGGGATTAGACAACGAGCTTGTGCAGCGAACCCGACTGCGGATGGGTGACAGAATTGCCGGCTGGGTTGCCCTGGAGGGGAAACCTCTCTTCATAAAGAACATAGAGGATGATAGCCGGTTTGCAAGGCCGAGCATTCCACAGTACAGCACCAAATCGCTTCTCTCCCTCCCACTGAGAGTTCAGGACAAGGTCGTTGGAGTAATAAATCTCAACAACAAGAGAAACTCCGAGCCGTTTAATGAGTGTGACTTCGACATTGCGTCCATGCTTGGCGAGCGGATTTCGCGGCATATCGAGCGTATTTACTCGGGAGAGTATGCCGAAGATAAGGTAAAGGAGATGCTGGCGGCCCTTCAGGACCTGCTTATGTCGGTGAAAAAATACGGCAGGAAAAAGAATGTCCGTCTTGCTCTAGTAAACATGGTGATGGATGCGCTGGGTGCACCGGAGGAAGAGAAGAAGATCGCACTTTACGTATCTCTCCTGTATGACCTCGGTCTTGCTTCTATCGACGAAAGCATCATGAACAAGGAGAGACTCGCTGCGTCGGACAGAAGTCTTATCAGGATGCATCCCCGCACGGCTGTGGCCCTCCTCGACGGTTTTGAGACATCGGACATGGTAAAAGAGGCCATCCTCCATCACCACGAGCGCTTTGACGGTACAGGCTATCCGGACGGGCTGAAAGGCGCCTCGATACCCCTGGTATCGAGAGTCATAGCAGTGGTGGACACCTATTGTGCCATGACGGAGGAAAGACCATATAGAAAAGCAATCCCGCCCGATGAGTCGATGCGGGAAATCGCTGAGCAGTCGGGCTCACGCTATGATCCGCAAGTCGTCAAGGCTTTGCAGAATGCTCTGGTTCAGAAAATAGCAACTTAGGTTTTGATTTTTCGGCAGGCTTACGCCACTCTTGAGAACGTCTTGACCTTTCCCTCCCATATGTCGCCCCGTCAAGCACATCTTCGCGGCGTATCTTCCATGTCTGGAGAAGAAAGGGCGGACAGGCGGTCATCCGCATTATGAAGCTCCATCGGAAAAAATAAGGTCATCCGGGGGTGTATGAAACTGCTTGCCGGATTAAAGTTGAGTGAACACTGTCGAAAGAGGTTATGGCTGATAGGCCGATTTGTCCCCGATATCGAAGTGGATGGGCATGAAGATTTTTCTGAGCATGAAGAAGACGAGCATGACCGCGATGAACAAGAGACCGAACAGTGCGGCATTCCCGGACAGGGCGCCCACGGAATAGAAGAAAAGATAGGCCGGCATGATGACCGCCAGCAGATAGCCCTCGATGAGCCTGAAGCAGAAGGCCTCCTTGGCAGTGACAAACCCGAGGCAGAGGGAGATCGGAATCAGGAGCAGAGAGCTGATTGGCGGAGTTCTGAAGAGCGGGATTAGGGGGTTCCCGTGGCCGATCAGGAACAGGACCGCAAGACAAACGACCGCAACATAATATATCTTCTTGAGCATTCTGTAAAACTTGCCGACATAGAGATGGATGAAAAAGACGCTGAGGCCGACGCTGAAATAGAGGACAAGCAGGAGGATATCAAGGGTCAGTCCGGACGTCACCGAAGAATATGCTTCCGGTCCGCTCCTGCTGATTTCCAGCGCAATATACGCGCAGATGGCTATGACAGAGGTCGAGATGAATATTCCCGTCCTGTAAAGTATTACAGTTATTCTGTCCTCTTTGGTGAGAGGCTGAAAAAGTGTCTTCTCCCCCATGGCTTCGTAATTAAGTATACCATTAAGGTGACATTTTTTTCGGGAGGCGGTTATAATCTGCGTAGACATATTTCATATGAAGGAGAGGCGCATGCCGAATACAACGGTTCAGGACTTCCTGAGGATGAAGTCAGAGGGGAAAAAGATTACCATGCTCACGGCCTACGATTATCCCTTTGCCCGGATCCTGGACGAGGCCGGGATCGACGGGGTCCTCGTGGGCGATTCTCTCGGGATGGTGGTGCAGGGCCTTGAGAACACCCTCCCTGTGACGATGGACGAGATGATCTACCATACCAGGATGGTCTCACGCGCAGTACAGAATGCGCTTGTAGTAGGAGACATGCCCTTTATGTCATACCAGGCCGGCATCGGGGAAGCGGTGCGGAATGCCGGGAGGTTCCTTAAAGAAGCCGGGGCCTCGGCGGTAAAACTTGAAGGGGGAGCCGAAGTGGCGGAGCAGGTGAGGGCCATGACAAAATCAGACATCCCGGTAATGGCCCATATCGGTCTGACACCGCAGTCTGTCCACAGGATGGGGGGATACAAAGTGCAGGGGAAGACCGAAGAGGCCGCCAGCCGGCTGGTCGAAGAGGCTCACATAATGGAGGATGCGGGTGCTTTCTCGCTGCTCATCGAGGCGATACCTGTGGAACTTGCAAAGAGGATTACCAGCGCGCTTACAATCCCCACGATAGGTATCGGCGCCGGTCCTTACTGCGACGGGCAGGTGCTGGTGCTCCATGACGTGATCGGTATGTTCGAAAGGTTCGTCCCGAAATTCGTGAAACGATACGCCAATATCAGGGAAGAAGCCCTGCGTGCCGTCAGGGAGTATAAGGAAGATGTCGAGAAAGGGATGTTCCCCTCGGAGAAGGAAAGCTTTAAGTAGGTGAGTCCGCGGCGATTAACAGTCTCAAGATAGTGCAAACATGATCATAAAATCCCTCCTGGCCTCCCTTTGCCAGAGGGAGGTCGAAGCGACTCTGCACCGAGACTCGCCCCGAGAAATTGCCCCTCTTTGGCAAAGAGGGGCTGGGGTAGATTTTCGGGTTAATGGGAATTCAACTATGAGTTGCCGTTTTTGGATTCGCCGGCACTTTCCGGCTGGGGTTCAGGTTCCGGCATGGGCTCCGCCTTCACCTTCAGAATTCGCCTCCCCTTCATGCCCACTATGGTGAATTTCTTCGTATCAGTATTGCAGCTGTCGCCCACAAGAGGAATCCTCTGCAGGTTGGAGAGAAGAAAGCCTCCGACCGTATCGTACTCGTTCGACTCCGGTATGTCGAAGTGGTAGTCTTCGTTCAGGTCACGCACCGCGAGCGAGGCGTCTATCAACATCGCCCCGTCCTTCAATATCTGAACGGGGCTTTCCGTATCATACTCGTCCCTGATTTCCCCGACTATTTCCTCGATCAGGTCCTCGATAGTGACAAGACCGGCCACCGATCCGTATTCGTCCACCACGATAGCCATGTGCTGCCTCTTCTTCTGCATTTCTCTCATGAGCGAGCTTATTTTCATGGTTTCCGGCACAAAGAGAGCCGAATGCAGCAGCCTGGGAATCACGATTTCCCTCCTGTAGGCAAGTTCATTGAAGACATCTTTGTTATAGAGTATCCCCTTGATATCAGTCTTGTCCTTGTCATAGACGGGATATCTCGAAAAGTTTTCTTCGGAGATGACCTTGACGACCGTTTCCGGAGATTCCCTGATATTGAACGCGACCATGGCGGTGACGGGCACCATCACGCCTTTGACGGAAATATCGGCGAAACGGAAGACACTGTGAATGAGCTCGTGTTCGGTAGCCTCGAATATGCCCCTGTCCGTGCCCTCTTCAATCAGCAGCTTGATCTCCTCTTCGCTGATGAAAGACCTTTCCGAGAAGGCCCTGGCCCCGAAGGGCCTGAGAAATATGTTGCTGCTCGCAGTGAGTATGCTGACAAAGACCGACGTTATCCTGGAGACGAAGGAGAGTGGTCCGGCGACGAACAACCCGACTTTCTCGGGGTTTCTCAATGCAATGGATTTTGGGACCAGTTCACCGATGATGAGAGAAAAGTAGGAAATGACGATCACCACTATGCCGATCGAAATGGCCGCTGCACCGTTGGATATGAAGTGGACGGGGATCCTGGCGATGATCGGCTCGATGGTTTTTGCCGACGCGGCGCCGCCGATCGCCGATGCAAGTGAACCCATTACGGTCACTCCTATCTGGACCGTGGCAAAGAACCTGTCGGGTTCCGACTGGAGGCGCAGGAGCTTGTTGGCTCTCCTGCTCCCTTTTTCCGCGAGGTTTCTGATAAAGGACTTGCGGGACGTGACGACGGCTATTTCGGAGGCCGCAAAGAAGCCGTTCAGCACGAGGAACACAAGGATGAAAAATATTTCAAGTGTCATCTTTTGTTTTACCTATTATACTAAATAAGAAAAATGAAGCAAAATCCGGCGATATTTCAGAGAAGACCGATAGTTTACCGCAGAGGCGCAAAGATCGCAGAGGTTTAATCAATTTTGTTTTTCCGTGAGAAGCCGAAAACAGAAAATCCTTCGAGCAGTTTATATATTTCCGTCCTCCCGGCAGAAACACATAATCTACCATTTTCTGCGCCCTGCGGTGAACTTATGTCTTTTTTTGTGCCCATATATCTGAAATGTTACGAGAAAACGATCTAGGTCCCGAGGTCTCCCAGTTGGTATTGAACGATCCCCAGCGCAACGATTGCCGCCGTCTCGGCCCTGAGGATTCTCCTCCCGAGGGTTGCGGTCAGAAATCCTTTTTCTCTTGCCGTTCTGACCTCCTCCTCCGAAAACCCTCCCTCAGGGCCCGTAAACAGCTCTATCCTTCTGCTTCCTTCGAATTGTCTGATAGCCATGGAAAGCCTTTCCCCGCCCTTTTCCCAGAACATGATGCCCCTGCCGGAAACCGACCGCCGGCTGAAGACGCTCTCGATATCAAAGGGGTCGCGAATCACGGGGACGTAGGCGCGCCCCGACTGCCTCGAAGCCTCTTGCGCGACCTTTTGCCACCGTGCGATTTTTCTTGTCTCCCTGACCTGGCTCCTCTCCGTGATTACCGGTACGATCTCCGTCACTCCCAGTTCAGTAGCCTTCTGGACGACAAGGTCCATCTTGTTCCCTTTAAGAAGGCCCTGGAGGAGAACTATCCGAATCGGCGATTCGGCGCCTGAAATCCTCCCGGACCCCGTTATCTCTACCGAGACCTCGTTCCGCGTAACCCGGATTAATCTTTCCCGGATAGGACCTGCATCCGCCGTCGGTAACCGTGATCAGGTCGCCGGTGTGGCACCGGAGAACAGTGGTCAGGTATCGTGCATTTTCGCCCGTTACGGAGACGAGGCCGGTTTTGACCTCCGGAACAGGAAGGAAAATTCTAGGCATCAACAGGCGGGCAAACGCACGCCCTCATTGAGGCGACGCGCATATATGTATGAAATATGCCCATCCGCTTCATACATCCGATTTCCCCGAAGGCATGCAGAAAGGTTCAGTTTTCGACTCCGGTAAAGAGGTCCTTAAGCTTTTCCTTGAATGTCTTGGACACTTCGTCGCCGTTTATTGAGGCGAATTCCTCCAGAAGTTCCCTCTGCCGCGTACTGAGTTTTTTCGGAACGTCCACGTAGACTCTTACCGCCTGATTGCCCCTGTGGTGTCCACCCACCCTTGGTGCGCCTTTGCCCTTGAGGTAAAAAATCCTGCCCGACGCGGTACCGGCGGGTATCTTCACCGTTGCGGGACCGTCAAGAGTAGGGACCTCTATCTCGGCGCCCAGTGCCGCCTGGGGAAAGGAGATGGGAACTTCGCAGAATATCTCTGTGCCGTCTCTCTTGAAAAAAGGATGCTCTTCGACATCAAGGACGATATACAGATCCCCCTTGGGGCCGCCGTGAATACCGGGTTCACCCTCGCCGTACATCTTCAGTCTGGAGCCCCTGTCGACCCCGGGAGGGATTTTCAGGCTTACACTCTTTTCTATCTGGATCTTGCCCTGCCCCTTGCATGACCTGCAGGGATCGGTGATGATCTTTCCCCGGCCGTAGCACTTGCCGCATGTCTTGGAGACGCTGAAGAACCCCTGCTGAAATCGCACCTGTCCGGTACCCTTACATGAAGGACAGACAGCCGGGTTCTTGCCCGGTTCGGATCCGGAGCCGCGGCACTCCGGACAATCTTCCAGTCTTGGGAAGCTGAGCGTCTTTTCCGTTCCGAATACGGCTTCTTCGAGGGTGACGGTCAGGTCATATCTCAGGTCGTTGCCTCTTGCAGGTCTCGCTCTTCTCTGGCCGCCGAAGCCGCCGAAGAAATCTCCGAAGATGTCTTCGAAGATATCGCCGAAGCCGGCCCCGGATGCGAAGGGCCCGTAGCCGGCCCCCATTCCCTCGGCAGTCCCGAACCTGTCGTAATTGGCGCGCTTCTGGGGATCAATGAGGCACGAATAGGCTTCGTTGATTTCCTTGAATTTGTCCTCTGAAGCCTTGTTGTCCGGATTTCTGTCGGGATGATATTTCAGGGCAAGTTGTCTGAAGGCCTTCTTGATGTCGACTTCGGACGCGTCCCTGGAAACACCGAGTATCTCGTAATAGTCCTTCACCTGATTCAATTATCTCCGGCTCTTCCTACTTCTTGTCCTTGTCCACGTCTTCAAATTCGGCCTCGACGACTTCCTCTTCGCCTTCCTTTGTGCCTTTGGGGGCTTCTTCGCCTCCGTCGCCTGCGGCCTGAGCTCCCGCACCCTTGTAAAGGTGCTCGGCCAACTTGTGTGATACGGCGGTCAGTCGGTCCGTCGCGGACTTTATTTCGTCGGGGTCAGAACTCGTGTCCTTCAAGCTCCTGCATTTTTCCAGCGCTTCCTCGATCTCCCTCTTCTCATCAGCCGAAAGTTTGTCCCCGTAATCCGTGAGGGACTTTTCAACCGTGTAGACAAGGGAGTCCGCGTTATTCCTTGCCTCGGCGAGCTGCTTCTTTTTCTTGTCTTCCTCGGAATGCGATTCGGCGTCGCGGACCATATCCTTTATCTCGCCCTCGCTCAGCCCGCTTGAGGCCGTTATTCTTATGGACTGCTCCTTGTTCGTACCGAGGTCCTTTGCCGACACATGCAGTATACCGTTTGCGTCTATATCGAAAGTAACCTCTATCTGGGGTATGCCGCGCGGAGCGGGGGGGATGCCGACCAGTTCGAAATTACCGAGCAGTTTGTTGTCCGAGGCCATCTCCCTTTCGCCCTGGAAGATCTTGATCGTGACCGCAGGCTGGTTATCGGCGGCCGTCGAGAATACCTGGCTCTTCTTCGTCGGGATCGTGGTGTTCCTCTCGATGATCTTGGTAAAAATACCCC
>JARRJI010000016.1:21832-22363 GCA_037379595.1 Acidobacteriota bacterium | reverse complement strand
GCCCGCGCCATGCGGCGGATTCTGGTGGATCACGCCCGCTCGCGAGGCAGCGCGAAGCGCGGCGGCGGGCAGATCTGCATCGAGTTTCAGGACGGTTTGGCGGCCGGGAGGCCCGCGGACGCGATGCTTCTGGAGCTTGACGATGCGCTCAACCGGCTGGCCGCGCTCGACCAGAGAAAATGCCAGGTGGTTGAAATGCGCTTTTTTGCCGGTCTAAGCGTGGAAGAGACTGCCGAAGCCCTGAAGATTTCCCCGGAAACGGTGACGCGTGATTGGACGATGGCCCGGGCGTGGCTGTATCGTGAAATGAGCGGGCATAAAAACAATGCAACCTGACCGCTGGCAGGAAATCGAGCGGCTATACCACTCAGCGCTGGAGATGGACAAGAGCGTGCGTCCGGCGTTTCTGGCCAAGGCATGCGCTGGTGACGAAGCTCTGCGCCGGGAGGTCGAATCACTGCTGGCGCATGAGGATCAGGCTGGGAGCTTTCTGAAAACTCCGGCCATCGACGTGGCGGCAGAAGCTCTGGC
>JARRJI010000016.1:0-21815 GCA_037379595.1 Acidobacteriota bacterium | reverse complement strand
CTTGAAAAGCTGGGCGGCGGCGGAATGGGTGTGGTGTACAGGGCGGAAGACACCACGCTCGGTCGCCATGTTGCTCTGAAGTTCCTGCCTGCAAAATTCTCGAAAGACCCTGAGAAGCTGAGACGCTTTCGGCGAGAGGCGCGCGCCGCGGCAGCGCTGAACCATCCGAACATTTGCACCATCCATGAGATTGGCGAGCACGAAGGCCGGCCGTTTATCGCCCTGGAGATGATGGAGGGCCGGACGCTGAAGCATCGCATCGAGGGGAAGCCCATCGAGACGAAACTGGTGCTGGACTGGGCGATCGAGGTCGCGGACGCTCTGGACGCGGCCCATCAGAAAGGCATCATCCACCGTGACATCAAGCCGGCGAACATCTTCGTCACCGCACGCGGCCAGGCGAAGATTCTGGATTTCGGCCTGGCCAAGCTTGCTGGAGGGGCACAGGACGTGAGCCAAGGTCGGACGCCATCGCCGCCTGCAGCCGCCGCAGAAAACGGCAACGAAGACACCACCACTGCCACTGCCGCTGCCGCCGAGGTGCCAGCGGCCGCGCTTGACCGCGAGCACCTGACCATGCCCGGCGAACTGCTGGGCACCATGGCCTACATGTCGCCCGAGCAGGCGCGTGGCGACCCGGTGGACCATCGCACGGACCTCTTTTCACTTGGCACCGTGCTTTATGAAGCCTCGACTGGCCGCCGGCCGTTTACAGGCGACAAGGCCGAGACCCTGCTTTCGCAAATCGTGAACGAGCCGCCGGAGCCGCCCCGGCAGATCAATCCGCAACTACCCCTTGAACTCGAGAAGATCATTCTGAAGGCCCTCGAGAAAGATCGAAATCTGCGCTACCAGACGGCCTCCGATTTAAAGGCGGACCTTTCACGCTTGCGGCGCGACACTTCCGCCAGCCAGAGTGTGGCGATGGCGCACAGAGGACAGGCGCGAGCTTCGCGTCGCCGGCTGCGGGTGGCGGGCATGGGGCTCGGCGCCGTTGGCCTCCTTGCCGTCCTCACCCTGCTCATCTTTAGATTGGGCTTCCTCCACCGCAGTCCGCCCGTCGCAACCCGGACTCCCGAAATCCACTCCCTCGCGGTCCTGCCGCTCGACAATCTATCCGGTGACCCGGACCAGGAATATTTTGCCGATGGAATGACGGATGAACTGATCACGGAACTCTCCAGGATCAGCGGCCTGCGAGTGATCTCACGAACCTCGACGATGCGCTACAGGGGATCCCGGAAGCCGCTTTCAGAGATTGCGCAGGAATTGAACGTGGACGCGGTGATCGAAGGCTCCGTACTGCGCTCGGGCGGTCGGGTACGGATCAACACCCAGCTGGTTGACGCATCGACCGAGCACAACTTGTGGGCGCAAACCTATGATCGCGACCTGGGAGACGTGCTGGCCCTGCACAGCGAGGTGGCGCGCGCCGTCGCCCGCCAGATCCGAATCACGGTTACGCCCGAAGAGCAGAAACGGCTGGCCACCGCCAGCGCGGTGAATCCCGGGGCTTACGAGGCCTACCTGCGAGGCCGCTACGAGTTCAATCGCTGGTCCCGCCAAGGGTTTACCAGAGCGGCCGAGTATTTCACGAAGGCCGTTGAAAGAGACCCGGATTATGCCTTGGCCTATGGCTGGCAGGCGCAGTCCTACAATGCCCTCGCGTATTATGAATACCTTCCCCCCGGTCAAGCGTATCCGAGGGCAAGGGAGGCAGCCTCCAAGGCCTTGGAGATCGATTCGCATGTGCTCGAAGCCCATCTGGCATTGGCTTGGGCCCGGTGTGCCTTCGACTGGGAGTGGAACGCAGCGGAAAGAGAATTCCAGGAGGCGCTCGTCGCTAACCCAAGTTCATCCATGGCTCATTGGCTGTACGCCGCCTTCTTGAATTCCGTGGGGAGAAGAGATGAGGCGCGCAGTCAGATACATCGGGCTCTCGAATTGGATCCTTTCAATCCGTACGTCAACACGAGCTTCGGAGAAATGTTGGAAACGTGGCGGCGCTTCGATGATACCCTCCAGCAATACCGGAAGACGCTCGACATAGTCCCGGAATTCCCCTGGCCTTACCATCTGATGGCGGGTGTCTACGCCCGACAGGGGAGATATGACGAGGCTGTGGCCGCCGAGCGGCAATACCTGGTTCTTTCGGGTCGAGGGCTCCTGGCGATCCAGTCTCTCCAGAAAGCCTATGCCAGCTCCGGCGGAAAAGGTTATTGGAACTGGCGACTGCACAGGTTGAACGACCAGACTCGGCAAACCGGCAAGCCCCGCTCGGTCCGTCTTGCCCGTGTGTACGCCCAGCTAGGCGAGAAGGAGGCCGCTTTCGAGTGGCTGGAGAAGGCTTATGTAGAGCGCGCCGGTCCTTTGATGTATCTGAACGTGGACCCCGCCTGGGACCCGCTCCGCGACGACCCGCGCTTCCAGGACATCCTGCGCCGCATGAACTTTCCTCATTGAAGCTAGCACATCGCGTTTTTGTGAGCCGTGCCATCTGGCCGCGGGACGTGGGCTCGAAGAGACCTGGATGTTGAGACCTTTTACCGCAACGTTCGTGGTTCAACGTCGCGGGTTTTGCCTTGAAATATGCGCAGCCCTGTGCCTTGAAACGGAATTTACCTCCGTCTTCGCAGAAGCTGCAGGGCCACAGAGCGAGCCCTGCGTTGCAGATGCGGCGTGTGGGCGATCTGTGAAGTTTTTCTGTTGACATTTCGCTTTTTCTTCGCCTATCATGCCAGAGCGTAAGGGGGACAAATTTCAATCAGGAGGCTCTTATGACCATCAATGATGGATTGCTGTCCGAATTCGATGAAGAAGTGGCCAGGACGCGCAAGACGCTGGAGCGGGTTCCGGCGGACAAGGGCGAATATGTGCCCCACCCGAAGTCGATGCCCATGGGCAAACTGGCGGCGCACGTGGCGCAACTGACCGAGTTCGGCCACGTCGTGCTGGCCACTCCGGAACTGAACTTCTCTTCGAGCAGCTACAAGCCGCTGCCGTTTGAGTCTGCCGAACAACTGGTCAAGGTCCTGGATGAGGGCGCGGCGAAGGTCCGCAGCGCGCTCGCTGGAGTCGCGGACGAAGCGTGGAAAGAGAACTGGAAGCTTGTGTACGACGGCAGGGTCATCTTTGACACGACCCGGTTTCTCGCCTACCGGGAACTGTTCCTGAATCACGTCATCCATCACCGCGCGCAGCTTGGCGTTTACCTGCGGCTGAACGGCGTTCCCGTGCCCGCGACCTACGGGCCCTCGGCCGACGAGCCGTTTACGCCATAGGAAGCACCGGCAATGGCAAACACCATCGCTACCGCGAATTGCTTAAGTTATGCGATCTCGATCGCTCATAGGCAACTGCAAGGACGGGCACTACCAGGGGAAGAAGCAGAAACAGCGACACGTAGCGATACCTGGACATGGTCTTCTGCTTTCCTGACTCCGCCAGCTCATCGGCGATTTCGGCCCGGGCATTCTGCCTGTTTCCGATCTGGATCGTATAGACCCACATCGGGACATAGTTGATTCCCAGGCAGATCAGGTATATTCCCAACAGAAGCTGCCATCCTGACGGGCTGCGAAAGAGGAGGACAAGCCCGAGCGCGATAGCCAGGACAACGGCTGCGGCATACTCTGCGTAGATCACCTTGTAACCAAGGAAGGCGATTTCCATGGCGGCGAGCCTTCGAATCTTATTGTGGCCCCCAGTCATCTCCATTGGCGTAGGACAGATGGCACAGATATTTCCTCGCAGGTGCCCGCGGTCTCACGAAGCGAGAGGTACCTGGTTGCGATTATCCTGGCCTCGTTCTGCACGCGGGCACGTTTATCTGGCAAAGTGACGCCTTCTCGTCGGCTCGAGTTCCCTTCGGGAATCGCAGACCCCGGAACCAGGATCTGCACCAGCCGCTCGCTGATCTCAGAAAAAGTCGGTCGCGCTACTTTTTGCCTGTGGCGCGCTTAAGCGTGACGTCGCTCTCGCCCCACGGATTTTCAGGTCGATAGTGTTGCCGTTCACCGTGCCTTCGTGGTTGATTTCGGTATCCTGGAAGTGAGTCTTGAACGAAAGGTGGTCACCGTTCACCTTGCCGTCGCTGAGAGGCTCTTCTCCACCCATGGGAGTTTGCACCGTACCGGTCAGTTTGCTTCCGGTCGCGTGGAAGTTGAAGACCAGTTGCATGTCGCCGTTCGGGCCGCTAATAGAACCTTCCCAGCGCCCGTTGACGTTGGCGGCCAGGCAGACCGCCGCGGAAAGCAGGATCAGAGTACCCGCCATCATGGCATGACGAATCATAGTTCATCTCCTTTGACGTTTTCCTGGAAATTTCTGGCTGGTCCGGAGAATACCTCAGGCAACGGACGGAGTCAACCGGGTTGACTCGCTGGGGCTCTGGCGCCATCCTAGAACAAAAGGTTATTTCTGTAACGTGCATCCGGAGGTTGATCGTCTAAGCATCAGGGTGCGTTGTTTGCCCGATGAGTTTTCAATTCAGCGCCGCGTGAGTCTGGGATGAAAAGCCGGCCGATTCTTCTCGCTGCTTTGATGCTGATGCCTGTTGCGTTCGCGCATGCGGCCCAGAAAAATCCCGAGGGAGCCAAGGTTTTCCTTGAAAAGTGCGAGTCCTGCCATCGCAGCGCCCAGCAGACCCGGGCGCCGTCGAAGGAAGTGATGGGCCAGCTCTCGCGCAATTACGTCCTGCGCTCACTTGAAACGGGGATCATGCAGTCCGTGGGCCGCCAGCTCACAAAAAAAGAGCGGATCGCTGTGGCGGAATTCCTTTCCGCCGCCGGACCCACCAAAGAACAGAAATCGCACACCGGGTATTGTACGGGCCGGCCCAGTCCCAATCTCAATCTGAAAGATCCAGGCTGGACGGCCTGGGGAGTCGACCTGGAGAACAGCCGCTTCGTTCCTGAAAGGGTTTCCAGGCTTACACGGGCTGAAGTCCCCCGGCTCAAGCTGAAGTGGGCCTTTGCCTTTCCAGGCGCTTACGCAGTGTACGGCCAGCCCACGGTGTTCGGGGGAAGGCTCTTTGTGGGCAGCGAGGATGGCACGGTCTATTCGCTGGATGCCAGGACGGGATGCATCTACTGGACGTTCAAGGATCCGTTCACCGTCAAGACGGCCGTTTCGCCCGGGGCCGGCGGAAGCACCGTGTACTTTGGGGACGTCGGCGGCAACGTGTACTCTTTGAATTCCTCGACCGGGAAGGTGGTCTGGAAGGCCCATGTTGATCCGCACCCGGCCGCCCGCATCACCGGTTCACCCGTTTTTGTCAGCGGCCGGCTTTACGTCCCGGTTTCTTCCGGTGAAGAAGGAGCGGCGATTGACCCGAAATATCCGTGCTGTTCGTTCCGGGGCAGCCTGGTTGTCCTGGATGCCGCAACAGGAAAGCAGATCTGGAAATCGTACACCATTCCGAACGCAGCCGAACCCACGGGCCGCAAGAACTCTGCCGGCACGCCGCTGTGGGGGCCATCGGGCGCAGCGGTGTGGTCGGCGCCCACGATCGACGCGAAAAAGCGGGTCGTCTACGTCGCGACGGGCAACAGTTATTCCGATCCCTCCAGCGCCTATTCGGATGCCGTGATTGCGTTCCGCATGAGCGACGGGAAGATGCTCTGGCATCAGCAACTGACGCCGGACGATCGGTGGAACATTGCGTGCGTTACGCCGGAGAAAGTGAATTGCCCCGCCAATCCCGGCAGCGACTTCGACTTTGGATCGCCTCCGATGCTTCGCAAGCTTCCGGGCGGGCGGCGAGCCCTGATCATCGGTCAGAAATCCGGCGTGGTCTATGCCCTCGATCCCGACCATGAGGGCAAGATCCTGTGGAATTCCAGAATTGGAAAAGGCGGCCCGCTGGGAGGAATCCAATGGGGAGGCGCAGCAGAAGGAAACGTCGTGTACTTCCCGCTTTCAGACTGGGACCCGAACGACCCGACTGCCGGAGGCGGGTTGTTTGCCTTGCAGGCGGCAACGGGTGAAAGGGTGTGGTACGAGGCCCCGCCTAAGCCGGCTTGCGCGAAACGGGTGGGCTGCAGCGCAGCGCAGAGCGCGCCGCCCAGCCTGATCCCGGGAGTCGTCTTCTCGGGGTCACAGGACGGACACGTGCGTGCCTACGATTCAACGGACGGCCATCTGCTTTGGGATTTCGACAAATTGCGAACGTTTCAGGCCGTCAACGGAATTGTGGCGCGGGGAGGCTCAATTAACGCCACAGGGGCAACCATCGTCGACGGGATGCTTTACGTCGAAGCCGGCTATACAAATAACATCGACGGCAATGCGCTGCTGGCCTTTTCCGTAGAGGGCAAGTAACTCCATCAAAACAAGAGCGGCGCGGTAAGCGGCAGGATGGAGCGGCATCCTGTTGCCCATCGGCTGCGCCCGTCCGCTCAATTTCATTCACCATCAATGCAGGCCGACGGCGCCGTGGACCGATTCGATGAGTCTGGCGGAATCGTAGCCGGTGCCATCCTTGAAAACGGTCCGCACCTTTTCGATGTCGTTGATGTTCTTTGCTGGGTTTCCGTCGATCACAACAAGATCGGCGTCTTTGCCCGCGGCGATAGTCCCAATTTTTGAATCGACAGCCATAAACCTGGCGCCGTTTTCGGTGGCGATATGAATGGCCTCGACGGGCGTGAATCCGGCCTGGACCAGCAATTCCAGTTCCCGCTGATCGCCGAAACCGGCCAGATCGCCTCCGTAGCCAGTGGGATCCTCGCCGGCCAGCAGCAGACCGCCGGCCTTTACGAAGTCGCGCTCAAACTGCATCTCCTTCTTGAGCAGCACGGCTGCGTTTGACTGGGTGCGCTCGCCGACCATGGCACGAATGGTGAGATAGTCTATGCGTGCGGCCGGGGAAAGCGCAGCCAGCACGCGAGGCTCAAGCGGGGGCCGGCCGGGGACGCTGAGTTCAAACACGGGCAGGGTCGAGGTTACGGCCACGTGATGTGAAACGAGGTCACGGATCATTTTCTGAACGGGCGCGCTCTCAATGTCGAGAGAGGCCATAGTCTTGCCGGTAAGCGTCTGCGGCGGGCAGACGTCGGGCTTCTTCCCGGGAACGAATTCCGTGTCCACAAACAGGCCGTGCTCGAGGTTGTCGATGCCGAGGGCTGCGGCCTCGGTGAAGCCGACGGCGCACAGATGGCCGGTAATCTTGAGGCCGTGCGCATGCGCCGCATCAATGGCCGCCTTCAATTCAGCGCGGGTGATGTGCATGTAGGCCTTAAAAGAGGTTGCGCCTTCGCTGGCCCAGTAGTTGACCGTGCGCGTGGCGTCGGCGGGGCCTGTCAGCTCATGCAAGTTGGGCGTAAAAGATCCCGCACCTTCCAGGTACGGCCCGGTGATGTACATCGTGGGCCCGGGAGTTTTGCCCGCGTCGATCAGCTTCTTGAGGCTGAGGTCCGTATAGGGTTCAATGCTGCCGGTGGTGCGGAGAGTGGTGACTCCGCAGGCCAGATAGAGCCTCGGAAAGCTGAAGCCCATTTCGTTATAAAGAAGCACCGGCCCTTCGGCCCCGTTCTCCGCAAACTGGCTGGGATAGAAAAGATGATCGTGCATGCCAACCAGGCCGGGAATGACAGTATCACCTTTGAGGTCCAGCACCTTCGCTCCGGCTGGCAGCGGCGTTGACGAAGCATCGCCGACGGCTGCGATCCGGCCGTGGTCGATCACAATGGTCTGGTCTTCACGCGGCGGCGCGCCGGTGCCGTCAATCACCCGAACGTGCGTCAGCGCGACAACTGGCGCGTCAACGGAAACGAACCGCCGGGTAAGCGGCGAAAGCGCCGGTGGAGATTGCGCCAGCCCGGCAATGGAGAGTGAAATCACCAGCAGGATAGCGGAAAAAATGGAACGCATGGCTGTTTCCTTCCTGATTTTAAGATTTCTGGACTGGCCCAATGAGTGCGAGCATGGATGGTACCACGACAGCAACCCGCTCGCAAAGCTTCCGGGAGCGGGCGCACATCGAGTTGCAGAACGGGCTTATTTCCGCTAAGATACGCTTCACGTGGAATGCTCCTGGTAGTGTGCCGGCGAAGGAAGGCGCAGCCAGGAGAAAGCGGCGGGGAATGCGATCGTTCTCGGAGCCCCGGACCTTGAAGTCCCCAGCCGGATCGATTCCTGATTTGATGCGATGATTACCCGGAAAATCGGCGACGTCTGCTGGTATGCCTACGACGCGATCATTAAATCGTTCGCGAAAATCGGGATCAATCCCAATTTTCTGACCTTTACGGGCTTTGCCATCAACCTGGTGGCCGCCTATCTGTTTGCTTACGGCTATTTCCGCTGGGCGGGCGTGACCATCATTATTGCGGGAGTGTTTGACCTGACGGACGGCCCGGTTGCCCGCCGAACGCGCCGGGTGACACCGTTCGGGGGCTTTTTTGATTCGGTTCTGGACCGTTATTCCGACCTCTTCCTGCTGATCGGCCTGCTGGTCTATTACGGGCGGGTCAACCGCTCGATTTACGTGGCCGTGGTGGCACTGGCCATGATCGGCTCGGTGATGGTCAGCTACTCGCGGGCGCGGGCGGAGAACCTGATTCCGTCCTGCAAAGTGGGCTTTCTGGAGCGGCCTGAGCGGGTGGTGCTGATTATCATCGGTGCGCTTTTCAACCGCATGGCGCCGGTGCTGTGGGTGATTGTTGTGCTATCGAACCTGACGGTGCTCCACCGCGTGATTCACACCTATCATGAGGCCCGGCGAACGGAAGCCGCTGCCGCGAAAGATGTCGCCGCTCCGGCCCCGGATGAAGTCCCCAACGGCCACGCAACGCCCGTAGTCCAGTCTTGACAGCAACTTGGAACGGCCGATAACATTAGCTTCCTCAGGTTTCGGTTGGCGCGGATTCGGGGTCTCAAAGCAGGCCGAAGAGCTTATCGGGATGCTGAGCAAAGCATCGTCATCCAGCCCCGCAACTACACTCGACAGATCCTTCGCGGAAGTTTACCCTGAGCGTAGCGAACGGACTCAGGGTGACAGGTTCCGGATTGAAGGCGTCCTGCTGAAGCGACCGGCCCCGGAGGAGTGCCGGCCAGGCCTCGCTTGGCAACCCCTGCGGATTGTGGATAATAAGAGTTTGAATTTGTTCGGATTTCCTGCCTGCAAATGGCGCAAGAGTCACATTTAACGGATGTCGGGCAAATGTTCCGGGAAAACGAAACCCTCCTGACGGGAGGAAACGGATTCCTGGGCAAAGTGATCCTGGCCATGCTGCTGGATCGCTACCCCGACCTGAAACACCTCCACGTGCTGCTGCGGCCCGGCCGGAACCTTTCCGCCGCCGAGCGCTTTGAGAACGAGGTGATGGCGTCGCCTGTAATGGCCTCGCTGGTCACGCGGCGAGGCGAAAGCTTCGTCCGGGAAAAAATCAGTGTGTGGCCCGGTGAACTGAGCCGGCCAGATTGCGGGCTCGACGGGCCGGCGCTTGCCGAAATTGCCACGCGAGTCCGGCTGATTATCAATTGCGCCGGAAAGGTGGAATTCTTTCCTCCGGTTGATGAATCGCTCGAATCGAACGTGAACGGCGTTGAGAATTCCATCGCGCTGGCCAGACGCGCGGGCGCCCGGCTGCTCCACGTCTCCACATCCTTTGTTTCAGGCGAGGCCAACGGTCTGATCGAAGAGACCGAACCCATTCTCGGCTTCTATCCCCACCGCAAGGGCCTCGACGACAACGCCTTCGACGCCCTCCATGAACTCGCCTATTGCCGCGAACAGATCGGGCTGATTGCGGAAACGGACGGCGCGGAGAATTCCGGTGGCCGCTCCAGAGAAGTGGCGCAGAAGCTTGTGGCGCTGGGCAAACGCCGGGCGGAACACTGGGGCTGGGTCAACACTTACACCTATTCGAAAAGCTTGGGCGAACAGCTTATCGCGCGCGAGAAGGATCTCGATTGGGCCATCGTGCGGCCGGCCATCGTGGAAAGCGCACTTCGGTTCCCCTTCCCCGGCTGGATTGAGGGCGGAAGAACTGCGGCTCCGCTGGTTCTGATGGCCATGGGCGGGCTGAAGCATTGGCCGGTGCGGCGCAACACGCCGCTGGAGGTGGTTCCCGTAGACCTGGTGGCGGCGGCGATCCTGACCGTGGGCGGGCTGCTGTTCGACGGCCGTGCCGAAAATGTCTATCAACTGGGAACGGCGGACGTGAATCCCATCAGGCTGGGACCACTGGTGCAGTTGCTGCGGAAAGAAGCGCGAAAGCGCACGGGCAGAAACGGTGGCGGGTTACCCATCAGGATTTCTGCCTCGCGCGGGCGCGCCCGCTTTGTCTCGGCTGAAGAAGCCCGGGCGCGGCGGCAGAAGCTTGAAAAACGCATGCAGCGCGCGCAGGCGATACTCGATCGCATGCACAGCGCCTTGAAAAACGCCGGTCTGCCGGGCAGGAAATCGCTGGCAAGCTGGCAAAGCGCGCTGCGGACGCTTGGGTTGCAGGCACGGTTCCGCGAACAGACGCTCGACCAGTACCTGCCGTTCATCCTTCACAATCGCTACATTTTCGAATCGGAAAACATCCGGAGGGCTTACCGGCAGATTTCTGAAAAAGACAAGATGCTGCTGCCCTGGGACCCGGAGAGGATTCACTGGAAAAATTACTGGATTCATCATCAAATTGAAGGAATCGAAAAGTGGATTCAGCCCGAAGCGGTAAAGGAATGGGCGTTTAAGATATAAGTAAGGTGCGTCATATGTCATCCTGAGGAGTCCTGATGCGGTTTATCAGGATGACGAAGGATCCCGGTATCTCCGGATTTGAACTGCGGAGATTCTTCGCTTCGCTCAGAATGACACAAAGCGGGGCTCAGGATGACGTGCCTAAAACGTCTCCTGGCGACGGTTAGAATTGCCAACAGCACCTCGACAAATCGACTCGGCGCAGCTTGAAGAGCAGATGCTGCAGATTGTCCGCGAGCTTCTGACCGAGCTGGGATCGGTGCGCGCGGCGGAGTCGGCGACGCTCCATTCATCGCTCGAGCGCGATCTGGGACTCGGCAGCCTGGAGATGGTGGAACTGCTGGTGCGGACGGAAGCGCACTTCAACGTCCGGCTGCCCGACCGCATTGCCGAAGAAGCCGACACGCCCGGCGACTGGGTTCGCACCATTGCCGGCGGCGGAGAAGAAGCGCCCGCCGCCTCCGAGCACTACACCATCAGGCAGCCGGAACGCGTTGCGCCGCCGCCGCCGGAATCGGCCCGCACGCTGATTGAAGTTTTGCGCAAGCACGCCGAAGTCGACCCGGACCGCGTGCAGGCGCACGTGCTGGAAGGCAATTCCGGCGAGGACATCAGCTACGGAAAGTTGCTGGCCTCGGCCTCGAACGTGGCGGCCGGGCTGGTTTCCTCGGGTCTGCGGCGGAACGAAACCGTGGCCATCATGCTGCCCACCTCGCCGCAGTTTTTCTACGCCTTTTTCGGCGTCATGCTGGCGGGCGGAATCGCCGTGCCCATTTATCCACCGGCGCGGCCGGACAAGATCGAGGAATACGTTCGCCGGCAGGTCGGGATTCTTCGCAACGCGGAAGTGCGATTTCTGATCAGCTTTGAAGCCGTCCGGCGGGTGTCCGAACTGCTTCGGCTGAACCTGCCCAGCATCTTGGGCGTGACCACAGTGGAAGACCTGGCCGCGAGCGGCGCTCGGCTGCAGCCGGGAGCCATCGAGGCAGCCGAAGCGGCTTTTATCCAGTACACCTCCGGCAGCACCGGCGAACCTAAAGGCGTGGTGCTGACGCAATCCAACCTGCTGGCCAACATTCGCGGCATCGGCTGGGCGGTGAACGTGCAGCCTGAAGACATTGTGGTGAGCTGGCTGCCGCTTTATCACGACATGGGGCTGATCGGCTCGTGGCTCTACAGCGTTTATTACGCGCTGCCCATCACGATTATGTCGCCGCTGGCGTTTCTGAGCAGGCCGGAAAGGTGGCTGTGGGCGCTGCACGATTCGCGCGGAACGCTCTGCCCTGCTCCGAATTTCTCCTACGAACTTTGCGCGCGCAAGATTCCCGACAGCGCCATTGAAGGGCTCGACCTGAGCGCCTGGCGCGTGGCCATCAACGCCGGCGAAGCCGTCCTGCCTGACACGCTGGAGCGTTTTGAAAAGCGATTTGCGCCCTACGGATTCCGGGCTGAGAATTTTGTGCCCTGCTACGGCCTGGCCGAATCGTCTGTGGCCCTGGCGTTTCCGCCCATCAACCGCAGGCCGGTGATCGACCGGATTCGCCGCGATGTTTTCGAGGGCGAGGGCAAAGCCGTTCCTGCCGCGCCCGACGATTCGAGCTCCTTGCGTTTTGTGGCCAACGGCAAGGCCTTGCCGGGACACGAAATCAAGGTGATTGACGGAAAGGGCCATTCGCTTGGCGAACGCGTCCAGGGAAAGGTGCTTTTCCGCGGCCCGTCGAAGACTGCCGGGTATTTCCGCAACCCGAAGGCAACTGGTGCCGTTACCACTGAAGACGGCTGGATGGATTCGGGCGATCTCGGCTACTGGGCCGGAGGCGAAATCCACATCACCGGCCGCGCCAAGGACCTGATCATCAAGTCGGGCCGGAACATCGTTCCGCAGGAAGTCGAACTGGCGGCTGCCGAGGTTCCCGAGGTGCGCCGGGGCTGCGTGGCAGCTTTCGGAACGCGCGATCCAACCCTGGGCACTGAGATGCTTGTCGTGGTTGCCGAAACGCGCGTGGCCAACAAGGAAGACCTGGACCGCATTGAAGCTGCGGTGGTTGAGCGCGTGGGGCTGGCCGTGGGAATGCCGCCGGACAAAGTGGAGCTGGTGGCGCCGCAGAGCATTCCCAAGACCTCGAGCGGCAAGATCCGGCGCAATGAAACGCGGCTGCTCTACGAGCACGGCACTCTGGCACTGAATCGCCGGCCGCCCTGGGTGCAGATTCTGCGCCTCTGGTGGGAGAGCCTGGGCGCATGGATTGCGCTGGGGCTCAGGCACGCAGGCCGATGGCTGCACCGGAAATACACCCGGACACTGCTCTTTGTTGTGGCGGCTTCGGGCGGAGTGCTGGCGCGGGCCGTTCCCGGCCAGGGCGCCAAAGGCGCAATCGTGCGCGTCTCGGCCAAAACATTGTTGCGGCTGCTGGGCCACAAGGTCACCCTCGTTGAAGGTACGTTGATCAAGCCGGGACAACCGGCCGTGTTGATGGCCAACCGGGCCGGGACGGCCGATCCTCTGGTGCTGGCCGCGATTGTACCGGGTTCTGCGCGGTTTTCGGATTCGGGCGCGCTCGATTCGCTTCCCGGCGTTGTAGCTTTTCTGCTGCGGCCCATCGTTCTGCCCAGGCTGGCGGATGCCATCATCCCCCCCGGCGGCACGCTGCGCCAGCGGATTCGAAAGGGACTGGAAGACGGGCATTCGATCATGGTACTTTCTGAGGGGCCTCCGACGGTGCCGGCCCACCTGAGCCGCTTCCGCCTGGACGGTCTGGACGCGGCGGTCCAGACTTCCAGCCCGATCTATCCTCTTGGAGTTCGCGGAACGTCCCAGATCCTCTCGAGAGGCAGGCGGGTCCGCGGGCAGGAAGAAGCCAGGATCACCGTGGGCGAGCCCGTCGCACCGCAATCGGACGACGCGCGCGAACTGGTGGCATTGCGGGAACGGATTCGCGAAGCGATTGCGAAGCTTTGCGAGTGATTGAGATCGAAGTCACAGAGCCAGGGAACAATTCATGATGGAAGCCAATGCTGTAGGAATCATCATCCGGTTTGTTATTTGCTTTCTGCTGGGGTCGATACCCTTTGCGGTTCTGGCCATGATGGGCAGCGGGATTGATATCCGGAAGGTGGGGTCGGGAAATCCCGGCTTCAACAACGTTTTGCGCGTGAACAAGGGGCGCGCAGTGCTGACCCTGATCGGCGACATGGGCAAGGGCTATTTTGCCGTGTGGCTGGTGATGCACGGAGTCCACGCAGAAGCGCTTGGGTGGCTTTTTGGGTTCGGAGCGATTCTGGGCCACTGCTACTCGCCGTTCCTGAAGTTCAACGGCGGAAAGGGGATTGCGACTTCGGCAGGCGTGATGCTGCAGCTTTATCCGCTGTGGGCTGTGGTGGCCATGGCTTATTTTGTTGTAATGCGAGTGGCAGGAAGCAAGAAGAAATGGCCCGAAGCGGGAGCAATGGCTTCGATGAGCACCTGGGTTGTTTTTGCGATCCTGATGCTGGTCTTTGTGAGCCCGCAGGATGCCGGGTACGCCGCCCTGCTGACGCTGTTCCTCGGATGGAGGCACAAGCAGAATTTCCGGAACCTTTTCGCACGCCGCAGCGCGGCGCTGCAGTAGCGCCGGGCTTTAGCCCGGCATTGCTGACCAAGAGGTCAGCGCTACACGCAGGCATTGCCGACCTGAAGGCCGGCGTAACGGGTAAACGCGTTTCCTGAACGTTCCCGAACCATGAGCCCAAACCAACCACTGGCGTTTTACGATTTCGACGGAACTTTGACTTCGGGAAACATCGTCCGGCGGTACGCCTTTTTCACCTGGCACCAGCCGTCGAGATCGCGGGCGATCTGGAAGTTCCTGAAGCTTCTGTTCAGCATCCCGAAGTGGCTGATGATGGAATTCCGCTCGCGGAGGCAGTTCAACATCGTTTTCTTTCGCGAGTATCGCGGCATGAAAGAGAAGCAGCTTCGTGGCCAGGCGGAACAGCTTTTCTATGAAGAAATTCTTCCGTCGATCTATCCCGATACCAAGGCGCTACTGGAAGAAGACCGGCGCCAGGGTTACCTGCCGGTTCTGGTGACCGGCGAATTGGACGTTGCTCTGGACGACGTAATCCGGTACCTTGGTTTTCACGCCGTGATCTCGAACCACCTGGTTTTTGAGGATGGCGTTGCAACGGGGGAAGTGGAAGCACCGCTGATTGCCGAAGAAGAGAAAGTTCGGGCGATGGAAGAGCTGTGCCGGAAGTTCGGCACGGAGATGAAACGGTCGAAAGCTTATTCGGACAGTTTTTCGGACCTTTCCATGCTCGAGGCGGTGGGGACTCCGGCCGCCGTGAATCCCGACCGCAGGCTCAAACAGATTGCTCTGGAACGCGGCTGGACCATTTTGGATCTGAAGAGAGGCATCGATGTCAACCGACGCCGGGAACAATCACCCGGCGGGGTCGCCGGCATTTGAGTTCGGCGATCCCACACCCAACGCGGTAGGACGCAACGCGCTCGTTTCGTACGAGGGCTGCGTGGCGCACCTGGACGGCAATTCGGCTCCCCGGCTGATGTGGTTCGGGGAAGATCTGCTCTCCGTCAAAATGCCCGCGGGCACACGGGTGCTCTATCCCAATCCCACCATTGCCGGCGTCCCGGACCGCGACGCTGCCATCCGCTACGCCATCGACCACCCCGAGCAGATGGAGCCGCTCTCCGCGCTGCTGCGGCCCGGCATGAAGGTGACCATCGCGATTGACGACATTTCCCTGCCCTTGCCGCAAATGAAGCGGCCGGACATCCGGGAATCCGTCCTGACCATCGTGCTGAAGTTGCTGGCCGAAAAAGGCGTGACGGACGTTCACATCATTGTCGCAACCTCCTACCACCGGCGCATGACAGGCCCGGAGATCCGCCATGCCGTGGGCAATCACATCTTTTCGAAGTATTACCCCGGCACCCTTTACAACCACGACGGTGAAGATCCGGACGGCATGGTGGACATGGGGAAGACGGAGCATGGCGAAAGCGTCCGGATCAATCGGCGCGCGGCGGAATCCGACCTGCTGATTTACGTCAACATCAACCTGGTGCCCATGGACGGCGGAAGCAAGTCCGTGAGCGTGGGATTGTGCGACTACCCCACGCTTCAGGCGCACCACACGCCGCAGACCATCCTGGCCAGCGACTCTTACTTTGACAATACGCGGTCCCCCATGGCGCGCTCGTGTGACCGCATCATGGAAGTCATCAACAAGAATTTGAAGGTCTTCCACATTGAGACGGCGCTGAACAACCGCATGTTCGAGCCCGCCATGGCCTTCTTCACCAGGAATGAGGACCGCTGGACGGGCATTGACCGCACGGAGTTTGAAGTCACACGCAGGGGCCTTGGAATGCTTCCCCGGGCCGCCAGGCGGAAAATTCTGTTTGCGATTCCCGCGCCCTACCAGCCGATCGCCGTTCACGCCGGCGCGACGCTGCCCACGCACGCCAAAACGCTGGCCTACTGTTACGCGCAATACTGCACGCCGCTCGAAGGGCAATCGGACGTGGTGGTCTATGGCATCCCGTTCGTCATGCCTTACAACGTGAATTCAATCCTGAATCCGCTGCTGGTTCAGACGATGGCGCTGGGATATTTTCACAACATGTACCGCGGCATGCCGGTGGTGAAAAAGAACGGCGTGCTGATTATCACGCACCCGCTCTACAATGAATTCGATCCGCTGCACCATCCTTCTTACATCGAGTTCTTCAACCGCATCCTGACCGAGACACGCGATTCAGTGGTGCTTCAGAAGAAATACGAGGCCCAGTTCGCCCATGACCCTGACTACATTCGCATGTACCGGACCGGCCACGCCTATCACGGCGTGCACCCGTTCTACATGTGGTACTGGGGTGAAAACGGGCGCGCACACGTGGGCAAAGTGATTGTGGTGGGAGCGGAATCCCGGCGAGCGGCGGAAACCATGGGCTGGGAAACCGCCCAAAACATGAACGAGGCCCTCGAAATGGCCCAGAGCCATGTGGGCCGCAAGCCCAGCATTACGATGATGCACTTTGCGCCCATTCTGATGGCGGACGTAAAGGGAACTGCCGAGAGCATTTAGGCAATGCCGGCCTGAAGGTCGGCGCTACGACACTTGACACCGATGAAAACCGTTCTAATCACCGGCGCAACAGGTTTCCTGGGAAGGCACCTGGTGGAGCAACTGAAGCCCGAAGCGGAAAACACGCGGCTGAGGGTGCTGTGCCGGGCGCTATCGCCGTGGGATGACGATTCCGCGGTGGAAGTGGTCCACGGCGACGTCCTGAATCGCGAACATGTGATGAAGGCGGCGGAAGGCGTGTCGGAAATCTACCACCTGGCGGGCGTCGTTTCACGCAAGGTCCAGGACCAGGAACTGCTCTATCAGACGCATATCGAAGGAACGCGCAACGTGTGCGAGGCGGCCCTGAAGCACGGAGTGGAAAAGGTCGTGGCCGTGTCCAGCTCAGGGACGATTGCCGTCAGTAAGACCCCGACCATTCACGACGAAAAATCGGGCTACAAGAACGACGTGGTTTACGAATGGCCGTACTATCTGAGCAAAATCTTTGCGGAAAAGCTGGCGCTCGATTACCACTCCCGGACGGGCCTGAAGGTGGTGGTCGTGAATCCCAGCCTCCTGCTGGGCATCGGGGACGACCGGAACTCCTCCACGCGCGACGTTGCGTTGTTCCTGCAGGGCCAGATCAAGGTGATTCCGAAGGGCGGGTTGAACTTTGTGGACGTGCGCGACGTCGCCCACGGATTGACGCTTGCCATGCGCTCAGGGCGGCCCGGTGAGCGTTACCTGATGGGCAACGTCAACTGGACGTTCCGTCAATTGATCGAAAAGGTGGCGGAAATCTCCGGGAAGAATCCGCCCACGATGGAGCCTTCTTTTGAAGTCTCGCTGTGGGGAGCGCGCGCATTGCGCGTGATTTATCCCCTGGTGGGGAAATCGATTGAGCTGGACGACGCTTCCGTCAAGATGTCCGCCTGTTACTGGTACTGCGATTCCACGAAGGCCCGCACCGAGCTCGGATTCCAGACCCGCGATCCGGAAGAGACACTCAAGGACACCGTCGAGGATGTCCACCTCCGGCTGTATCGAAGTGGCAAGCTTCCGCCCTCCGTATGAGTATGCCGAGAAAAATCGCTGCCGTCGTCAATCCGCATTCAGCCGGAGGCCGGACCTTTAGCCACTGGCCAGCCATCGCGGCAAGGATCGAGCATCGCCTCGGCCCATTCGCGGCCCGATTCACGGATTCATCCGGCGCCGGAACGGCTCTTGCACAGCAACTGATCACGGAAGGCTACGATTTCCTCATCGGCGTCGGAGGGGATGGGACGGCCAGCGAAATTGTCGACGGTATTTATAAGCACGGGAACATTTCGAATGTATGCTTCGGCTTCATTCCCACCGGAACGGGCGGCGATTTCCGCCGCAGCCTTTGCCTGCCAGGCAATCTTGATGGAGCCGTGGAAGTTCTCAGTTCCGGCGCGCCTCAGCCCATTGATGTCGGTAAAGTAACCTATCGGGACTTCGCCGGCAAGATGGTGTCCCGCTGCTTCATCAATCTCGTGAGCTTTGGCATGGGTGGCGAGGTGGCCGCGCGTGCCAAAAATATCGCCGGCATTCTGGGTGGCCGCGCGGCCTTTCTTTGGGCCGCGCTCAAAAGCTTCGCCATCTACCGCGGCAAAGAGATTCGCCTGAAACTCGACGGGAAGGACGACGTGCAGGCGTTTGTCACCGACGTCGCGGTTGGCAACGGCCGTTTTTACGGCGGCGGTATGAACCCTTGCCCGACTGCCGCTCTGGATGACGGCATTTTTGAAGTCACCGTGATCGACTACATGAACCTTTTCCAATTCCTACGCGAGATTCCTCCGCTCTACTCGGGCAACATCTACCGGCGCCCCAAGGGGCACCATTTCCGTGCCCGCCAATTGCGCGCTGAGGCCGAAAGCGAGGTAAAGATCCAGATTGACGGCGAACCTTTGGGCACCCTGCCACTGGAAATTACAATTCTGCCACAGCAGCTTCGTGTCATGGTTCCGCAATCCAGCCCCTTACTCAAGGTTTCAAGGTCTTCAAAGCAGGAAGTTCTGTCCCATCAAAAAAATAGCCTGGGTTGAGTTAACAACCCAGGCTAGGCCCCGAGTGCCGTGGGGAGGGGGACGCTGGCCTCGGGATACTTGTTGTCTCCCCGCTTATCGCGGCGGTGCCCGTACTGTCCGTCGAACGCCCAACCATCTTCATCGCGTTCGCGGCGCCATGCCCCGCGTGGGGAAACAATGCCAATCTCAAACTTCGTCTCGCCGGCGTTCAAAACCCGGCGGTCATGCTCTCGGAGTGGCTGCCGATTTCCTTAACCTTGCTTCCACCCGAAGAGCAGCGCATCTTCTCGTAGCAAATACCTTTCCAAACCGGTAGGCGCGGAGTTTCGTTCTCCAAAGTGTCACTCAAGCCCCGACGAAAGAGCACGGCAACCTCGATATTCCGGAAGAGCCGCGCAACGTAAATGGTCGCTCGCCGTTCGTAGCGCCAAGGCCAAACCCGCGTGCAATGCGCCCAGTATTGATGGGCATAAACATTGCCGAAGGCCGGCGGAATACCCAGGAGGTAACAGGCAGCTTTCGCGCCAAAAGCGCCTTACCCTCCTGCACCTTTGTCAAGCAGGATGATTGCCAATCATAAGTTCCTATAAAACCACGTTTATGAACCAAGCAATTGTGCAAAATATACATAGGGTTGGTAGAAATTGCACCCTCTACGAGTTAATCCTGAATAAATTACCCGTCACAACACGGCGGGGCCAGCTAGGCGGGCTATGAACCAGGATGAAGCGCAGGTTTCTCAAAACCCTGAGCGAAAACGAAAGCGTTCGCGTGACAAATCAATAAGTTACGGGATTTTTGGCGATCAGGCGGATCAATGCCCTTGTTTCGGACTGGCATCGGCAAAAACAAAACCGTCGCGCTCCACAACAACTCCCGGCTCGATCTCGATTGGAGCTTGAAACATGGGGCCCTGGTAGGCAAATGTGTGAAATTCTCCGTTTTCGCCGCAGGGATCGACATTCGGAGGAAAATCGGCCAGCAGACCACCATCAAAGCAGCGCCCCGCGAAAGACGAGTCCAGCTTGCGAGGATCCACGCAGGTTATCAAGGCGCGAAGCCCCGCGCTCACCATTTCCCGTGCAAGCTGGTGCGTGTCGAGGCCCCACAGCGGAAAAACCGGCTGTATTCCCGAACCGGCCAGCTTTTCTTCCCGGTACCGGCGGATATCTTCAAGGAAGAGGTCGCCGAAAATGATGTGCGTAATGCCTTCGGCGCGGGCTCTTCGCATGGCGGCGGCCATGGCCTCTTCATAGGCAGCATTCGGGCAGGGATTCGGAATAGGAACTGTGACGAGAGGGAGGCCAGCGCTCTCAGCCTGGGCGCGGAGCAGCGATTCGCGAACCGCGTGCATGGCAACGCGCTCGAATTCAGCATTTACTGTGGTGAGCAGGGCTTTGACATCAAACCGGCCCTGCCGGCGGACAACTTCAAGTGACCAGGCGCTGTCCTTCCCACTGCTCCAGGACAGCCATGCTTTTGGACGCCCCATCGTGTGACCTCTCAAAGATAGACGATAACCGGGGATGGACGGAGAGGCAAGCAGGATTCGGGCCGACCTGCAAATCGCGTTGAGCCGAACCTCCGCCGGCGCCACGAACCGAAACCGGCGCTTTTTACATCTCAGTGATACAGGGGGTAATTTCGCGGAATACCTTCTGTGGCAGGGACAGTGTTCAAGCATAGAGCTTGAACGTCGCCACAGTCTGCTCCTTCCCGCGAGTCAAACGCCCGCAAGCAGGGAGCCCGATTGGACAAAGATTACCAAGTTTAGTAGACTGACTGGTTAGTCATTCCATCGCCCGGCTAGGTCATTCATGCCTGTTCTCGGCAGAACCAAAAAAGACGTACTCAAAGAGTTTCGCACGGCGGAGTTGCTGGAAGCGGCGCGCACCGTGTTCGCGAAGAAGGGATTCTATGCGGCCACGGTGGACGAAATCGCCGCGGCCGCCGGAGTCGCCAAGGGGACCGTGTATCTCTATTACCGGTCAAAGCAGGAAGTGTACTGGGCGGCGCTCGAGCACGGCATCACAGAGCTTCACGACGAGATCCAGACCCGCCTGGCGGAGGAGAGACTGCCTGAGGACAAGGTTCGGGCGTTTATTGCAATCAAGATCCGCTATTTCGAGAAGAATCGGGATTTTTTCAGGATTTATTTTTCGGAACTCGGAAGCGGCTTCACTCATCCGGCCCAGATGCCCAGGCGTTTTGAAGGCATGTATCGCCAGCAGGCGCGCATCCTGGAAGCCGCGCTTCAGGCAGGGATCAAAGATAGGGCCATCCGAAATATCCGCACGGACACGGCCGCCGTGGCCATCAGCGACCTGATCCGAGGCATCATCGTCCAGCGGCTTCTGGGCTGGTCGAAAAAGGATGTCGAATCCGACATCAATTTCGTTTTCGATCTTGTTTGGAGAGGAATCGCAGCGTGACAATCCGTGCACGGACTCAAACTCTTTTACTCGCATTACTCCTCTGTGGCAGCACCTATGCGGCCGCTCAAACCACTTCAGGCATGGGTGGCTATACTGCCGGCCAGGGCGGAATGCAATCCGCGCCGGCAGCCGCGTCGGCATCGATACAGGCGGCGCAGGGGCAGAACCCATTCCTGGGCGGCGCCCCGCCGGGTCCCGCACAGCCGGGCGTACTTCAGCTTTCCCTGACCGACGCGATCCAGCGCGGGCTGAAATACAACCTGGGCCTGCTCTTGAGCGATCAGGCCACGGCCCAGGCGCGCGGGGCGAAAATCCGCGCCCTCAGCCGCCTGCTGCCCCAGATTTCCGCAGGAACCTCCGGGACAAGCCAGCAGATCAACCTGAAAGCTCTCGGTTTCCCCAGCACTCCCGGGATCCCGAGCATCATTGGCCCTTTCAGCGTGTTTGACGTGCGCGGATACCTGGACCAGCCCGTTCTGAACCTCGAAGATCTTCATCAGGAAAAAGCTGAGGCGGAAAACGTCAAAGCAGCCCAATATACCTATCAAAACGCGCGCGACC
>JARRJI010000015.1:0-18467 GCA_037379595.1 Acidobacteriota bacterium | reverse complement strand
GCCATAACGTCAGGTGGCCGAAACCGGGCGCTCGAACTCCTGGCACTAAATCATTACTATGGACCGGCTCCGGTGTCACTGGAAGATTACATTGCTCGCATCCACACACAAAGTATTCGAGACGCCGAGGTTCGCCCACCCCAGGTTCAAAAGGCGTTTAGCCACCTGGTTCTGAACGAGGAAACGCTGAACGTGATGGGAACGGCCGTCGTGTCCGGGAGATGCATTATTCTCTATGGGCCTGCAGGGACCGGAAAGACGGCCATGGCCGAGAGTATTCCCAAGATCTACGGCGACCAGGTTTGGATCCCACACGCGGTCGAAGTCGACGGGCAGATTATTACCGTCTACGACCAGCACCTGCACGGTCGGCTGGTCGAAGAGGAAGAGGCGATTGGGGACCACGACAGGCGATGGACTCTCTGCAGGCGGCCACGCGTTGTGGTCGGAGGCGAGTTGACTCTTGAGATGCTCGACCTGCAAATGAATCCTCTTACAAAATTTTATTCAGCCCCGCTCCAAATGAAGGCCAACAACGGCGTCCTGGTTGTTGATGATTTCGGCCGGCAAAGAATGCGGCCTGAGGACATGCTGAATCGCTGGATCGTTCCGCTCGACCGGAGGATCGACTTCCTGAATCTCGCCGGAGGGAAGCAAATCGAGATTCCCTTTGACCTGTTCGTTGCTTTTGCAACGAACCTTGATCCCCGATCATTGGCCGATGAAGCCTTCCTGCGAAGAATTCAAACCAAGATCAAAGTGGATTTTGTCCCCGCAGGACAATTTCACGAGATCTTCCGGCGCGTATGCGATGAATACAATCTTGTTTATGACGCGACCGTGGTGGATGGAGTGTTAAGCCTGTTGGGAGCCCTGCAGCAACCTCTGCGCGCTTGCTATCCTCGCGATATTGTCCAGCATATCTGCTGGGCCGCTCGCTACCAGGGAGTCGAACCCCGTCTTGATGGCCCATCGGTGCGGCAGGCCTGCCGCAATTACTTCCTGGAGTCCTAGTCCGGGAAGAGAGGCATCAGATCTCCTGTCTGATTTCATGCAAGCTTTCCCCGGCTGAGTGAATGGCCTGATCGATCTCCTCCTCTGAGTGCGCCGTGGAGAGAAAAAGCGCTTCGAACTGCGACGGCGGGAAATAAATCCCTCGGTTAAGCAGTCCCCGGAAGAACCGACCGAACAGTCCGGTATCCGATTTCTTCGCAGAGGCGTAGTCTGTAACCGGACAAGCGTTGAAAAACGCTGTCAGCATTGAACCCACCCGATTAACGGTGAGCGGAACTCCGACCCTTTTTGCCTGTTCAGAGATGCCGCCGGCCATTCTCTGGCCCAACTGCTCCAGACGCTCATAGGTTCCAGACCGGCGAAGAATCTCCAGGGTCGTTAAACCCGCCGCAACAGCCAGAGGATTCCCTGACAGGGTGCCTGCCTGATAAACCGGCCCGCTGGGAGCGACCCGGTCCATCAGCGAGGCCTTTCCCCCGTAGGCCCCGACCGGCAACCCTCCGCCAATCACTTTGCCGAGGGTCGTCAGGTCTGCACGGATCCCATAAAGCTGTTGAGCGCCCCCATATGCCACACGGAAGCCCGTCATCACTTCGTCGAAAATCAGGACAGTCCCCTGCTCTTCTGTCAGCGCGCGCAGCCGCTTGAGATATCCGGAATTCGGCGGGACCACGCCCATGTTACCCACGACCGGTTCGATCAGCGCGGCTGCGAGTTGATTCTGGTGCGCCTGGAACGCTTTTTCAAGAGCTTCGAAGTCATTGAAAGGGATCGTGATGGTTAATTCCGCCAATGCCTGAGGAACCCCGGGGCTGTCGGGCAAACCCAGAGTTGCAACGCCGGAACCGGCTTTAACCAGCAGGCTGTCTGAATGGCCGTGATAGCACCCTTCAAACTTCAGGATCTTGTCACGCCCTGTGGCTGCGCGCGCCAGCCGAATAGCTGAGAGTGTCGCTTCCGTTCCGGAATTGACCAGGCGCACGCGCTCGATGGAAGGAAACGCTCTGATGATCTCTTCTGCCAAAGCCACCTCACCGGGTGTCGATGCGCCAAAGCTGGTTCCCGTTTCCAGAACGGCGGCCAGAGCCGCCATGACTTCCGGGTGGCAGTGGCCGAGAATCAGGGGACCCCAGGAAAGCACAAAATCCAAATATTGATTGCCGTCGACGTCCGTCACGTGAGCGCCTCGGCCGCTGGCCACGAAAACCGGCGTGCCCCCCACAGCGCGAAACGCTCGAACGGGTGAGTTCACTCCACCAGGCATCAGCTCGACTGCTTTTCGGAAAAGCTCTTCAGATTTCCTACCCACGTAACCATCCTTTTCTGGAATTGTTCTGCTGCAGCGAATCCTGTCTTACGTCTACCTTGCAGGCTGGTTTCTCATACGTTTCCGCAGCGCCTGGGTTGCGGCCTCACTTAGGAACTTCGGCAGGCTGCGGTAGAGCCGGGTCCGAAGTCCACCATAAGGCTGGCTACCTTCAATCAGGTCCTGAAAGAGATTCAAGAAGCTCTTACTTCGGTTGCAAAACTGGATCATCCGGGTCGCGACGCCTGCTCCCAGGAATTTCCCGCAATAGAACTTTTGGCACAACCGCGCACCCAGCATCAGCTTGGCGCCAAACTCGTCCCAGACTTTTTGCGTGTAAGAGGAGCCGTTGAGGATCGAGTCGGCCAGCAGTTCAGCGGACCGCAGGCCAAAGTATATGCCTTCCCCTGTGACCGGGTCCACAATCCCGGAGACGTCACCGACCAGCGCCCACCCGGGGCCCTCCAGTCGTATGCCGGACCAACTTTCGACCTCCAGTGAAGGAATCAGATGGCTGAATAAAGAAGCAGCGCTGATTGAATATCCATGGCGGCCCATGAACATCGAAAGTCTCTGCCGGAGGTCCGCCATTTTGGCGTGTCCCACTTTGCCGCATATTCCTACGGAGAGGTGGTCAGAGCGCGGAAAGGACCAGGCATAACCTTCAAAGTCCTGGAAAAATTCAATGCGCAAAAGACCCTCCCGCTCCGGAACGTAATATCCGAGCGTCAGCATGAAGTCCTTCGCTTTGAAAGCACCGGCTAACTGATCCCGCAAATGGCTGCGGGCGCCTGCGGCAACAATCAGGTAATCGGACTCATAGGTCCCTGCGCGGCCCTTAAGGTGCCATCTCTTTCCTTCTCGGGTTAAGCCAATGATGCGGTCTTTGACGACCTCAGCGCCGGCTCGTTCGCTTCGTTGCAGAAGGAAATGGTTCAGTTTCCGCCTGGAATAAATGGCCAGGGGCTGGCGAAGGTTGAGGCACACCGTAGCATCGCCCGGCGCCCGGATCTCCATTTTCCATATCGGATTCGCCAACCCTTCGGCGTTGAGCAGGAAAGGGTACTTCCTTAGCGCCTTGTGGCTTAGACCGCCGCCACAGGGCTTCTCCCAGCCGAGCTTTTCTTCAAAAACGACAACACGCACGGAGTTCTGGCCATTATTCGCGCGGGCGCAACCTTGCATAAGCCGCTCGGCAGTCATTGCGCCGGCTGGTCCGCCACCAACGATAGCGATCGTGCTCAAAGCCCCTGTCCCTTTCATTCCGAACAGTCAGGATAACACGGGTTCCTAAAGAGCGTAAGTTACTGAGCCCGCTGCGGTCAGGAAGATCAATTCACCGCATGCTAGAATAACCATGTGAATTCCAAGGGATCGCAAGGCCGGTTTGTGCTGTCGAAAATTCTTCCGTTGGAAGATGCGTTCCGGGTCATCGAAGATCACAAGGCTGACGGCGCGCGCGTCGTCTTCACGAACGGCTGTTTTGACCTGCTGCATCCGGGCCACACACGCTATCTGGCTGAAGCAAAGAAACTCGGTGACGTGCTGATCGTCGCCGTCAACAGCGACCGGAGTGTTCGCGATTTGAAAGGCGATGGACGGCCGATATTCCCGCAGGAAGAGCGTGCTGAAATCCTTGCAGCCCTTGAGTCCGTCGATTACGTCACCATTTTTGACAGCCCCACACCCCAGGCCGTGATAGCTCGCATGCTGCCCGACATTCTGGTGAAAGGAGCCGGGTGGGGGCCCGACGAAATTGTGGGGCGTGCCGAAGTTGAATCGGCGGGAGGCCGCGTTGTTTCAATGCCAGCCGTGGCCGAGTTTTCGACGACCGCCATTGTCGATGCTGTTCACAAGATTTATGGCTAAGAGCCCTCAGCTTTAATGTCCTCCATTCAACCATTAATCCTACCGATTCTCGAACATCCCGCGTTCAGGGCGGCGCGAGGGGGAGCGGAAGTGCCGCCCATCGAATCGGCGGGCGGAATTTCGATTTCCGGGTTGACCCGCCCGGCCAAAGCAATTGCAGCAGCGGTTCTCGCCCATCAACTGGCTCGACCCGTCGTCGTTCTCACAGGGGACAGCGACGCCGCAGAAGCATTGTCGATGACAGCCTCCACCGTGCTCGGCTGGCTCGAATCCGGTGCAGGCAACGGGGCAGTCTCTCTTGCTGCATTCGACTGTTCACCTTACGAAATGCGTTCTCCGCACCCCGACATCCTGGAGCGGCGGGCGGTCGCGTTGTGGCGCGTGGCCTGCGGCCAGGCACGAGTGCTTTGCGTTCCGATGGCGGCGGCCCTGATGCGCTACCGCACCACTCCTTTCTATCGTGCGCTTGCTCTCGAGTTGAAAGCAGGCGACGAACTGGCGCCGGAAGACCTTGCCGAACACCTGCTCAAGGTCGGTTATGAACGCGCCGAACCCGTGTCCGCCGTGGGACAGTTTTCGATCCGCGGAGGCATTCTGGATGTTTTCCCGCCCGAGACGGCCTGGCCTGTTCGCCTCGAGTTCTTCGGAGATTCGATTGAATCGTTGCGCGAGTTCGATCCGACAAGCCAGCGCTCAAGGCAAAACACCTCGAGCACGCTGATCCTCCCACTGACCGAAGCCGCGACGACGAAGAATTTTTTCAGCCGCCTTGTCGATGTGCTGGAAAAACAGAATCCGGAAGGTAAGAAAGAACGTATGTCCACGAACTGGACCGATTCCTATTCCGGACCCTTTCCCGGCTGGGAGTTTTATGTACCGCTCGTGGAAGATCATCCCAACAGCTTATTTTCACTTTTGGAGCGCCCTGTGATTGTCTGGGACGAACCGGGCGATCGCCAATCACAGTTGCAGGGATTCATAGAAAACCAGCAAGCCGGCTTTGATGCAGTCCGGGATGTAGTCCCGCAGCCGCCCCACCCGAACCACTTGTTCCTGACCGAGGAGGAATTCTGGAAATCGCTTGCAGGCATTCCCACCGTTTCGCTCAGCGAACTCGCTATCGAGGGAAGCCACGAACAGGCCGAATCACAGGCTGAGTTTCAGGAGGCCGGCCATCATTTCTTTCTGAACACGCAGCCCGTGCCCAAATATCAGGGCTCGCTCAAGATCATGGCGGAGCATCTTCGAGCGCAGGTCGAGAGTGGGGAAAGAGTCGCTCTGGTTGTTCCAACCGCCGCAAAGGCCGACCGGTTGCGCGAGATCTTCTCCGATTACCAGATTCCTTTTGAAAATGTCTCCTGGCCGGGAACCGGCGCGAAGAGCGGCCCGGAGCCTCTGGACGGCGTCATTGAGGACGTTAAGGCGCGCGCCGTAATGATCGCGAGGGGCGAGATTGAGGCCGGAGTCGTTTTCCCCGATCTCCACCTTCTACTGCTTTCCGAGCGCGATATTCTGGGCGATTTTGCCTGGGGTGGTGCACGCCGCCGGGAAAACCTGGCAACAAGTTTCCTTTCAGACTTAAGCGACCTGAAGGTCGGCGACTACGTCGTTCATATCGATCACGGAATCGGGATCTACCAGGGATTGAAGCAACTTGAAGTCGGCGGATCCACCCGTGATTTCATGCTCCTCACTTATCACGACGATGCGAAGCTCTACGTTCCCCTCGAACGGCTCGACTTGGTGGAGAAATACCGTTCGAGCGGCGATGGCGTCAAGCCGAGCGTTGATCGCCTGGGTGGGACCTCCTGGCAGCGCACCAAGAAACGCGTCCAGCGCGCACTCCGTGACATGGCAGAAGAACTTCTGCGGCTCTACGCTGAGAGGAAAATGCGCGGCGGGACGGCCTTTGCTGCAGACACCAACTGGCAGAAGGAATTCGAGGACTCTTTTCCTTTCGAAGAAACGCCCGATCAATTGACGGCACTCATTGACATTAAGAGCGATCTGGAATCGGCTGAACCCATGGACCGCCTGCTGTGCGGCGACGTGGGCTACGGCAAGACTGAACTCGCCATGCGCGCGGCCTTCAAGGTGGCTCAGGAAAACAAACAGGTCGCCTTGCTGGCGCCGACCACCGTTCTCGCTTTCCAGCACTACACTACCTTTCGCCAACGCATGTCGCATTTCCCCGTGCGTGTCGAAATGCTCAGCCGCTTCCGGTCTGCAGCGGAGATCAAGAAAACTCTGGCGGACGTGGAAGCCGGCAAGGTCGACGTCGTTATAGGGACTCACCGCCTGCTGTCGAAGGACGTGCAATTCCAGGACCTGGGACTGTTGATCGTCGATGAAGAACAGCGTTTTGGTGTGGCTGCCAAGGAACGTTTAAAAAAGCTGAAGGCGAACGTCGATGTGCTGACGATGTCTGCCACACCCATTCCGCGGACTCTTCACATGGCGCTCGGTGGTTTGCGGGATCTGTCGGTTATCGAGAGCCCGCCGCGCGGGCGCCTGGCGATTCAAACAAGCGTGGCAACATTCAATGACAGCCTCATTCAGTCCGCAATCCTCCATGAAATGGAGCGCAACGGCCAGGTCTACTTTGTTCATAACCGGGTTGAATCCATCTTCACCATCGCTGCCCTGCTGCAACGCCTGGTTCCGACGGCCCGGATCGGCGTAGCGCACGGACAGATGGGCGAGCGCGACCTGGAACGCGTGATGCTGAAGTTCATGGAAGGCAAATACGATATGCTCGTGGCCACCGCGCTGGTTGAGAATGGCCTCGATATTCCGCGGGCCAACACCATGATTGTCAATCACGCCGAGCGCTTCGGCCTGGCAGACCTCTACCAGCTTCGCGGCCGCGTGGGCCGGTCGGACCGTCGCGCTTATGCCTATTTCCTTGTTCCCGCAGTTGACACTCTTACACCCATCGCCCGGCGGCGGCTGGCGGCACTGAAAGAGTTCTCCGATCTCGGGGCAGGTTTCCGCCTGGCGGCACTGGATCTCGAATTGCGGGGCGCCGGAAATGTTTTGGGACGTCAGCAACACGGGCACCTTAACGCCATCGGCGTCGATCTTTACCTGCGCATGCTGGAAGAGACTGTCCGCGAGCTGAGGGGCGAACCATCCAAGCCCGAGGTTCGCACGACCCTCAACCTGGGCATCGACATCAAGATTCCCGAAACCTACATCTCCGACGAACGCCAGCGGCTGAGGATGTACAAACGGATTTCCACGCTCACAACCGAAGAATCGCTCCGGGGCATGGAAGCCGAACTGACCGACCGCTACGGCAGCATCCCTGCGCCGGTCCAGCAGCTCCTGAACTATGCCGTCGTGAAATCCCGGGCTGAGCAGTTGCTGGTTCAGACGGTGGAGCGAAAAGGAAATGAAGTCCGAATGCGGTTCCATGAGCAGACGCCTGTCAGTCCCGAGAAGCTGATGCAAATGGTTAAAGCCCAGCGCGGGATAGCTTTCCGGCCCGACGGCGTCTTGCGGATGCAGGTGCAAAATGGCGGCCGAGAGTTGCTGCAACAAGTTGAAAATATCTTGCTGGAACTGCACCCGGGGCGCTAACATTATTTGTCATGGATGGTTTTTTTCCGCTGGCAGGAAGCAATGCAAGCCGTTGCGGGGATTTCCAAACGCACTTGAAATATCGGCTTAGGATGGATGCAATGGCAAGGAAAACCTTCAAGTCATTGATTTGGTTGGCATTAATGGCTGCAACGATTGTCTGGGCAGCCCCCCAGGCCAGGGCCGGTTCACGAGCTATCCTGGTTGAGCGCATCATTGCGCGAATCAACAACAAGATTATTACCCAACGCCAGTACGACTCACAACGGCAAACACTGCATGAGCAACTGGCTGAAAAATACTCCGGAACAAAGCTCGAGGAGGAATTCCGGGCCCAGAGCAAGAACCTTTTGAGAGACATGATCGACCAGGATCTCCTGGTCCAAAAGGCCAAGGATGATGACATCAGCGTGGAGACTGACGTTATCAAGCGTCTGGATCAGATTCGGCAACAATACAAGTTGCCGTCACTTGAGGCCCTCCAGCAAGCCGCCGAAAACAGTGGCCTGAACTGGGAGGACTTTAAGGACCGCATCAAGCGCCAGTTGCTGACCCAGAAAGTCATCTCCCGCGAAGTAGGAGGACGGATCCTCCTCACACGCTCGGATGCGCGCAAGTACTTTGAGGCGCACAAGAAAGAATTTGATTCCCCTCCGGGGGTTCATCTGGCGGAAATCCTGGTCTCGTTTCAGAAGCATTCTCCTGAGCAGGCTGAAAAGCGGGCAAAAGAAGCCATGGCCGAAATCCAGAACGGCGCAAAGTTCTCAGATGTCGCTGAAAAGTACTCCGACGCGCCAAGTGCAAAGGATGGCGGTGACGTAGGCTTCTTCAAGGCCGGAACTATCGCTTCCAATATCGCCACGGCAATCGCCAATGTCGATGCCGGCGAGGTCAGCAAAATCATCAAGACTCAGTACGGGTACATGATTTTTAAGGTTCTCGAAAAGCGAGTAGGAGAGGCTCCGACCTTCGACCAGGTCGCGGACCAGGTCATGAATTATCTTTATGAGACGAAGATTCAGGGTGCCCTGCGCCCCTTTTTGACAACTTTGCGCAAAGAGAGCTACATCCGCCTGGCGCCCGGCTTCGAAGACACAGGTGCTCCTCCCGGATACGACGAAAGCTACTGAGCTCTGCTGGCGGGACTTGATGAAGGAATCCTACGTTTGTGACCTTAAACCCGGAAGTTCCATAAACACAACTTTTCTCATTCGTACCAGGGAGCGCAAGACCGCACGCAACGGAAGCGCGTATCTCGACCTGGAACTACAGGACTCCACCGGAACCATCAAGGCCAAACTCTGGGACTGCGACAGCTTCAACTCCACCTTTGAAGTGGACGACGTGGTTCGCGTCTCGGCGGGAGTGGAACTCTACCAGGGAAATCCCCAACTCTCTTTGCGTAAGATTGCGAAGTGCCGGGATGAAGACATCTCGCTCTCGGATTATTTGCCCCGCGGCTCAAAAGATCCAGAGGTGCTGTTTGAAGGTCTGCTGAAGCGAATTCAGGAGATGCCGGCCGGCCCTTTGCAGACCCTCCTTCTTAAGGTGTTCCAGGATCCGGAAATCTCCCGGAAGTACAAGCTGGCGCCGGCAGCCATGAGTTATCACCATGCTTACCTTGGCGGACTCCTCGAACACGTGAGTTCGCTTATGCAGCTCGGGGACGGAATCTGTGACCACTACCCTTTCCTTGACCGTGAATTGATTCTTGCAGGTCTGCTGCTGCACGATCTTGGCAAAATCGAAGAACTCAATTTCAGCCGGGCCTTTACCTACTCGACCCGTGGCCAGCTTGTGGGACACATCAGCATGGGCATCGAAATGGTTCGCGACAAGGTGCGGCTCGTTCCCGATTTCCCGAGTGACTTATGGGATCGGCTGGAGCACGTCATCCTTTCGCACCATGGCAAACTGGAATTCGGCTCCCCCAAGGAACCGATGTTCATGGAAGCGCTCGCGGTGAATTATCTGGACGATCTGGATTCAAAACTTGAGGCCATGCGCCAGCAATACGAAACCGACAAGGATCGCCCGGGCAACTGGACAGCCCGCAATCGGGCCCTGGGCAGAGAACTGCTGAAACCAGCCTCCAAACCCGCGTCCCAGGTCGCTCCCACAAAAGGCAGATCTTCGAAAGCCTGAGCTTGCGGCGAAACAGGAAAGGTTCGATCAGGAAGTAGCAGGCGAAAGTCTTGCCAGCCGAACCTTGCTGCCTGGAATCAGACGTGATGGAACATCAATCGGCTAAAGAAACGAAGCCATCCTTCGAATCGACCATCCTGCGGATATTACCGCACCGCTATCCGTTCCTGCTGGTCGATCGTGTTACCGACTTCACTCCGGGCGTCGAAATCCGCGGCATAAAAACCTTCACCGCCAATGAGGAGACGCTGCTGGGCTACTCCCCATGCTCGCCGCTCGTTCCAACCGGCATCTTGCTGGAGGCCGTCACGCAGTTGGGAGCGATTCTGGTGCTGGAGCGGCCCCAAATGGCCGATAAGATTGCCATGATCCTGCAGATTCCCTCGGCGAAACTCTACAAGCCGGTTGCGCCCGGCGACACCGTCCAATTCCACGCCCAGGTGATGAAACTGCGTGAGACGCTCGGTGAATTGCGTGGCTCAGCCTACGTTGGCAGTGAGCTCATTGCTGACGGGCAAATGCGGTTTGCAATCGCTGATCGCGCCGGTATACTCAATCAATAGCCTGCACATGCTGTTTGAGCAACTCCAGATCCGCGACGTACGAATCCATCCGGCCCACATTCTTGCGCCAATGGCAGGAATTACGGACACCGTCTTTCGCCGGTTTATCAAGCGCCTGGGCGGGTGCGGTCTGATCATGACCGAGTTTGTTTCAAGCGAGGCCATGATCCGGCAAAACGTGAAGTCGCATCGTTACCTTTTCTATAGCGACGAGGAGCGGCCCATCACGGCTCAGATTTTCGGAGCCGACCCCGAACACCTGGCCGATGCGGCCCGCATGATCGAAGATCTGGGATTTGACATGGTTGACCTGAACCTGGGGTGTCCTGCTAAGAAAGTTGTGAAATGCGGGGGCTCAGGTTTGCTGCGCGACCTGCCTCTGCTCAGGACCGTCTTCGAGAAGATTCGTGCCGCCGTAAGCATTCCCTTCACAATCAAGATCCGCTCGGGTTGGAGCGCCGAAGAGATTGTGGCTCTGGAGGTCGCCAGGTTGGCGGAGAACTCAGGCGTAGAGGCAATTGCAATCCACCCCAGGACCCGGCTTCAGGGCTACAGCGGTCGAGCACGCTGGGAGATTATCCAGGAAGTCAAAGCCAACGTGCGAATCCCTGTGATCGGGAATGGAGACGTCATGGCGCCGGAGGACGCACTGGCGTTGCACGCCCAGACGGGCTGCGACGCCGTGATGATCGGCCGGGCAGCCCCCACAAATCCCTGGATCTTCCGGCAGATGGAATCGTTCGCGCGCACGGGTTCTTATGAACAGCCCTCGGACGCGGACAGGTACCAATTAATTCGAGATTATTACGCCATGCTCATCGAGGAAGAAACGCCTGGAGCAATCGGCAAGATGAAACAGTTCGCAGGCTGGTTCACGCACGGAGTAAGAAACGGAACGGAATTGCGCCGAAATGTCCAGAGCGCTGAAAGTCCTCAGGAAGTGCTTGCCCGGGTGGATAACTTCTTTAACGAGGCTCTGGATATCGCTTCGGAACAGACTCTCATCTCATAAGCAGACCTTCGAGCCAGGGCCTGTCCCTGTTGCTGCCCGAAGCGTAACTTGTTTCCCGTTACGGCAGAAAACCTAGCAGGTTGCTGAAAAAGGCCACTGGTCATGCTGAGCGTAGCGAAGCATCTGCTGTAACTTCATGAGAACAAACAAAGCAGATCCTTCGCTTCGCTCAGGATGACATCGTGAAAAGGGTTTTTCAGCAACCTGCTAGGGCGGCTGCGCCTTGGCGGCAGGCGAGTTCGACCCTTTTTAAGGTCAGGAAGAATGCTTTTCTAACTGAAGCTGTCGATAGGCTTCACTGCGTGAGATTCCCCGAGAGCGCGCGACAATCTTCAGAGCGCTCCGCTCATCCAGCCCTTCCTTTTTCTTGAGTCTCTCGATCTCATCACGGACCGGAACATTTCCCGGAACGCTCTCGCGCCGGACGCCGCCGGGACCCAGCATCACTGTAAGCTCACCCTTGACAGGTTCCCCCTTCAAGAGATCTCGGATCTCGGTTATCGAGCCTCGCAGGAACTCCTCGTGAATCTTGGTCACTTCCCGCGCTATAACCACTTCTCGTTCTCCTAAAATGTCACGAATGTCTCGCAAGGATTCGATAATGCGGTGAGGAGCCTCGTAGAAGACAATTGTTTTCTCGAAAGCAATCAGTGCTGACAAAGCTTTACGACGGGCGGACCTCTTGGGCGGCAGAAATCCGCCAAAGATGAACTGATTCATCGGAAGGCCGGCTGCGGTAAGGGCCGCCACCAGTGCTGACGGGCCTGGCACAGGGATAACGGGTATTTTGTGCCGGATCGCCAGGTGAACAAGCCGAAACCCCGGATCGGAGAGAACTGGCGTGCCCGCATCCGACACCAGGGAAATTATGCTCCCCTGTTCCATTTCAAGAACAAGCTCCGGCGCGCGCGTCATTTCGTTGTGCTCGTGATAACTGATGGTCGGTGTCCGGATTTGATAGTGGTTCAAAAGTTTCTGCGTCCAGCGCGTATCCTCACAAGCAATAAGGTCCGACGTCTTGAGTGTGTTCAGGGCTCGCAGGGTGATGTCTTCCAAGTTTCCAATTGGGGTCCCCACAACATACAGCCTGCCAGGCGAAAGCTGCGAGGACGAGTAACGAGCGGGAGGCTTCGGTTTGATCATGAGGAATCGTCTCACATTGGAGTCTTTACTGGTTCGCTTCGGCAACCAGTTTACCAATTGCTCCTCGGCTGCACAACTTATCCCGCGGACAAACAAGACGATAGGAGTTCGAATTCATTCGTAGCATACCACGATTGCCTTAACCCAAAAGCCACCGTATCACCTCTCTAGACAACCGCTTTGACCAAGACTCAGGGCGATTGCTATAATGGCTGTTCGACGGTCAGGAGGTGACCTTGCCTCTATACGAGTATCGATGTGAAAAGTGCGGTTCCCGAATTGAGAAGATTCAGAAGTTCAGTGATCCCCCGCTAACAACCTGCGAGAAATGCGGTGGAGAGCTTGCCCGACTGCTTTCCGCTCCCGCAATCCAGTTTAAAGGGACCGGATGGTACGTGACAGATTACGCTCGGAAATCGTCACCAGGAACAAACAGCAAGCCGAACGGTGATTCCACGGCAAAATCCGAGTCAACCACAAAACCATCCAGCACTCAAAGTAAACCCGCAGACTCTAAGGCTCCCGCTAGCAAATAACAGGCCGGCGCATCGCAATCGGACTGGATAGCAATGCCCCACGCGGAGCGTAATCACCCGCTGAGCGCAGCCGCGGCCGCTTATCCCTCCGGCCAAACACCCAGCAGGCGCCGAACCACGACCAGTTCTCCCAGGTGATACGCGTTGTGGTCCGCAACCAGCAACGCCTCACGCAGAATCGTCTGCCCCTCACCATGAGGAATGCGGGCAAAGACGTCGGTAGAAGGGCTGGCCACCAGAGCTTCCATCTCTTTAAGATCCCGCTTGAAGGACCTGACGGACTTTGCCCAGGCGTCGGCGTCGGGAGGCGCATCACCCTTCGGCCAGTACCCGTCCGGCCAGTCTGGCGAAACATGCTTGGGATTCCTGCTGAATTCCAGAATGTCCCACTGCGCGATTCGCATGTGTTCAAGCAGCCGCCAGGGCGTATGCGGAATCCCCGCGGGTTTCGCGCCGCGCAATTTGGGAGGAAGCTTCGCGATAGCCGAGTCGAAATCGACATGCGCACCGCCGCCTCGAAGTAGATAAAGCACGTGCTCGCGAAGAGAAGCTTGGTCGTCCTTCATCAAGGCTCCTTTCTCATGCCGCCGAGACACTTCGCGCAGAGAGTGCCAGGCAGGTCCGGCATATCTCGCCCTAGTTGACAGAAATACGTGCTGCCACGGACTACAATTTCAGCGACTTGAGATACTTTCGAAAGTGCTGCCCCATATTCGGCTCTTTCAGCGCAAACTCAACAGTGGCTTTGAGAAAGCCAAGCTTATCACCTGCGTCGTAACGCTTTCCTTCAAAAATAAAACCATAGATCGGTTCGTCATTCAGCAGTCTCTTTAGCCCGTCTGTCAACTGTAACTCGCCGCCCTTGCCCCGCCGGGTTGTGGCCAGCTTCTTGAAAATCGCTGGAGTCAGAATGTAGCGGCCAATAATCGCCAGATTGGATGGCGCCTCGGCCGGTGAAGGCTTTTCAACCAGGTCTTTGATCCGGAACAGGCGGCCTTTCCATTTTGAGTTGTGCACCGGTTCAGCCGCAACAATGCCATAGCTCCCAACCGTTGACTTTGGAACGCGCTCAATAGCCAGAACGGTGGCGCCAAATTCGCTAAAGACTTCGGTCAGCTGTTTGAGGCAAGGCACAGGGCTGTCAATCACATCGTCTGACAGCACAACGGCAAAGGGTTCCTCATCGACAACCTCTCGCGACATTAGCACGGCATGTCCCAGGCCTCGCGGATGCTTTTGCCGTAGGTAAACCACGTTGCATAAAGCCGAGATCGCGCGGACCTGCTTTCGCAGGTGTTCTTTCCCCCGCCCGGCCAACTCATGCTCGAGCTCTGCGGAGACGTCAAAGTGATTCTCGATCGTAGTCTTCCCACGCCCTGTCACAAAGACCGTCAGTGGGATTCCGGCAGCAGCCACTTCTTCAACTGCATACTGAACAAGAGGTTTGTCCACTATGGGCAACATCTCCTTGGGCTGCGCCTTGGTCGCGGGTAAGAAACGAGTACCCAGTCCGGCAACAGGCAGCACGGCTTTTCGAATTTTCATGATTTCTCCGTATGCTCCTTGTGGGATGGCCTGGCAAGAAAGTTCAGTCTATCGTCATTACTGCAGCACAGTCAAAGGCAATCCCGGAGACTGCTCACCAATCAGGGCCAATCTTAGCGCACGGGCGAAGTGCTTCAACTTTGGCGTGCATGCTAAGATAATTTCTCATGCTTGTCCTTGGAATCGAATCCAGTTGCGACGAAACGGCCGCTGCCATCGTGGCCGACGGGACACGTATCTTGTCCAACGTCGTGGCTTCGCAAATTCGGATTCACGAAAGATTCGGCGGTGTTGTTCCCGAGTTGGCTTCTCGCGAACATCTGAGAAAAATCGTGCCGGTTGTGGATGAGGCCTGCCGGCAGGCGGGAACCACGCTTCAGAATGTCGAAGCCGTGGCTGTTACTGAAGGTCCGGGACTGATCGGCTCTCTGCTGGTGGGCCTGGTTTATGGCAAGGCTCTGGCGCTTGCTTTGGGCAAGCCGCTGGTGGGAGTCAATCATCTCGAAGGCCACATTCACGCCGTCCTTCTCCACAACACCATCGAGAGACAGGAAGGTAAGCCCGTTCCCGCCGCTGATTTTCCCAGCATCACCTTGGTCGTATCAGGCGGGCACACTTCTTTGTTCCGGGTGGATGTGCACCGGGCTTTGGGGGACGGGATCCAGTCGTTTTCTTACAAGGTGCTTGGACAAACAAGAGATGATGCGGCGGGCGAAGCCTTCGACAAGGTCGCCAAACTCCTCGCCCTCGGCTACCCCGGTGGCCCGATCATCGATCGCCTGGCACGCTATGGGAACCCCCGGGCGTTCGAATTCGGCCGCATCCGCATGAAAGGCAATCAGCTTGACTTCAGTTTTTCAGGGCTGAAAACCGCAGTGCTTTATCGCGTGCGAGGAACCCCGCTGGCCACCGAGGCGGAAGAACGCCGCGAATGGCGCAACGCTTCACCCGATGAAGTAAACGATGAGAACCTGCGCGCACATTGTTCGCAGACCACGCTCGACCTTGTGGCAAGTTTTCAGGAGGCAGCGGTCACCGATCTGGTTGAACGCACCATGACTGCCGCGACGGGCATCGGCATTCGAACCATTTTCGTTTCCGGCGGCGTTGCCTGCAATTCCCTGCTTCGCGAGCGGTTTTCGAAGGCAGGAGAAGAGCGCGGTTTCAACGTCTTTTTTCCTCCACCACGCCTCTCTACAGACAATGCGGCCATGATCGCCGCCGCAGGTTACTACAAGCTGGCGGCCGGCCATCGTGACGATTCCTCCCTCAATGCGCACGCTTCTTTTCCATTGGGCAATAACACGGCCTGATAGATGACCCATCCGGGCGCAGTCAGTTTCAGTCGGACTCCTCATTAGAACGCCGTCATTTTCTGGAAAGCTTGCGGCAGGACTCGCTTCCGGTACAATAGGTGGTTTCGGAGCGTCTGGCCCGCTCCAAGCAGATCGAATCTCCTGGAGCAACGAAACCTATGCGCGTGGGTGTGGACACTGGCGGAACATTTACAGATTGCGTGGTCGCAGACGGCAAGCACGTCAGAGTTGTCAAAGTCTTTTCCGGCTCGCCTGCCTCGCCCGAGGAGGCCAGTCTCGCGATCGTCGATGGCGTGCGACGTCTGATCGCAGAAACCAGGCACAATTCAGTCGACATCATCCATGGCACAACTGTGAGTACCAACAGTCTGCTGGAGCGGCGAGGCGCTCGCGTCGCGCTTGTCACCACACTCGGTTTTGAAGACCTTATCGAAATCGGCCGGCAGGCGCGTCCCCGGCTTTACGACCTCGACGTCCGCCGTGATTCGCCATTAGTCCAGCGCCGAATGCGATGGGGATTGCAGGAACGAACTTCGGCTGACGGGACGGTTCTCATTCAACCATCGGATCGGGAACTGCGCAAACTTCGGGATAGAATCAAGCGTTCCGGCGCCGAGTCAGTTGCCGTGTGCCTCCTGTTCTCATTTTCGAATCCCAAGAACGAGCGGTCGGTCCTGCGAGCGCTTCGATCGCTCAAAATTCCGCTCTCGATCTCCCACCAGATCCTTCCCGAGTTCCGCGAGTATGAAAGGCTGTCCACAACAACAATCAACGCCTATCTCATGCCTCTGGTCGGTTCGTATCTGTCGCGGCTGGAGCGCGAGGCGAGTGTAAAGCTTTTCATTCCTGATACGAGCCGGGCACAACCGGGAGCCGGAGACTCTGCCAACCGGACCCTTCGCAGCAAGAAGCGCGCAAGCGTGAGTGTCTTCGTCATGGAATCCAGCGGCGGCATCACAACAGCCAGACAGGCGGCGCGGGAACCTGTCCGGACCATTCTTTCAGGCCCCGCCGGCGGCGTTGCCGCGGCAACCGGGCTTGCCAGGCGCCTCGGAATCCGGCAGGCAATCAGTTTCGATATGGGAGGCACCTCAACCGATGTTTGCCTGTTTGAGGGTAATCCTCGGATCACCAACGAAACCACTGTCGGAGGACTCCCCGTAGCAGTTCCGGTTATCGATATTCATTCAGTCGGGGCGGGCGGCGGATCGCAGGCCAGGATCGATGCCGGCGGCGCGTTGCGAGTGGGACCCGAGAGTGCTGGAGCGTCGCCCGGTCCGGTCTGTTACGGGCGTGGCGGGCAGCGACCGACTGTCACCGACGCCAATCTCATTCTCGGAAGGATTGACGCCGATTATTTCCTGGGCGGCACGTTCCGCCTGGACCAGCAGGCGACCGAGGAAGCGTTCAGAAATTTCATTGGTGACAATGCAACAAAATCTTTGTCGGACCATGGGATGCTTCGCACCCCGCTTGAGCTTGCCCGTGGAATCATTGCCGTCGCAAATGCCAACATGGAAAGGGCGCTGCGGGTGATATCCGTGGAGCGCGGGCACGACCCTCGTGACTTTACTTTAATTCCCTTCGGAGGCGCCGGAGGCTTACAGGCTGCGGACCTCGCGCGTTCCCTTGGCATCACGCGGATCATCATTCCCCCAAACCCGGGAACATTCTCGGCCCTCGGGATTCTGCTGTCGGATGCGGTCAAAGATGTCTCCCAGTCCGTGCTGCTGGCGGTGCCTGAGGAAACTCCACACGGACGCTCGTCTGCATTCCGCCGTTGCCTGAAGAACATTGGCCTCCCTCTGCAATTGCTCGAGCGCGTGGCCCGCGCGGAACTCCGGCGGGACCGCTTTCCATCAGGCAAGATACATATCGAAAAGCAGGTTGATGTAAGATATGCGGGCCAATCTTATGAACTCACAGTTCCCTTCTCGCCCCGGAGGCTGCGTTTGACGATCCCAACCGCCAGGCCGCAACGCTCGAAGAGTTCCGGCAAAAGGTCGGTCGAAAGCATGGGTGAGGCGGTCGTGAAAAAGAAAAATGTCTGGTTCGGCAATCGTTTCTATCGAACGCCTCTCTACGATAGAGACCGTATAGGCGTTGGCACGCAATTTAGCGGACCGGCCGTTGTAGTGGAATATAGCTCCACTACGGCCGTCCCACCCGATTTCATGTGCAATATCGATGAACATTTCAATCTGGTGCTTACTCATAATGAGGACAGATCCGGCAGAACTCGAAATCTTTAAAAATCTTTTTCACTCAGTTGCAGAAGAGATGGGCGCTGCGCTGCGCCGCTCCGCATTCTCTCCAAACATCAAGGAGCGGCGCGACTATTCTTGTGCGGTGTTTGATGGAAAGGGGGACGTTGTAGCCATGGGCGACCACATGCCCGTCCATCTTGGCTCGATGCCCAAGTCGGTAGCGGCCGCC
>JARRJI010000014.1:0-22814 GCA_037379595.1 Acidobacteriota bacterium | reverse complement strand
TTGCGAGTCTTGCTTGCAACGAACGGAGAAGCCACCCCCACCGCTATGGGCGCTAGAAAGAACTGTGCGCCGGGACCAGTTTTGCGGCTGGCAAGGCACGGCCATGGCGCATGCGGCGTTGATCTTCGCTACTCACGCCTCTTGATATAGTAGCCCAGGTAGGTAGCGTTTGATCGAGGCGGTTCAGCGCTGCTGTTCAACCTTTCCCGAAGGGAGGCCAACTCTTAGGGAGGTCTTGCGGCCCGGATGAATCCGGGCTGTTTTACGCCAGACCAAGAGAAGCGCCTGCGAGCGGACCGCTGTTGCAGGCCAGTTTCTTACCAGTTGAGATGGAGAGCCATCTGGATGAATCGCGCGCTGCCGAGCGTTTCCTGGATAAACTCGATCCCCTGGTTTGCGGACGGCGGATTCACGTAGCAGGGTATCGGATTGTAGCAATGATTGAGCTTTACGTCGTTATTCGGCGCGTCGAAGCCGGGATGGTTGAAGAGGTTGAAGAACTCTACCTGGTAATTCAGGCTGAAGCGCTCGGTGAGCCGGGTGGATTTCTGCAAAGCGAAATCGAACCGCGACTGGAACGGTGCACGAAAGACATTTCTTCTTGTTGCACCGTAAGTTGTCTCCACGTTGTCGCAGAAGTTTGTCGAAGTTCCACCCACAGGTGCCCCGCAGGGCGGCACGCCTGATGTTCCCGGTTGAAGGGTCGGGATGATGAAAGAGTTGGGGTCAAAGTACGGCTTCCCCGCATTCACGCCCGTCGTGCCTTGGGCTTGAACCTTAGACACCGTCTTGCCCTGGGCTATGGGAAGGAGCGGGTTGGTAATGAAATCGTCAGCACTGAAATAGAGCCCTGCCACCGAGCCCGAATAATCGTAGATGCTGAAGGGTTGGCCGGACTCCAGCACCGTGATGCCGCCCATTCCCCATCCGTTGATGAACTTTCCCATCAGCGAATTGGCCCTGACAAGTCTCGGAAGATTGTAGTGATAACTGATGGCCACCACATGCGTACGGTCAAAGCCGGCATTCCCGTAGGCGGAGGAAGGATCAAGCGGGTTGTTCCCGCTGTGGAAGAGTTGGTGGCAGCACAAAGATCCACGCATGGAGCGCCGCAATCCGCCACAACGCACGCCGCGGCGGAGCACTCGAGAAGGTTATGCATCTGCAAAACTCGATGGACCATTCGGCAGGACACTTGTTAGTTGGGCGCCGGCTTTATGTCCGGAATGCCATTCTGAGGGGTGACACTACACGGAGATTTGCTTTCCAAACGCAGAATGAGTGCTGTTTATCACGCCCTGATATGAATGCTTGACTTCCCCGAAGTTCCAAGTAAAATCTTACCCTATTGAATGCATCGCGATCCCACCGTGGAGGGTGGTGGATTCGCCCCGATATTTGCAGCGGAAGCCAGTTCCGTTGATTTCCAGCATTCAGAGGCGCCTTCTGCTGGCTTTGGGGGTTGGAACTTAAGTACCATTGCCAGCAACCATCGTATCTTGTAGAAATGTCTGAGAGGGGGATTCGGATGGAAAGACAGTTTACTGGTTAAGTATTGCGCACCTACGCTTGCACGAAGGGCGCAGGCGACACATGATCGAAGCCGCGAAAGGGGCAGGCAGACACGATGTGCGAGCAAGCGATCCGGGTGTTATTCTGCAGTTTAGATGGCGCCTTTGCTGAAGTGATCACCAGAACTCTGGGACCTGGTTATGAGGTCCGAACGGCGGAACGGTACGACCTTGAGGATTCCCTCGCGGACCAGGGGTGGAGTGACGTCGTCCTGCTCGATTTGCACGACGCCGGCGAAGACACGGACGCCGGTGCAACCCTGCAGTTGATGGACAACACCCATCATCGCTATCGTCGGGGATGCCGAAGACAGCCTTTCCCGCATCATCATTGAAAACGGCGCCTACGATACGCTTTCAACCCCTCCCAACGTGGCGGAACTCCGCTTGCTGCTGCGCAGAGCCTCCCGCTTTCGAAAAATAGAAAAAGAGCTGGCCGAGCTTCGCTCGCGCGACCTGGCGTCAGGCCGCTTCGGAGAAATGCTCGGCACCTCTGAGGCCATGCACGAGGTGTTCGAGACCTCGCGCAAAGTTGCCTGCTGTGACGTCAGCGTGTTGGTTTCCGGCGAGACGGGGACAGGAAAAGAACTCCTGGCCCAGGCCATCCATCGGCTGAGTCCGCGGGCGACGGGTCCTTTTGTGGCTTTTTCCTGCGCCAATTTGCCCGAAACGCTGGTGGACGACGAGCTATTCGGCCACGAAAAGGGGGCGTTTACGGGCGCTATTGCAACGCGGCGGGGGCGCTTCGAAGCAGCGCATGGCGGAACGCTCCTGCTCGACGAGATAGGCGACCTGCCCTTGGCCCTGCAGTCCAAGCTGCTTCGCGTTCTGCAGCAGCGGACATTCGAACGCCTGGGCAGCAATTCACCCGTCGCCACCGACGTAAGGGTCGTGTGTGCTACCCATCGCAACCTGGAAAGTATGGTCGAACAGGGCCAGTTTCGAATGGACCTTTATTACCGCCTGAACGTCGTGCAAATCCACATCCCGGCCTTGCGCGAACGTCGCGACGAGATCCCGGTATTGGCCCAGCATTTCCTGCAGAAATTCAGTCAGCAGTTCGGCAAACACGTCAGCCGCTTTTCACCCCTGGCCATGCATGCTCTCGAAGAGTACAACTGGCCCGGGAACGTCCGGGAACTGGAAAACGCGGTTCAGCACGCCGTGGTGATGGCGGATGACCAAGCCATTGAAACCTGGCATTTGCCCAACAGCCTCCGTGGAGACTTCGAAACGGCTACTGTGGGCCGCTCCTACGAAGAAGAGGTTCGCGAATTCAAGCGGCGCTTGATCATGAGAACTCTCCGGGAATGCGGAGGGCGCAAAGTGGACGCCGCGCGGGCGCTGGGTGTCGCGCGCGGATACTTGCATCGCCTCATCAATCAGTTGCAGATCCAGATGGATGAGGAAGAACTCGAACCTGTCGAACCCGAAGAAACTCCGTCGCAAGAACACGTCATGTAACCTATCAGACCCTGCTTGCCTGGAATGGCCACAGACTGCAAATTAGGAGACCAGACCGCGAAGGACCGCAACGACCCTCCCTACCCGCAAGAATCCTTCTCCGCTTTCCTGCGCGACGCACAAAACCCCGACGGCGGATGGGGCTATCATCCGGGCTCAGAGAGCTGCACCGAACCGGCCGCGTTGTCAATCCTCGCTCTTCGTGGCCATGAAGCAACAGGCGGCAAGTCGCTTTCTTCCGCATCAGACTGGCTGCGCCGCGCGCAATTGCCGGAGGGCGCGTGGCCGGTCGCCGGCGGTGAGCGTCCGGGGTGCTGGGTGACCGCGCTGGCCTGCCTCGCCCTTTTGAAGCTTTCCTCGCCCACGGAGAATGCGGTCACCAGGGGCATGCAATGGCTTTGCCAGACGTGGCCCGCGGAAGGCAATGCCTGGTGGCGCATTCGGCAGAGGTTGCAGCGGAGGACCGAGGCCATCGTTCGGCAGGACCACTCTCTGCATGGATGGGGCTGGACGCCCGACACTGCAAGCTGGGTCGAGCCAACCGCCTCTGCCCTGCTCCTTTTGAAGAATGTTCCCGCAGAATTCCTCCCGCCGGAAGCTAACAAGCGCATGCGGCTGGGAGAGGCCATGCTCGCGGACCGGGTTTGCCCGGGGGGTGGGTGGAATACAGGTAATCCGTTCGTCTACGGAGAGCCGGGGATTCCAAGAGTCGGGCCGACCGCCTGGGCCCTGGTGGCACTCGGTGACAAGAAGGATCACGCGGCAAACGTGAAAAGCCTCGAATGGCTTGAGCACAATTATCAGGAAATCCGGGGGCCGGGGTCGCTGGCTTTGGCTCACCTGTGCCTCAAGCTCTATGGACGGCCGACCGCGCCAATCGAACCCAGGCTTCAGGCCTTATACCTCAACAACCAGTTCCTGGGGAACATCCCCGTCATCGCCTGGGCGATATTGGCAGCCGGCGACGTCCCTGACTGGCTCGGGTTCGCATCCAGGGCAAAGGGTAAAGCATGAGTTACTCCAACAGCAGCCTGATCCCTTCGTTCAATCGCCGGCCTTCCAAAGTGGCGATCCGATCGGTCGCGAGCTATGAGGCCGATGTCGAAGCGATGCTGTGGGAGACCCTGCAGGAATTTCAGCTATCCATTCGAGACAAGACGGTGCTGATCAAACCGAACTTCGTCGAGCCCGATGCGCAAGGATTGATCAACACTCATCCCGTCGTCATCAGAGCTGCACGGGAGGCTTTTCTGCGGATGGGCGCGAAGTCCGTGACCGTAGCCGAAGGTCCGGCAAATGAGCGAGATACAGAGGGAATTACAGAAGTGCTGCGGCTGAGAGATTACTTGGGTCCGCTGGAACATACTTTCGTTGATTTGAACACCGATGAGGTCTCTGAGGTCCCGACGCGCACCCGGGCCTCCAAGCTGAAAGCTCTGTGCCTGCCCAAAAGCGTCCTGGGAGCGGACAAGAACGTCCTGCACTGGGCAGGCATCAGCCGGTCGATCCTGGACATCAACAGCACCGTGAGGCCGGATTTTGCCATTGTCGACGGAATCCTGGGCATGGAAGGAAACGGACCCATCCAGGGAACGCCGAAGGCTTCCGGAGTTCTGGTGTCGGGCGACGATCCCGTCGCCGTAGATGCCACCTGTGCCAGGATCATGGGGCTGGCGCCAGAGCGCATCGATTACCTGAAGCAGGCCTCGCTCCTGCTCGGAAACCTGCAAGAAGAAAGAATCGAACAACGTGGTGAAAGCATTTCGGGTGTGCGAACGCCGTTCAAGGTTCTGCCGGCGTTCGAAAATCTGAGAGGATAAGGCAGGAGAGGTGCGGCCCGCCCGCATCATAACAGTTTTGTAAACAATTACCTATGAAGGGATTTCGATTCGGACATTGTCGTTTTTTGAATGACCGGTGCGATAGGGGGAGATTCGAGGGATTGTCGACCCGTTGTGCCGGGATGTTATGCATGAGGTATTTACCCTATTGACAATACAGGTCTTTTCAGGTAGGTATATCATGGTTTTCCGGGATACCCAGAGATCGGTTCGGTCCGGGCTTCCGGCACGATGGGTCAAGCGCCTTGGATGCCAAGCCAGCAGGCGGAAAGCCGGGCAAGTGCAAGTTTGGCAAGAGGGTTGCTCTTCGAGGAGGGGGATAGGAAGAACGAGTGTCGAGTATTGGGGGAACTGTTTATGATCCTCTACACACGAGGGGCAAGACGTGGGCGGAAGTGTCAATACACGGGGACACAACTCAAGGGCGTGTGTGTCCAAGTGGTGACAAAATGGAAGGAAGAGTCCGGTGCCGAGCTGCTTGAAGCGGCTGTTGTTCTTCCTGTTTTATTGATGCTGTTACTCGGGATTGTCGCCTTCGGCCGGGCATGGAACGTGTACCAGACCATCACCCGGGCCGCAAGAGAAGGGGCAAGGGAAGCAGTGCTGACCCCTTGCGCAATCGCCCCTGGTTGCCCGGGAAACAACACCTTCTACACGGCCGGCGACATCAGAACCGACTTTGTCGAACCCGCGCTGCAGGCGGACGGCCTCGATCCCACACAGATCAAGAACTACACCACCACCTACGTTTTCATGGATGCAACCAATCCGAGTCCCAGCGTCTGCGGCGTGCAGATTGCCTTTCAGTACCCGTTCAGCTTCGCGATTCCTTTGACAACCCTTCAGTACTCAACGATTACTCTTTCGACAAAGGTTCAGATGCGCCTGGAAAACCCGGTGCCGGCGAGCCAATGCCTGGCCGGGAGTGCGGTGCCCTGAGGACAGAGGACTTTCGGGCACGTCTTGAAGCAGGGAGGGAAAAAGGTCAGTGATGCCAAAAGATTTGGAAAGCAAAGAAGGCGAAACCTTACTGCCGTTACGCGATTTTTCACGGAGGCCGGCGCGATTCTCCAGGGGACTCATCGACTGCACGGCCAGGGCCGGCCGCGCCTTTCGCGAGACCGAGGCCGCAGAACTTGTCGAGTTTGCGCTGGCTCTTCCGCTGATCCTGGTCATGGTTGTAGGCCTGCTGGACTTTGCCAACGCTTACAACGTGAAACAGAAACTTGCTAATGCAGCCCGGGCAGGCGCGCGACTGGGCGCTGCCGAAGGCACTACACGCGACATTGAGCTTTACCCAGCCATGGTCCCTTCGGTTCAGGCCATCTACGATGACGTGACCACATACTTGCAGAATGCCGGCCTGGACATCTCTTTTATTAACCCCACCTACAGCCCATGCGTCGTGGCTCCGACGGCTAATTATCCCGGAAACACCCAGGGATATTGCTGGCAATTCTATTCGAGTGGCAATTACGGGTTAAGGATCGAGAGAGCTGTGCAATTAAACAACGTTGACTCCAATGGGAACACCATTTACGCAACCCGAGTTACCCTGAACTACCCCTATGACTATAGTTTTGGCTTTAACCACGTAATCAATCTGGTTGTCCCGTCAGCGACTGTTTCACCCACCATTGAGATTTCGGCGGATGCCATGATGGGGAATCAATCGAACAACTGAGAGGAGCAGGAGGGAATGACAGCAGCCAAACGCTCGACCACAGAACGCTTTAATGAGAGTGGCGTCAGCATTATCATCATTGCGGTGTCTCTGGTTTTTGTTTTGGGGATAGCGGGTCTGGGACTTGATCTCGCCTCGCTCTACGTGGGCCGTTCCCAGGCGCAGCGCGCAGCCGATGCCGCTGCGCTGGCGGGCGCCCAGGCCTTTGTCGCCGGAGGCTGCGCCACGGGATCTACGGGAACAAGCGCCAACTGGGGTTACTGCACGGCAATTGCCACGCAGCGGGCCGAATCGGTTGGAAATAGGAACCTTATCCAGGGCGCGAGCCCGGCGATCAAGGACAGCGATATCAGCTTCCCCGATACCTCCGGTACCGACCCGCAGATTCGTGTCGTCGCCGGCCGCGGAACCTATGACGGCCTGGACCATGGCAATGCCATGCCGACCTTTTTCATGAAGATTTTCGGCGTCATGACCGCCAGCGTCTCGGCAACGGCAACAGCCGAGGCCTTCAACCCTTCCGGCACACAGCAGACGATCGGGGCCACCTGCCTGAAGCCCTGGATATTCCCCAACTGCGATCAGTTCAACCCTGACACGAACAGTGACTGCAAGAATGGGGCTGGGTACTTCATCAACACGGACGGCAAAGTCGCGCGGCCTGTGGATTATCCGGAGGGAGCGCTTGGCGAGCCGTTTCTCATCAAGCCGGGGAATCCATCCGGCACGGCCTCCCCGGGTCAGTTCTACGCAGCGTACTTATCCACTACCGGCGCCATACCAACTGACTGCCCATCCTGCGCAAGCACCGTAACCACTGGAGGGACCGGGAGCGGCGCCCTTTATCGCGCCAACATCGAATGCTGCAATGCAAACCCAATCTACTGCGGCGAAACCCTTGATCTTGAAACAACCCTCCAGAGTACCCCTGGCGACATGGTGGGACCCACCTACGAGGGCGTCAACTGCCTCATTCATGAAGACCAGATTGACGGCACCGCAACCTGCGGACAGGACTATGTTCAAGGTCTTACGGATAATTGCAAAGATCCACCTCCAGCCCAGGGTGCGGCTGGTTTGCCTGCGCTGCCGCAGATTCCTCCCCTGATCATGCCGGGCGCCAATAACCCGTTGGACCCTAACGGCACCAGTCCAATTTCGAACTCTGACTCGGTCATTACCGCGCCGATTTACAACGGTGTCATCCAGCCCGGCCAGAACACCATCCACGTCGCCGGTTTTCTCCAGCTCTTCCTTCGAGACACTTCGCAAGCTCAGCAGGGCAGCACATACGCCTATGTTCTGAACATAAGCTCGTGCGGCGGTGGAGGGTCACCAAATCCAGGGGGTCCGGTTACAGCCAGCTACGGAACCTCAATCCCTGTACGGCTGATCAGTCAATAGGTTGATGGCAAAGGGGAAAAAGAGTCGCCAGCACCGGGCCGCCCCGAAGCATCTCACAGAACAGAACACAGGGAGAAGAGAAAGAACGTTCCCGTCCGAATGGCCTGCCATCTTGCGCGTGGTGGCGTTTTAACCCGGCCACGATTCTCCAGAAATTGTTTTCCCTCAGCGCCGCTCTGTCCTTCCCGTCGCTGGCCGGTATTGCAGTTCTCGTGTCGGTTTATGCCTGCGCCGGAAGCCGGGGCGCCAAGACAACCCTTGTCGTGGGCGCCCTGCTGCTCCCGCTGCCCATGGTCTTTTTCACCCTCCGGCCCGCTTCCCGGGCTCGATTTTTCGGTTGATAGCCTGATCTGCCTGGAAAGGCAACACCAGGGGAAACAGAAAGATTCCTGCTTCTACCGCTGTTAATTTCTTTCTGGGGCGAGATCCACGAGACATCTGCTTTCGGCAACGCAGCGCCGGGTGTTTGCAGGGCAAGCCGCCTGGTGAATTCCATGGTGGGACAGGCAAGGTCAACCACTTGACCGAAGAATAGCACCACATGCCGGCATCGTGATGCTGCCTTCCATGGAAGTCTCGGTCATTGCGCTGAATGGCATGCAACTTGCTCCGAGTATCAGGGGGATGGCTTTTCTCCAGCCGGTCGATGCCGCCTCGTTCAGGAATCGCCCAAAGACCATGGCAGAAGCGTTCGCAGATCTCAAACGGGCACCGGCAGCATAAGCGCCAAACAGCAACTTTCCCAGCTCTTCCAGCCGGTATTCGAGCCGGAAAGGTTGAATATTCCGAGGCTCTCCGGAGGGGAAATCATTCGCCTGATGCGGCAGGCCGGTTACTTTTTGTCGTACTTTCAGACTTAATGAGGTTCCATGTTGACTGAAGACTCAAAAGTGGTTGAAGTCGATACCCCAAAATCTGGCCGCGGCTCAGATGTCAGCCGCGGGGGGCACAGAAACGCTCTTCTCCGAAAGGTCTTCTCTTTCCCTGTTCTAACAGGGACGCTTCTGGTGGGCCTGGCGGTTCTTTTTTCGCGTTACGCCACTCCCAATCCCGACCTATGGTGGAGCGCTGCAATAGGGAAACAGATTCTCGCGACCCATACTGTTCCCAGTGCTGACTGGCATTCATTCAGCGCTCCCGGCGCGCCCTGGATGGCCTATGAGTGGCTGGGCGAGGTCGTGATCGCCTTGGCGGCAAACCTGGGCGGTCTGTTGGGAATGAGTATTCTTCGCATGATACTCGCTTCAATCTTCGTGGCATTGTTTTACGGATTCGCCTCACTGGTCAGTGGGAACTCGAAGGCAGCGCTGATACCCTGTGTGCTTTCCTTTATGGTCCTGGGGCCGTTCTTTAACTTGCGCCCCCAGTTGATTGGCTACATCTTCCTCATCATCACGTTGATTTGCCTGGAGCGGTTTCGGCAGGGAAAGCAAAAGACCCTGTGGGTCCTCCCGCCGCTGTTTATGATATGGCTCAACACTCACGGGTCCTTCGTCTTTGGCCTCACGGTTTTCGGAATCTACTTTGTATGCGGCCTGTTCGAGTTCGAGGCAGGAGGAATCATTGGCGAGCGCTGGACCGACAGGCAGCGCCGCCACATGGAAATTGTTTTCCTGCTCTGCGTACTGGCTCTGCTGGTAAGTCCTTACGGGAGCCGCCAGGCAGCATATCCCTTGCAGATGGCGCTCTTCGAACCCGTCAACATTTCCCACATCAACGAGTGGCAGTCGATCACCTTCAATTTCTGGCAGACAAAGCTTCTTCTGGGGCTGATCTTTGCGTTCTGGCTGGCTCAGATCCCGTGGCGCGAACGTTTCCGTCTTGAATCCATCGTGCTGCTGCTGTTTGCGACCTACACCTGCTTCGTGCATCTCCGCTTTATTCCCTTCCTGCTGCTGATCCTGGTTCCTCTGCTCGCAAAGATGATTGCAAGGTGGGTGCCCCCTTACGACCCGTCGATCGACCATTTTGCCGCTAATGCCGTAGTCATGGCCCTGGTCGCCTTAGGGCTGGTCATCGCCCTGCCCTCCTCGAAGAAACTGGAATCTGCGGCGGTGGAACGTTATCCCAGGAAGGCGGTCGAATATATCAATCAACACACAGTGCCCAAGCCCACCCTGAACCAGTACGGATGGGGAGGCTACCTGATCTACACACCCGATTACCACCGGAAAGTGTTTATCGACGGCCGCGCGGACTTCTATGAGTATGCGGGTGTCCTTTCCGATTATCTGGATATGAAGGCGGTCAAGCCAAATACACTGTTCCTGTTGCAGAAATACGACATTCAGTCGTGCCTGCTTTACCAGAATGCTCCCCTGGGAACGATGCTGGCCGCATTGCCCGGATGGGAAGAAGTTTACAGGGACAAGCTGGCCGCCATCTATGTTCGACGCCCGAAGCAACCGCTCCAAACGTCCGGCGCGAACGTCACTCAGGGGGTCAAAACTCACCGTTGATAGGGAAAGGGCTTTTCCTGCTCTTCTGCATGGCAGGACGGTGACCCTCTCCATCCATCAAGCTGATGCTCAATCGAAACATCACATCAGAAGGCGCGAAAGTGAAATTCAGGAACTTCCATCAGCTGCGCGGTATCGGTGGCAATTCGTTTTGAAAAGGGTAAAGAAACATGAGACGTGTATTCCGAAAGGTTTTCTCATTCCCGGTCTTCCTGGTGGCCCTGCTGCTTGCAGGCGCGTTCGCAGGAACAGTCACCAACATCCACCAGGTGTTGTATTCAACCCAAGCTCCCCTGCGCTGGGTGGAGAGCGACACTCTGTGGCACGTTGTAGTCGGCAACATGATTCTGAAAACTCATACATGGCCGACACACGATATTTTTTCGTTTACGGCCCAGGGAACTCCCTGGATCGCATACGAATGGCTGGGTGAAGTCGTGATGGCCCTTGCCTGGCGAGCCGGGGGTCTTCATGGCCTGATGATTCTGTTGACGATCCTCATCTGGACCATCCTGCTTGCCCTGTTCTATTACGCGTACCTTGGCAGCAAAGAAGTCAAGTCTGCGTTCGTGACCTCCGCCGTACTCATACCGCTGGCGGCAGTATCCTGGAGCTTGCGCCCTCAATTGCTCGGCTATATCTTTGTGATTGTCACCCTGATCGTGCTCAAGAGATTCCGCGAGGGTTCCAGCAGGAGCTTATGGATCCTTCCGTTCGTCTTTTTGCTCTGGGTCAACAGCCATGGAACCTTCATCCTGGGATTTGGCGCCCTGGGCATCTACTGGCTGAGCGGATTGAAGGAGTTCCGCTTCGGCAGCATCTACGCCCAGCGATGGACTCAACGACAGCGCCAGCAGCTTGAACTTACAGCTCTGCTGTGCCTCCTGGCCTCGATCATTACGCCCTACGGGACACAATTGGTTGCATATCCGCTGGAAATGGCCGTTTCTCAGCCCATGGTTCTCCGGTTTATTCAGGAGTGGCAACCCCTTTCAATGTCGGATTTCTCCGGAAAATTATTCCTCGTTTTAGTCTTGTCTTATTGGATCCTCGTAGCCACGCGGCGGCTGAATATTCGCCTGGAAGACGGGGCCCTCCTGCTCATAGCCATAGCCGAAACCTTCATGCATGCGCGCTTCATGGTTCTCTTTGTGCCAGTTTTCGCCCCAATGCTGGCGGAACAGATTGCACCGTGGTTCCCCCCTTATTCGGAGGAAAAGGACCACCCTGTCTTGAATTTTGCGTTGATAGGCCTTATCTGCCTGGGGATCGTGAGATTCCTCCCTTCAAGAACGATGCTGCGCCAGCAATTGACACTTCGGATGCCCGTCGCGGGGGTCCGGTATCTGGACGCCCATCCAGGCTTGGGACCGACCTTTAACAGTTTCTTCTGGGGTGGTTATCTGATATTGGATCGGGGACCTGCACACAAAGTCTTCATCGATGGACGGCTGGACATCTATGAATACTCGGGTGTGATGGCCGACTACCTGGCAATCACTGGCATTCAACCCGACTATGCATTCCTCTTGAGAAAATATCATGTACGATCCTGCTTGATTCACCGTGATAGTCCACTGGCAACGGTTCTGCTGAATTCGCCAGAGTGGAAGGACGTCTACCAGGACAAGATGAGCATCATTCTGACCAAAACTGGGAAGAATGCCGTCGCGAGTGCCGGGCACGCTCAGCACGGGGGCTGATTGTCTGACAGGCAGGCCCCGAGACACCTGACGGCTTGTAAAATCGGGGACAAGGCACAGGAAATGGGAAGTTCGCAGACCGTGATGAAATCCGAAAGCAAGCCCCGGCTGCTGGATCGCTATCTGGGAGTTCGGTGGAGTGACCATCCAGGGTTGCTTCTCGCGCTGTTCGGCGTTCTGGGGCTCATCCTGGTGGCGCCCGTCTGGACCGTCCGATACCCTCCCCTGATCGACTTCCCCAACCACCTTGCGAGCTCATTTGTTCTGGCTCACTTGCATGATCCCAGATTCGAATTCAGCAAATACTATGCGTCGAATTGGAATCTGGGACCCTATCTGACCATGGACCTGATTCTGGTGGGACTGCAGGCCTTCTTGCCTGTGATGCTCACCGCGCGGATATTTCTGAGCCTTTGTCTGCTAGCCGTCCCTCCTGCAGTGTGGTTTTTCCTGAAGGAGGCAAACCCCGGCGAAGAGCGATTGGCATTCTGGTCCCTGTTGCTTTGCAGCAACATGTTCTTGTTTTTGTATGGGATGCTGAACCTGCAGCTGAGTTTCGCGCTTTGCTTTGTGGTTCTTGGTTTCTGGTTGCGCTACAGGAGGAACCCTGGTCCTTCGCTCTGGTGGCTCTTGTGTGGATTGACAACTGCCCTCTATTTCACTCATATCGGAGGATTTGTCGTGGCAGGGGTGGTCGTCACTTGCTATCTGATCCTGGGACGCCGGCCACTCCGTGAAATCGTGACGTCCTGGCTCTTGTTCCTTCCGGGAGTTGCCCTCTATTCCTACTGGAAGTTGTACGACGCCGGGGCCTGGCCCATTCGGTCCTGGGGCATGAGGGAGAAAATCCCAAATCTCGTCGCAGTCATGCTGGGGTATTCGCCCTGGCTGGACTTCCTTACCCTCGTGGTCATCCTGGCATGCGTCATTCTGGCATGTGCAGACAATCCCGAACTCCGGTGGAACAAGCGTTGGCTTGGAGTTTTGGCTTGTCTTCTGGCCATGTATGTTCTGACACCAGCATATTATGGCCCCGGTATGATGGCCGACAGACGGCTGCTGCCTTTTATTTTTGTGGTGGCTTTGGCGGGAGCGAAACTGGGGCGCCGGGGCCGCTATCTGGTTCCAGTCGCTCTTCTTCTCTTCATGATCCGCACGGGCAATGTCGAGGTGAACTTCCGGTCCATGCAGCCTCGCTTTGAAAAACTTTCTCAGTCGTTTTCGATTGTCCCCGCGAATATTCGCCTTTTCCCGCTTATCCAGCAGACTGGAGGAAAGGAACCCTGGGGAGGTATGTTCTGGGCCTACGGCGTAATCCAAAGAGGCTGGTTTTCTCCGTATCTCTTTCACGATAAAGGAGTTCAACCCCTTCGCATCCGCGTCAGGACTTATACGCCGGCGTATCTCTACCTGTCGGAGTCTGCTCCCGGCCCACCCGATTGGCGCAAGATCCAGGAAGATTATGACTATATCTGGGCCTATGGGGCATCAGGGTACTCCCGGCAGATGGCAAGCATTGGGAAATTAGTTTTGGATTCGGAGGGGTTACGAGTGTACCAATTGACCAACGGTCAAACAAAACGTCACCAGAAAGCGAAGGATGAGCCCACTGTTCGTCAACAAATGGTAACTCCCGAGGCGCGGTCTCGGCTGGATAACGTCCCCAAGCCCTCAGCAAAGCGCTAATGCGTTGATTCTTCTATGCCGATACAAATGCAAGGAAGTCTTTTCAAAACCAAGGATTTGGAATGTCAAGTGCTATACCGAAGGCATGGTGTGATAACAGCTAAGTCCACCAAACTTCATTCACGGGAGGAACGTGCAAATGACAGAGCTCTTGAAGAGACTGTGGCAAGAAGAAGAAGGTCAAGATCTTACTGAGTATGCGTTGTTGCTGGTGCTGATTGCGTTGGTAGCCATCGTCGCAGTTGGACAGCTGGGAAGCGTAGTCAACCACATCTTCAACGAAGCGGGAAGCAATCTGGCTGCGACGACGTAGTGACAGTCGTGGTATCCCGTTGAAACGATTACTTAAATCACTAGCCGAGGAAAAAGAAAGCAATTCCTCGGCTGGTGAGGGACTTTTCGTAAAAGGCACGGAATTTTACGCTGGAGCTTGCTGAAAGGCCTTCTGAATACGTCATGCTCATCGAGATCTCCAACATGACATACACGGTGCTTTTCCAGGCGAGCTGCTGAGGGGGGACGAGCTAACATTATTCTGTTTTTCTACTGCAGGTTAGCTCGGTGGCGGATTCTTGTGCCTGGGTTGTTCACTAATTCTTCAATAGCTGGTAAAGTATTCCCCTCCTGGCTTTACCGGGGAGCAATAAACGTTGCCGCTAATGCAACATCTGACCTGGAACGAGGCTGCTGTCTGGGGCTTGGCCTTAGCCGTCGCTCTTTGGGCAGGTTGGCTGGACTGGAAATTCCGGCGCATCCCCAACTGGTTGACCGTCTCGGGGTTTGCTCTAGGGTTAGCTACCAATGGGGTCTTTTCAGGCTGGGGCGGAATCATCAGCGGACTTGAAGGCGCGGGAATCGGAATTGGAGTTCTATTGATCCCGGTCATATTGAGGGGCATCGGGGCAGGAGACTTGAAGCTGATGGGGGCGCTGGGAGCGTTCCTTGGTCCGTGGAAGCTGGTCTACGTCCTCTTGGTAAGCATTTTTATTGCTGGCATCATGGCTGTCGTAGAAACTGTACGAAAGCGGCGTATCAAACAAACTCTGAGCAACATGGGAATTCTGGTTCGGGCGTTGGCTACGTTTGGAATGGGATCACAGGGGGCCTTGGTGACACTGGACAGCCCCGCTTCGGTACGCTTACCTTTCGGGGTTGCGACAGCGTTGGCCATGGTCATTGCAGTTTGTACAAAGTCGACTTTGTTGACCCTTTAAAGTACTGAGGGAGAAAAATATGAATAGGAACAGAGCCTTGATCGGGGTGTTGATCGCGGTGGTAATTGGCCTCATAGCAAGCCGCTACGTGTATCGTCAAATCCAGCACGCGTCTGCTATCAAGCCGATCCCTGTAACCCACGTTGTTGTGGCTTCGCGCCCTCTGGCGCTGGGCACACCTCTAACCGCCCAAGATTTAAGTACTGTGACCTGGCCCAAGTCGGACCCTCTTGCAGGGTCGTTCAGCCGTATTCAGGACTGTATCGGTCGGTCGCTCATCACTCCGGTGTCAAAGAATGAGCCGATCCTGGAGGGGAAACTCGCTCCTAAAGAGGCCGGGGTGGGATTGCCCGCTGCTATCCCTGTCGGAATGCGCGCCGTTTCTATACGAGTGGACGACGTGGTGGGCGTTTCCGGTTTTGCAATGCCCGGAACAATGGTGGACGTCCTGGCCACGGGCCAACCGCAGGGTGGAAATGACAGCTTGACGCGTACCGTCATTCAGGATGTCCGCGTCCTGGCCGCCGGGCAAGCAGTAGAACAGGACAAGTCAGGAAAGCCTCACACGGTCGGCGTTGTTACTCTCCTGGTAACTCCCGAACAGGCCGATAAGCTTACGATGATCAGCACCGACAGCAGAATCCATCTGGCGCTTCGCAACACGATCGATACCAAGATTATAAAAGCTTCACCGGTCTTCAAGACGGCCCTCCTTCTGGGCGGCGCGGAGCCTCACCATTATGGAGGAGGCGGTGGGACCCGTCATCCACGACCGAAGGTACGGCCTCAAAAGCCAAAGGGGCCAGCCCCATATGTGGTTGAAGTGATTCGCGGCAACAAGAAATCGGATCAATCTTTCTCTAGTCAATAAGCTACCTTTCAGGCGGAGTCGATGACAACAAAAAATAACAGAAGCGAAAGTTATGCACTTCCCGCAGTTGCAAGTCTGATTTTTTTCGCGCTGATTTTTATTGCGATCAATCCCGGCCCTCTGCAGGTCATGGCATCTCAGATTGATACCCGTACGGTGGTCGAACAAGCCCAGGGTACAAGCTCGCCGGCGGCCCAAGCTGGCGGGCCGGAAGAATTGCACCTGATTGTTGATCGTTCGCTGGTGATCACTTCGCCGGTCGAAATCAGGCGCGTTTCACTTGCCAATCCGAACATTTGCGACGCCGTCGTGGTGAGCCCCACGGAGATTCTTCTCAACGGTAAAATGCCGGGGGCAACCTCGCTGGTCATCTGGGGACAGTCAGGCCAGATGCAAACGTTCGACATCTTTGTGGACCTGGATGTTCTGGGCTTGTCAAGCGACATTCGCAATACTTTTCCGAACCAGTCGGTCAAGGTCGATGTCAGCAAGAACATCGTAACGCTTTCAGGCCACGTTTCTTCGCCCGAGGTCGCTGACAAGATCCTTGAACTGGCCCAATCGATGGTCCCGAAAAAGGAAGACGTCGTCAGCCTGCTGGAAGTTCCAGCGCCTCCTACTGGTGAGGTTCTCCTGAAAGTGCGGTTTGCCGAAGTTGACCGGTCTGCTCTTAAACAACTGGGCATGAATCTCATGAGCCTCCCGCCTGCGAAGAACGTTGGTGCCATTTCCACCGGACAGTTTTCGCCCCCTTCTTTGGCCGGGCAGTTGACTTCCAGCGGCGGCGGATTTACCGTCGGCAGTCTGCTCAATGTCTTCATATTCCGTCCGGACATTAATCTTGCAGCCACGATCGAAGCACTCCAGACAAAGAATCTGCTGCAAATCCTGGCTGAACCCAATGTCCTGACGCAGTCGGGCAAACCCGCCAGCTTCATTTCAGGCGGCAAATTCCCGTATCCGGTGGTGCAGTCGCTGGGTGGAGGCGGAGGCGCACCCGCCATCACAATCCAGTTTCAGAATTTTGGTGTGCAGCTCGACTTTACTCCGACCATCCTTCCAGGCGACGAGATTCATTTAAAGGTTCACCCGTCGGTCAGCACACTCGATTACTCCAATGCGTTGACGCTCTCGGGTTTCACGATTCCAGCCATTGCCACGCGCGAGGTACAATCGGTGATGAACTTGCGAGACGGACAGAGCTTCGTCATCGCCGGCCTGATGGACAATCGTGTTACGAGGACACTTAATAAGATTCCCGGTTTGGGCGATATCCCCCTCTTAGGGAAGATATTTCAGAGCGAGAGCCTGAACAAGAGCAAAACGGAACTGCTTGTTCTCGTGACACCTCAAATTGTTCATCCCCTGCCCCCGGGCCAGGTTCCTGAGGGACCGCAGTTCCCAATGCGGTTCATGCCGCCGGCGGCCAGCCAAGGGGCAAAGACCTCCGGGCAGTAGATGCGTAGCGTGTCTGTGAGTTGGAAAGAGGAATAACGCATGTTAACTTCGGCGGTCGTAGCAACAGACGCCAAAAGCACTTCCTATCTGCGGGCTTGCATTGAGCAGACGGGGCTGACCGAATCAGTGGTTGAATGGGCCCCCTCGGCCGAGCAACATCCGCAGCCGGGTGAAAGTATTCCAGATGTTGTACTCCTGGATCTTGCGGGAGGGACTGAAGTCTCTCTCGAATTTGCGGCTCACTTGCGCCGACATCGCCCGTCCGTTTGCATCATTGCGTGCTCCCCATTAAAACAACCTGACCCGGACCTGCTGATGCAGGCGATGCGCAGCGGTGTGAGGGAATTTCTTGCCCACCCTGTCGACCCGACGCAATTGCAGGCGGCACTAAGGCGCTTTATTGAAGAACAATCACCGGGTCAAAAGACAAACGAAAGAAAACTTGTTGTGGTGATGGGAGCCAAGGGCGGAGTTGGCTCAACCACGGTAGCCGTCAACCTCGGGGCGCAACTGGCCCGCATGACTCAGAAGCGTGTGATCCTGCTCGATCTCGCCCGGCCGATGGGTCATGTTTCCCTTCTGCTGGATTTGCGCTCGCGTTTCTCTATCCGCGATGCGACGGGGAACCTTGAGCGGCTGGATAGCCATTTCTTCAATGCCTTGCTGACCCTGCATGAAAAAAGCGGGTTGGAAGTCCTGGCCGGAGTAACAGACCCGGATGAGTGGCAGGAGGTTATGCCTTCCGCACTCCTTCGGGTGGTCAACGTCGCGCAGAGTTGCTGCAGCCACCTTCTGATGGACCTTGGATCCAGTTATTCTATGGAATTGCGGCCCCTGCTGCGCATGGCGCGCATGGTGATGATGGTAGCGGAGGCCGATGTTCCTGCGTTGTGGACACTGGAAAAGCATCTGGGCAAAATGGCCTCGTGGGGGATCGATTCCGACCAGTTCCGCATTGTTATCAATCGGTGGCACCGATCGGACGAGGACGCCATCAAGGCCTTCGAGAAGAGAGCAAAACAACCTGTGTTCGCGCGCCTGCCCAATGATTTCCGGCAGGTTAGCGAAGCAATTAATCTGGGGACCCCGCTTTCCCGAAATCACAATAACCCCCTTGTATCGAACTTTCAACAACTGGCATCCCGATTGGAGGGTGTCAGTGTCGTTGGACAGGCCAAGAAAAACAACACGATCTTCGGCCTGTTCTCGAATCCTCCGAAGAGGTAATTGAACTATGGCGGACGCCACAACTCCAATGCGCAATGATCTGAGCGCCATCAAGGTAGCCATTCACCACAAGCTGATCCAAAAGTTGGATCTCGAGAGGGTTAATCAGCTTGACCGAAACGCCGTCAAGGCCGAAGTTGCCGAAATGGTGGAAGTCCTTGCTGCTGAAGAAAATGCTCCGATGACTATGACGGAGAGAGACCGGCTCTCTCAGGAAGTGCTCGACGAAGTCTTCGGGCTGGGGCCGCTCGAACCGCTGATGAAGGATCATAGTGTTTCGGACATCCTGGTGAACACCTACAAGAACGTCTACGTGGAACGGCACGGTCTGCTGGAACGAACCTCTGCCAGTTTCCGGAACGACGCACACCTGATGTCGATTATCGACCGAATCGTCTCCGCCGTCGGCCGCAGAATCGACGAGTCGTCACCCATGGTGGATGCCCGCCTGGAGGACGGCTCCCGTGTCAATGCCATTATCCCGCCTCTTTCGATCGATGGACCGTGCCTTTCCATCCGGCGTTTCGGACGCGATCCGCTAACGGCGAATGACCTGGTCGAGAACGACTCGCTGACGTCGAAAATGATCGAATTGATGCGCGGATGTGTCTACTCGCGATTGAACATCCTGGTTTCAGGCGGAACGGGCGCAGGAAAAACAACGCTACTCAATGTTCTCTCGTCCTTCATCTCAAACCGCGAACGAATCGTCACCATCGAAGACGCCGCGGAATTGCAGCTCCACCAGGACCACGTTGTCCGGTTGGAAACGCGGCCCCCGAACGTAGAAGGCAGGGGAGCTGTCCGCCAGAGGCAACTTGTGATTAACTCCCTTCGTATGCGTCCGGATCGCATCATCGTCGGTGAGGTTCGCGGCGAAGAAGCGCTGGACATGCTGCAGGCCATGAACACGGGCCATGACGGGTCCCTGACAACCATCCACGCCAACACTCCTCGCGATGCCCTGGCCCGCCTCGAAACGATGGTCGCCATGGCCAACCTCAATATTCCTGATTCCGCCATTCGACGGCAGATCGCGTCGGCAATTGACGTTGTGGTCCAGGTCAGCCGCATGAGCGACGGCAAACGGCGCGTGACCAACATGGCAGAGGTAACAGGGATGGAAGGCGAGGTCGTGACCATGCAGGACATCTTTGTCTACCAGAAAATGGGCATTGGCGAAAACGGCGAAGTTCTGGGGCAGTTTTCCCCGACAGGTATTCGTCCGAAATTTGCCGGGCGTCTGGTGACGTCAGGCATCCGCTTGCCAGCGGATATGTTTGAGCGTTCTGAGGTAGAAGTCCGTTAAGGAGATCTAAGATGGCGCTGGTATTAGCCGGGCTTACTTTTTTGATTATTCTCCTGGTCGTGGGGGGGATTATTCTCTTCTCCACGGGCGGGTCCGCCCCGGACAAAGTTGTTGCCAAACGTCTGGATGCCATCGAACGGAGCTCCAAACGCGGAGCCGAAACCCTTGAACTGAAGGTTGTCCGTGACGAACTGCTCAGCGATGTGCCGGCAATCCATCGCATGCTCCTGAAGTGGAAGTGGACCGATCGTCTCAGGAACTATATTCACCAGGCAGGCTTGCAGATCAAGCCAGGCAGACTGATCCTTATCAGTGCCGTGGTAGGTGTCGGGGCGTATGTGATCGTACACGAACTCTCGTCCAGCGCCTTGCTGGGTCTCCTGTCCGCACCCCTTGGAGCAATGATTCCGATCGCGGTAGTCGCCCTAAAACGCAATCGACGCCTTAAAGCCTTTGAAAAGATCTTCCCGGAGGCGATTGACTTGCTTGGCCGCGCCGTGCGTGCCGGGCACTCCTTTTCAACCGGGCTTGAGATGATCACCACTGAGCTCCCCGACCCTGTGGCCGGTGAGTTTCGCACAACTTTCGAAGAACAGAATTTCGGGCTTCCCTTGCGGGACGCCCTCCTGAATCTGGCGGAAAGAGTACCGCTGATCGACGTTCAATTCTTTGTGACGGCGGTGTTGATTCAGAAGGAAACGGGCGGCAATCTGGCCGAGATTCTCGACAACCTTGCGCATGTGGTGCGAGAACGATTCAGGATTTTGGGAGAAGTGCGGATTCGTACTGCACAAGGAAGAATGACCGCTGCAATTCTTATTTCGCTGCCACCCGTCATGGCTGTGATTTTGAGGGCAATGAATCCGACTTACATGAAACCGCTGTTTCATGACCCCATTGGGCCCTATGTCATTGGTTTTGCGATAATTTTGCAGCTTCTCGGGTCATTCATGCTATGGAAGATCGTCAATATTGAGGTTTGATTCCACGGGGGGAAAGTAAAATGGTCTGGTTAGCCACAGGTCTGACGTTTCTTGCAGTAGTTGTAGTCGCGGGGGCTCTGGTCTATGCATTCTCGCCGGGCGGCCTTCCTATTGCCGACCGGTTATCCAGACTCTGGCAGCCGCTCGCAGCCCAGCGGAAGGTAACATTTCGCGAGAAACAGGCGAACAAGGCCGCTCGTGTTTTGACCGATGTCGGCAAGCTCCTTCCCAGCTCTACCAAAGACCTTTCCACTACAAAACTCCTGCTGGTGCGCGCTGGATACCGACGCCCTGAAGCCATTACGGCGTTTCGAGGGGCCAAGATTCTGGCGCCGATCGTCCTCCTCGCCGTCGTGTATTTTACCGGCTTATACACATCCAACCCGACGCTGATTCTTCTTATCGCTGTGATCGCGGGCTTTCTCCTGCCGGATATGTGGCTGGCTCGCCGTGTCAAGAAACGCCAGAACATCCTTCGCAAGGCTCTGCCGGATGCTTTAGACCTTCTGGTCGTCTGCATCGAGGCCGGCTTGGGCCTGGATCAGGCTTTTATGCGCGTTTCCCAGGAATTGAGGATCACCCATCCTGAACTATGCGGAGAACTCGATTTGGTCAACGCTCAAATCCGCGTCGGAAGAACCCGCATTGAGGCTTTACGCGAACTGGCATCCCGGACGGGAGTGGACGACATCAAGGCATTGGTCGCGATGCTGATTCAAACCGACCGGTTTGGAACCAGTGTTGCTCAGTCTTTAAGGGTACACGCGGATGATATGCGGATGAAACGCAGACAGCGAGCCGAGGAAGCGGCAGCAAAGACACCGGTCAAGATGGTGCCGCCGCTGGTGTTTTTTATTTTTCCGGCTTTGTTTGTGGTCATCCTGGGACCTGCGATGATTACTATCTATCGTCAGTTTATGGTGATGAAACATTAGGGCAATCACGACAATTGCAGGGGGACGGACTCAAGCAAGGAACATTAGTTAGCACGACAAAAACTCGAAGAAGGAATCAGGGAGGAAAAACATGGATGTAACGACCATTCGCATCATCGCCGGGATCGGAGCCGTTATCGTGCTGTACATCATTATCTGGCGGCGCAAGCGACAGGCGTCTCGCGACTAACCCGAACACTGTTAGCTTGAGTTGGGAGTAAAAGGCGTGGGCAACAATAACACTAGACGGGTGTATGTGTACAACAAAACTCGTGAGACATTCGTCGCTACGAGTGCTTCGGTGGCGGACACCTACGTAAGTCGCCTCGTGGGTCTGTTGGGGAGAACACCCCGCTGGGCACGTCCGGGGCGGGGACTTTGGATCGTCCCTTCTTATGGCGTGCATACCATCGGAATGTTATTCTCAATCGACCTGGTCTTCCTCGACCGTGGCAACCACGTCGTCCACATCGAAGAACACGTCCGCCCGTTTAGAATTTCAAAAGTTATCCTGAAGGCCGACAGCGTGCTCGAGTTGCCGCCCCATACGATTTTTCGAACTCGAACCCACGTTGGAGACCTTCTGGAGATCGGGCCGTTGCCTACGCCCGCTAAATCACGCTCTGTATCCACACCCGAACCGTCGGAGGGCATTCCAAAGGACAGGCCCGCCGTACGGGCTTAAGGCGGACTCGGGGGCCGTCGCATACCTACGGCTTCGTCGCCCATAGTTGACTTCCTGGAGAGGATGCCAGTGGAAGTTGGGCATGCGAAACAGAAAAAGTACAACAATCACGAGCGAGCGACATAGCTGATCTGAACCTGGTCCATGGCCTTCTTCTTGCCGTGGGGGAAAGACAAGGTCAGGCGGCCAGCAGGTGGCAAGTATATGGCTTCACGCAATCGAGTAGCACCCGTGATTACGATTATCATTGTCATGGCCGCTCTGGCATTTATCGCGCCAACCTTGGCTAAGATGCATGCCGATCCGGCCAAATGGGTAAC
>JARRJI010000013.1:0-52166 GCA_037379595.1 Acidobacteriota bacterium | reverse complement strand
CCGTGGACGGCCAGATAGCGGGTGCCGACATACTTCCATCGATACTCCTGGTAGACCTTGATGCCGACCAGGTGCGACATCACCTCGGAAAGCCCGCGATCGTGGTTGCCTTCCACCCAGACCACCTCCACTTTGCGCTTGGGGTTTGAGAGCTTGCGGATGTAAGACAGCAACGCCCAGTGCTCGCTCTTCAGCCTGCGGAAATTGAGGTCGCAGAAAATGTCGCCCAGAAGAATCAGCCGCCGGAAGGTTTTGCTCTGCAGCATGCGGCGGGCATCTTCGGCCCGGCTCACAACGGAGCCGAGGTGCAGGTCGGAAATGATGATCGTGTCGCAGATTTCGTCGTCAAGCCTATAGACTTTTGACATGGCTGGCGCGGATGAGCCCCGCCGGCCGCGACGTTCGAGCGAAGCGAACTGGAGCAGCCTTACCCATACTGGCCGCGAGGCCGCGCCCCTCCTTTCTTCTGTTCAAGAATGTTTTCCAGAATCGCGATAACTTCATAGATTGCGCGGTTCCGGACCCGGCGAGCGTTCGCGCGGCAGCGGGCAAAGACGACCGGATCCTTGAGGCGCTCGACCGCGTGGTCAATCTGGCGGAAGCTCCGAATCACAATGCCAAGCTCTTTTTCAGTGACCCAATCCGTGTTGAAGCGCTCCTGAGGCAACGTCCAGGCGTTGCGCTCCACAATCACGGGCAGGCCCATGAACAAGGCTTCACTCAAACTGCCGGGCCCCGGCTTGCCAATGAAGAAATCGGATATCCGCATGAAACGCGGCATCTCCGCCGTAAAGCCTTCAATGTGGACAGGAACGCGGAAGGAAATCTTGCGAAGCTCGGCTTCCAGCTTCTGATTGCGCCCGGCGATCAAGATCAACTGCAGCCAGTCCAGACGGTTGAGCCGGCGGGCAATCTCCAGCATGACCCGCGACCCCTGGCCGCCGAACATGACCAGGCCCGTCAGGCGGTGCGAATCGAGCCCCAGGGATTCGCGCTGCCGGCGGCAGTCCATTTCCGGCAGGGAGTAAAATGCCGGGTTCAGGATCATGCCGGAAGTGAGAAACACGTGGCCGGGCGAATGCCCCATCGCAATCGCCTGCTCCATCGCCCGTTCGGACCCGACAATCAGGTACTCCGATTCTCGCTCAATCCAGAAATGGGGCGGATAGTCGGCAAGATCCGTGAGCAGGGTGACAAAGGGAACGCCCGGAAGCGCCTGCTGAACGCTTTCCCGCAGTTCACGGTTAAAATTGGGAATCAGCGAGACCACCACATCGGGACGCGCTTTCTGCCAGTGCCGGGTGAGGAAACGAACAATTACATCGTGATGACGGCGGATCATCGTGTGGAGGAGCGGCAGGATCTGAGCCGCACCCAGGGTCCATCCCTTTTCCAGCATGAGGTTGTAGACGTCCTGAACCCGGACCCCGCCCAATTTTTTGACAGGATCGAGAGGGTCGAGCAATTCCTGCAGGTTCAGGGTGCGAATCTCCCAGGGCAAGTGCTGTTCTCGCGCGGCATCAACCAGCGCCCTGGCCGCGCTTCGGTGTCCGCCGCCTGCGTCGAAATAGACGAGGGAAAGACGCGCCCCTGCAGCCGATGTGACGGCTTGGGCGCGCTCCCGTGAGTTCCGTTCAAGATGTTCCCCAGCTCCTGACACCACGCCGGTCGCGCTTCGGTCAAGGCTTTCCAGCCCGATTCGAAGCCACGGAACGCCTTCCGCTTCCTGTCTGAGTTTGCCGGATTGTGGTGGGATGTCCCACCTGGACCACATTGCCTTAACCACCTGCTATGATTGGAACACTCCAGCGTGACCGCAGTATTACAGTCCTGTTACATTTCAAAGAACCCTCGCGGGCCCCAAAAGGCTTGATAATGAAAGGAAATAAACGGTTGGTGAAGCAGAAGCAACCGCTTCGGCCAGGATGGGAATAGCACAATCGGCCCGGAAGCATTCAGGCAATCTTCACCCGCAGCGAAACGTCGGGGAATGGACGACGGGAATAATCTCTCGATAGCCGCCGGCTAGGCGCGGCGGAAATCGATTCGCGCTTTGGAGATGGGGGTGCCGATCACTTTAATGCGCTTCAGATCGCGGGTTCCGAGCTTCAATTGCTCGGCGAGCTTGAGCGTGCTCGTGCACTTTTCGAAGGGAGCAGTCCCGCGCTCGGCCATCGGGTTGAATCCCATGAGAGCGGTTGAAACCGAGTCGGTGGTGACAGGGTTTGTGCCTGCAATCAGCAGCCCCGCGTGCACCGGCCGGCAGGTTCGGACCCACGACCCTTCCCCGCCCGCAACGGTGTGAACGCCGTCAATGATGGCCAGGTGGATGGGGCGCGCAATGGCGAGGTCGGCGATCACGCGCGGAACACGATAGCCGGGATCCCGCGGTGAACTGGGATTGATTTCCGGCAGCGCCGTTTTGGAAGGCTGGCGATTGCCGTTATGGAGCATGCTGCGCGCACCTTTGACGACGGTCGAGGGCTTGTCAATGCCGGCTCCCTGGCCGTAAATCGTGCAGGGAGGAATGCCGAAGGAATTCTTCATGGAGAGCGTGACGCCGGCGGTCGAGTGCTCTTTCAGCTTGGCAAGAGAAACATAAACGTCGCAATCGACGTAAGCAGGATTCACATCATAGGCGGGGAACAGCATGCCGCCACCAGGAACCCGGAGCCGCTTGTATTCACCCTTGGGCCCGCCGTAATTCGTATCCACGAATTCTACGTGCGGCGCGGCGCTTGCAAAGTCGCGCGGGTTCCAGCCCGCGTCAGACATGAATTGCTGCAGGGAGTGCGACGGATTCAGGGTGCTTTCCACCAGAACGATTCTGCGCGCTCCGGCCCGGCCCAGCAGGTGGATGGTGCTGCCAATCACATCGGGATGGACCCAGGTGGTCATGCCCAGCGGCATGCCGTGGACCCTGTCGTTATATCCGCCCGTCATGTTGATTTTGACGGCGACCGTCTTGCCACTGACGATGCGCGAAAGACCGCCAAGCTGGTCAAACATCCTGGCCAGCGTGGAACGAACCTGGGGGCCGTACTCCAGACACCTGGCGACAGCAACCGGCGCCGAGGGCGGCGTCGAAGCGCCAAAAAGATGGCGTGGCGCGACAGCCAGCCCGGCAAGCGCTGCTCCAAAACCCTGGATGAATTCCCGGCGATTGGCATGCATCTTCATCAGTCACCCCTGGCATGAAATTGACTACATGTTGTCGATGATATGTCAAATCTTGATCAAGAGCAATCGAAAGCGGGTGGAAGGGTTGGAAAAGCAAAACCTGGAGGGGTTAGGGCCGTGCGGCCAGGGCTCAGCGGGCGGAAGAATTGCAGGAGAAAGTGTGCCGGGGCGGACGGATATCCGCCCCAGCCTGGTGAAAGCGGCCGATTAGTAACTCGGCATGGAAGGATCGACGTCACGAGCCCAGGCCAGGACGCCACCCTTCAAGTTGTAGATCCGACGGAAGCCGGCTTGCATGAGGAACTCAACGGCCTTCGCGCTGCGCACGCCGGAGCGGCAATGCACCACAATTTGATCCGCCGTGTTGAGCTCGTGCATGCGCTTCGGAACGTCGCCAAGCGGAATCAGTTTGGCTCCCGGGATGTTGCAGATTTCGTACTCATGGGGCTCGCGAACGTCGAGCAGTACGAACGGCTCTTTCTCGTCGATCAGTTCTTTCATTTCTGTCGCCGAAATCTCCGGAACATTGGTCTCGGGAATATGCTCTTCTCCCCGAATACCACAGAACTGTTCGTAGTCGATCAGCTTGGTGATGGTAGGATGCGTTCCGCAGACCGGGCACTCCGGATTCCTGCGCAGCTTGAGTTCCCGGAACTTGAGGTGGAGCGCGTCAAAAAGCAGCAGGCGGCCGATCAGAGGCTGGCCCTTGCCGAGGATCAGCTTGATGACCTCAAGCGCCTGCAGCGAGCCGACGATACCGGGCAGCACACCCAGCACGCCTCCTTCCGCGCAGCTCGGAACAAGACCCGGCGGTGGCGGCTCCGGATAAAGGCAGCGGTAGCACGGGCCTTCCTCGGCATAGAAGACGGAAGCCTGGCCCTCGAAGCGAAAGATGCTGCCGTAAACGTTGGGCTTGCCCAGCAACACGCAGGCATCGTTCACCAGGTACCGAGTGGGGAAATTGTCCGTGCCGTCGGCCACGATGTCATAGTCGCGGAAGATGTCGAGCGCATTCTCGGAAGTAAGGCGCGTCTCGTAGGGAATCACTTCCACGTTGGGGTTGATGTCGCGGATTGTGTCGCGCGCCGAATCGAGCTTGGGGCGACCGACGTCATCCGTATCGTGAATGATCTGGCGCTGCAGGTTGGTGAAATCGACCACGTCGAAATCGACCATACCCAGCGTGCCCACACCCGCCGCGGCCAGATAAAGTGCCAGTGGCGTGCCCAACCCTCCGGCGCCGATGCAGAGCACCTTGGCCTTCTTCAGCTTGAGCTGGCCTTCCATGGCCACTTCCGGCATGATCAGATGCCGGCTGTAACGAAGAATTTCATCCTTGCTCAGTTGCTCTATTGGAGCTGATGTCAATGTTGGCATTTTCTCTCTCTCTCCACCTATCATTTCGTTTGAATTCCTGAAACGCGCACTCTCCGCTCCGTTTGGAGCCGGTGGTGCTGCTGTTTCCTGTTTTTGCGTAAGGATTTTAAGTTCGTGGGGTGTCAGCCCGGAATCCCGTCCAGCAGGATCCAGGCTACCTACAGATGCATCGGTTCATTGAACCGCCTGCAATGGAGGGAACGATGCTGACGATGTCAGTCTCAGCCAGAGGAGTCAGGTCCCTTTGCAGGAACCGGATGTCCTCGTCGTTAACGTAGACGTTCACAAAGCTGCGGAGCTTGCCTTCCTCGTTGTAGAGGTGCTTGCGCAGATCGCCGAACTGCGACGTTAATCGCGCCAACGCCTCACCAACTGTTTTTGCCTCGATTTCCACTGAATCCTTCTTCCCCGTATACTGTCGCAGTGGGGTCGGGATCACAACTTTCACAGGCATTCGTTCTCCTCAACCTAATCAATCCGAGCCGTAATTAGAGTTTCTCGCCCCAGAAAAGGCCCACAGCGTTTAGATGCAGTGCAGGGCCTAAAGTTTCACCGACTCAGGATCAAAGCGAGACCGATCCTCCGAGAGCACCCACGAGGTCAATTCCCTTGCCTCGCCTTGCTCAACCGAAAAGATAATATAAGAATACCACGGCCAGGCGTGTTCGCGATCATAATTTGATGGCCGGGCGGGGTGATCCGGATGCGAATGGTAGTAACCCAGGACATCCAGCCCTCTCGCGCGAGCGTTCTTTTCAACCCTTAACTGCTCCAGCGGATCGATCAGGAAGCGGTTCTTTTCCGACTCGCGGCCGGGATCGTCCAGGGGCAACAGTTCCTGCGCCCGCGTGAAATCGTGGCGAATGTTTTGAAGTGGCACAACTTCAGAAACTTCCTTGACGGCGCCGTCCGCATGCCCGAGCAGCATTCCGCAGCATTCGTCCGGGTATTCCCGCGCGCCGTGAGAGCGGATGCTTTCCACCTGTTCAGCTTTGAGCTGTATCGCCATTGTTTACCGTAACCTGTCTTGAAAATGCCCGCAAAATATTCTGACGGCTTTTCCCGTCATCTTACGGCGAGGCTCAAGCCGTGCCCTGGCAAGCCTCCCCGTGCCTAGGAACGGCGCGGGGCCTCGTCCCAGAAGCGCTCGCTGAGGTACTTGTCGCCGCTGTCCGGGAAGATGGTGACAATCACCCCGTCGCGTACCCGCTCGGCCACCTTCTGCGCCGCCACCATGGCCGCCCCGGCGGAAACACCGACCAGCAGACCCTCCTCGCGGGCGAGCCGCAGAGTCATGGCGCACATTCGCTTCGAGCCGGTCGTCGGTGCTTTCACGTTCGGCTTCGAGTAAACGCAGGCGGATTTGTGCGGCAGTCACTTCGCCGGAACCGATGGCGGCGGTAAAGTCTTCGGCGCGCGCGATGTAATTCGCCCTTCCGTCTGCTCAAAGATTTCGGGCGCGGTCGTCTGGTAATGCGCCTTCCAGTTCGCGGGATTGTTATATTGATTGGCGTAAAAATAAGTATCTGGTTCCTTTGCTGCCAACTCCCGAACCATGCGGATGGCCCCGTCGGAGCCCTCCATCGGATCGGTAAAAACGATCTCGGCTCCGTAGGCCTTCAGGATTTGTTTGCGCTCAAGGCTGACGTTCGACGGCATCAGGAGCTTTACGCGATAGCCTCGCGCCGCGCCAATCATGGCGTAAGCAATTCCCGTGTTTCCGGAAGTCGAATCGAGAAGAACCTTATCGGGCGTCATCAGGCCCGCCCGCTCAGCTTCCTGGACGATGTTCCAGGCGGCGCGGTCTTTGACCGAGCCGCCTGGATTGGCCCACTCAGCCTTCGCAAGAAGCTCAACCTGCGGGAAGCCGGCGCCGACCTGACGCAGGCGGAGCAGCGGAGTGTTTCCAATCAATGACAGGACGTCCGTTACGTGCTTCAGTCCGGGAAGCAAACCGACCCCTTTTGATCCTGTTTCCATAAAGTCAAGCCCTTGAGGATTCTAGGGGGTAGTCTTGCAGAGTGTCAACTGTGGGATTATGGATCCTTGCCAGCAGACGAGGGAAATCACCCTTTCTTTATGTTCCTGCTGTTAGCAATCGGGTTGATGGGACGATAAAGAATGTCAATGCGCACGCTGTTCATATCTTCTTCGTGCAGCTCGACAACCTGATCAAAACCTTCCGATTGGACAGCAGTCTTTGCGTGCTGGAAAAGCCGGTAATGCTCCTCGATCACCTTGGGACCGACCGACCGCTCCCGCATGCTGTCGTGCTCAAGACACTTCGCCAGCGGAATATCAAAAAGAAAAAGTTCTGTACGGACACGGTACTTTCGACCCAAATCAAGCAAAGACTTTCGCGCCCCGGGAGTCAGCGCTGTTGAGTCGACAACACACAAGCGGTTGATGGAAAGACGTTGACCAATGAGAAAATTCACAAGAGCGAATGTTTGGGAATGATAGCGTTGGTCTTTTTCATCATCGCACACCAGCTGCCGGCAAAAATCCGAAGATATGACGTGAGTAGGACGAAAATGCCGTATAGCGAATGTCGATTTTCCACATGCCGCAGGGCCACATAATACGATTACCGAGGGTCGAAGCAACCGAATGATCCGTTCTTCCTCAAGAGCCATAACGCACCTCGAACGGATATTCTTGCTGTACAAACAAAAACCCTTCGCTGAGGGCTAACCTCAGCTTCCAAGCTCCATATTATCACCTAAACATCAATGGAAGAAGTATTGCACAGCTTGGGACGGAATGCAATGTTGGTTGGTTGCAAGAGAGGCCAATTCTGCTCGCAAAGCTGAGATTACGAGAAAGTTTCACAAGTTATCTGTTTCATAGTACACGGCTTGTCGAATCACGTGCCGACATATTGGATTCTTGTGAAATTTTCATATGACGCTCAGCGGCTGCCCCACCCAATCGGCCTGAAACACCCTGAATCCCGTCATCCGTGAATCGGCGGGCTCAGGGCTCGAAAAGTCTGACAGATCAGGGCCGCGGCGGCGGAGACCGCAGGCAAAGTCATTCAGCTTTGGAAGCACCAGGCCAGGCGGATTCGATCAATACCTGCCGGCTTTGCTTAATGAGTCGCGTTTTCCAGGTCGGCGGCCGCGGAATCGATTGCACGGGCCTCGTCTTCCAGAACCTTTCCAACAAGCGCGATCTGCTGGCGGGCCTGGCTCCATTGGCGCTGTTCGATGGCCTCGCGAACCGAAGGCAAAGTCTTCACGCCGTAACCGGTATAGAGTCCCGGAGCGTAAAGTTCGTGCCGATACCAGGGCCGCCCAGGGAGGCCCTCCGGCGTCATGAGCTTCCGCTCGCTCTCAATGATTTCATGATTCACCCGGGTGAGTGAGTCGTGCGCCAGAGCAACGCCGCCATGACTCTCTGCAGCCTTCAGAGCCCTCTGGTAGTGGGCGGCGCTTCGCTTGAGCACAGCCACACCGCTGTCCAGCGGCCCGAAATCCAGATCGGGCGGCACGGCTTTAGGCTTGGGCGGCACATAGGTTTTTTCCGGGTCCGAAGTGGCGGCAAAAACACCTTCCCTGATTTCTTTGTCGAGCTCCGTGGAACTCGACTTTTCATTCTTCAGCAGATTCTTGAGTTGATCGACGTAGGAGCCGACAGTTCCCGCAAACTCCGTGTAGTCAAGGGGTAGAATATCGGCATCGGCGAGGCGCATGACCGCCGTACCGACGGTCTGAGCCAGCGCGCGCTCGTAGACAAAGTGAGTGTCATCAAAGTGGGTATACCAGTAAAAATCATCGTAGATTGAATGGTAGATACCGCCGGCAGGGCTCTCTCCGCCATATTCCAGCGACAGGGACGCAATTCCAAGATGATCGAGAAAGACCGAGTAATCCGAACCCGACCCCAGTGCGCCAATCTTCAGGTCGGGATTCTCCCGAATGAGCTTCCTCTCCGATGGTGTTTTTGCCCGGCGAATCCGCAAGTCCCAGTCCCGCTGCCAGACGGAAATGTTCTTCTCGGGATCCTGAATGTCCCGGGCGACGCCGTTGACAAATTTCTGGAGCGTGTGCGAACCCTCCATGGAGAGATAGCCGCGGCTGTTGGAATCGCTATTGATGTACACGGCCGCGTGCTGTTCGAGCTCCCTGGCGTGTTCCTCCGCCCATTCGGTTGAACCCAGCAACCCCGGCTCTTCGCCGTCCCATGCGCAGTAAATAATGGTTCGCTTTGGCTTCCATCCCTGCTTCAGCAATTCACCAAAGGTGCGCGCCTCTTCGATCAACGAGGACTGGCCGGAAATGGGATCGTCAGCACCATTGACCCATGCATCGTGATGGTTACCGCGAATAATCCACTCGTTGGGATAAACGGAACCAGGAATTTTTGCGATCACATCATAGATGGGTTTCAAATCCCAGTTGGACTTGACGACCAGATGAACCCTGGCCGGTCCCGGCCCCAGACGATAGGTGATGCCCAATCCGCCTCGCCACGCATCGGGCGCCACGGGACCCATCAGTGCGGCGAGCAACGGTTTTGCGTCGCCGTAAGAGAGCGGCAAAGTCGGAATCTTAGTGAAAACCGTTACGTCTTTCAGAGGCAGCCGTTTGGCATTTTTCGTGGCCCCGACGCCGGGTGTGAGAGGGTCCCCGGAGTATTGGACCATGTCCATGACGCTGCCGCGCTGCACGCCTTCGAGCGGGCGGAAAGCCCCCCGAGGAAAAACCGCACCCCGGGTGTAGCCGTCCTGCTGGGGGTCTGAATAAATCAGACAACCGACAGCCCCGTGCTCAGCCGCAACCTTCGGCTTGATCCCCCGCCAGCTGTGACCATAGCGCGCAATAACGATTGCGCCTTTCACTGAAATGCCCATGCTCGCCAGCCGGTCATAATCCGACGGGAGGCCGAAGTTGACATAGACCAGCGGCGCCGTCACGTCACCATCAATGGAATAGGCGTTGTAAGTGGGAAGCTGCATGGACTGCTGGCCGGAGGTGGGATCGACGGGAACAGCCGGCTCCTTCAAGGTTGCAGCAAAATGTGCAGGCGCGACCAGTTCCACCTTGCGCTTCTTCGGCGTCGGGAAAAGGACATAAAAGGTTTCGATGTGGGCGTCGAGCCCGAATTGCCTGAACTTCGACAGAATCCACTCGGCGTTCGCTTTGTCATAAGGCGAACCGACGTGGTGAGGATAAGCCGACAAATGCTTCATGTAAGCGCGAATATTGTCGGGTTCAGGAATGGCCTGAAACTTCTTTTCCCACTGCCGTTCGGTAACGGACTGCTGAGCGGAATATCCCGCCAGCGTGGCGGGATGCTCTTCCGCCGCATTAGCGGCTAGCCCTATGGTGGCAACACACAAAACTGCAATGAATCCTACGCGACGCACGAAACCCTCCCCTCGGGGAAATTCGACAATCCTGCCTGCCCGATTGTCTCGTCCTAAGATTGCTGATCAGCTACACTCGTACACAGAAGATTCTCGACAAGACCTGGAACCTGTCAGCCTGAATCCCGATGGAGTTCACCAGAGCTGCGAAGAGCCTCCCTCGAGCACGGCAAAGGGGTCCCAGCATCTGAGTCATTTTACCCCGGCGAACTTGACCGGGACAAAGATGCTTCGCGGATATTTACCCTTTGTAGCGCAGGTGCCCCCTACCGTCGCATTTCAGCGCTCAGGACAGCGCTGCCACAAGAGATGGCTCACTGCGAACTGCAATTCCCTGTAAAGGGCCAAGACATCTTTCGAAAGAATGGCAGGTGCCTCTGCGGCCAACGAAGGCTGATGGTAGCAAATTCCCTGCCCTGCCACAAGCGGGTTGCAGCCGTTTTGGAAGCCGGCCAAGCCAGGCTGCTGGTGGCAGGACATTGAAAAGCAACCATTGTTACTCCGGGGGCGCCGAAGGGCGTATGCTGGTAAGGTTCACTGAGAAATTGCATGTTGCGGCCCGACCGGCATGAACGATGCGGCGCGGCAACTTGCTCGAACAACGTACATAAGGAGTCCTTATGGCAGCAAGAATCCTGGCCGTTGTCGATGACATATTCTTTCTCGCCAAGATCCAGCAAACCGCCAGGCAGTTGGGGATTGCTGTCGAAGCGGTGGCGCCTGATGCCATCAAGGATCATCTCGCATCCGGGGGCGCCGGCGGGATTCTCCTGGACTTGAATCATCGCTCCGGGAAGGCGGTTGCAGTACTGGAGGGATTAAAGAAAGAACCCTCCATGCGAGCGGTTCCCGTCGTTGCGTTTCTTTCCCACGTGCAGGCAGACCTGGCGCAGTCGGCGCGCGCTGCAGGTTGTGACCGGGTGCTGGCACGATCCGCCTTCAGCCAGCAACTGCCCCAGCTCCTGCAGGAATTGTCAAAAGAAGAAAACCCTGGTCAATGACTGATTGACCCATAAATCCGTTGACTCGTTGAGTGATCGTCATCCGGGTCAGAACTCGAGTCCCGCCTGGTGGAGATCGTGGTCGAGCTGGGTGGCGTTCTCAAAGTGCAAGGTCTGCAGCCGGGAGCGCGCAGCGCACTCGAGATTCAGGCTTCGGTCATCGATAAACATGCATGCTTCCGCCTCGCACTGGCTCAGATCGAGTGCCAGTCGGAACATTTCGTCTTCCGGCTTTTTCACCCCCAGAAAGCAGGAGCTCATGAAAACACTGAAATACTTGCGAAGCCCGAAATGCTCAATCCGGAAAAGGTTGAGTTCTCTCGACTCGTTATTGAGCGTTCCCAACAAATATCGGCCTGAGCGCGCCAGCCGGCCCACAACGTCAAGCGTTCCCTCGACCCGCTTCGACTGTGCAAACATATAGGCCTTAAAATCGTCCTTGCCGAAGTCGCGCACTCGATAAAAGATGGTGCGATCGAGATAGTGATCCAGGCTCAGCCTGCCGGTCTCAAAGCGCCCGACGACCAGTTCATGCCGGTCTTCAAATTCTTCCCAGTCCAGCTTGAATTGCCGGGCCGCGGCCTGGCGGCTGTGGCGGTCCCAGCCGTTGGTCAATAAAACGCCTCCTACATCCCAGAACAATGCCTTTATTGCTGCCATTTCTGGACCTCCAGTACTTTGGATTTGCAACCGTTCGCAAGCCTCGAAAAACGCACGCCCAAGGATTGCTTAATGTGATGCGGCCCCCGCGCCTATCGTTTGCAGGTTGAGCGCAAGGTTCAGGCTCCCCGGGCGCCGCAAGCCGGCACATCGCGCTTGAGGATACGCCGCGAAGCGATGGGTCAATTTTACCTGAGGTTAACCCGTGCTTTCCTGCTTCAAAGTTTTCCGGACACCTGTACAATACTAAGAAGAATCCGGGAATGGCCGAATTCAAATACGGGTCGAAGGAGCAGGAGTAACTTGAAGCGAAGCGCGAAATATCTGTCACAAATTGTATTTCTGTTGGTAATTGCAGGCACGATTCCTTACGGACTGGCAGCCCCGCAGCCTGCGGGGCCCGCAAGGCAAGCAGGCAATTCCGGCGTTGAAGACCTTAAGAACCCCAACCCTAAGATCAGGGCCAAGGCCGCGCGCGAAATCGGCGAGACGGGAAGTCCAGCCGAAGTACCGGCCCTGATTTCGGCGCTCAACGATTCCAGCACAACGGTCCGCAAGCAAGTGGTCGTAGCCCTGGCTTCCATTCGCTCGCCACAATCACTTCAGGGCCTGATCAGGGCCACCACCGATAACGACTCTGAGGTCCGATGGCTTGCCGTCAAGGGTATCGAGGGGTATTACACCGGAGAAAACCCCAAGACTGGCTTTTTCGCCTACATGGAACGGCAGTATCGCCAGGCCAAGAGGAAATTCGAGGGAGGCAGCGTTCGCATCACTCCAGGCACGGCGATCGATCCGCAAGTCGTGACCGCGCTCGAACGCGTGATGATGGACACTCAGTTCTCCAGACCGGCCGAGGAGGCCACACGGGCTCTCGGCATTCTCATGGCCCACACAGCTGTTCCCAACCTCGTCGCCACCGCGCATTCTTCCAACGCGGACCTGGCCCGCGAGGCGCTGAACTCGCTTGCCAAGATCCAGGATACTTCCGCCGGCCCCCAACTGGTCGATCTTCTGAATTCGCACAACCGGGGCGTCCAGCAGGATGCAGCCGTTACCGTCGGAATCCTGCGCACGCGCTCGGCGGTTCCAAAGCTTCAGTCCTTGTATGAAAATGATTCAAACCAGGAAACACGGCACAAGGCCCTGCAGGGATTGTCTTACATCGGCGATCCTGTCTCGAACCCGGTTTTCCTGAGGGCCCTCAGCAGCACACACGCTTCCGTCCGAGGCTACGCGGCGCAGGGTCTGGCGCGTTCCGCAGACAAGCAGGCTCTGCCAGAACTGCTTCGCGACGCTCCGGCGGAAAAAAACGCGGAAGCCAGGCTGGCCATGGAATTCGCCATCACCACTCTAGGAAGGAATGACTATGTGAGTTCGATGGTCAATGCATTGGGGTCGGGGAATGCCGACACCGCAGAGGCTTATCTGACCGAACTTGCGCGAAACCCGAACTTCCTGTCCGAGCTTTATCCCTACTTGAACAGTCGCGACGCGGACGTACGGCAAGGGCTGTGCAATGTCCTCATGTATTCCGGCAACGGCACGAGTATCCAGCCGCTTGAGAGGCTCTCGCACGACAGTAACTCAGACGTCGCCGCTGCAGCTCTGCGCGCACTGAGTGCGGTGCGCCTGCGGGAGGGAGGAGCATCGACATCTGCGGCAGGAAACTGACGGCCTGAATCTTCATCCTCGTGCGGCGCGTCCGGATTTGGTTCATGGCGGCCGATGCGCCACGCGGAATTAAACGATGGCTGCCAGGCTGTAAAAGGGCTGGCTTCCCACCATCGTTTCCGGGTCGCGGTATACTGAAGGTTGGAAAACGGAAAGCGATTGCGTACCCAGCAAAGACGAGTTCAAATTCTTCTTCTCGCGGGAGTCCTGTTCCTGATTCCTGCTTTCCTGCTCCCGGAGACGCATCCTCCCAACGACCCGGCTACTCAGGAAAGCCTGAAGTTTGCCCGGATCTACGGGCTGGTTCAGCAACACTACGCCAACTCAATCCGCCCGGACCACGTGATCTTCGACGGCGCAATCCGCCGGATGCTGGATACGCTCGATCCTTTTTCGGCTTTTTTCGACCGGCAGCAATTCAAACTGTTACAGGAACAGACAAGAGGGCAAGCTCTGGGATTCGGTTCGATCCTATATGTCCAGCCCGGCAAAGTGCTTGTGCTGCAGACTGCGCAGGGCTCGCCTTCCTGGAGAGCAGGCCTTGGGCCCGGCGACCAAGTTCTGAAGGTCAACGGGGAACGCGTGGACGAACTTGATTTCCGTTCCCTCATTGACCTGCTGCGCCGTTCCCGTTCTCATCCGGTACGCCTGGTAGTTCTCCATCCCGGGAAAGCCGTGCCTGAAGACGTGCGACTTGTGCCGAGCGAAGTGTCCGTTCCAACGGTGGACAATGCGTTTGACTTCTCTCCTGAAGGGATCGCGTACATCCACATCTCCGGTTTCGACGCGAAAACAACCCAGGAGGTTGAGAACGCCGTCGAACGACTGGGCGGATCAAAGCTGAAAGGGCTTCTGCTGGATCTGCGCAACAATCACGGAGGAGTGGTCGCAACCGCAGTAGGCGTGGCCAGCCTCTTCCTCAGACCCGGCGTCCCCGTATTGACGATCCGCGGACGCAGCACCCCAGAAAAGAAGTACGACACGAAGCTCCTGAAGGTGCATTTTGCAATGCCGATGGTCGTGCTTGTGAACGGGGAAACAGCCAGCGCAGCTGAACTGCTGACGGCAGCGCTGGAAGAGCACGACCGGGCCGTTGTGGCCGGCCAGCCAACCTTTGGCAAAGGTGTCGTCGACAACGTCATACCGCTTTCCGAAGGAACCGGCATGGCTCTCATTGTCGCCCAGTACTTTACCCCCAGCGGCCGCTCGATACAGCGTGACCTGCCCGGGACAGCGCTCGCCGATACCGATCCCGGAATTGGTAAGAAGACACATTTCCGCACTGACGACGGCCGGCCCGTTTCCGCTGGGGGAGGAATCGATCCTGACGTCGAGATCTCCGGCCGCAAGCTCGACCCGTGGGTTACTTTCCTCAACCAACACGGGGAGTTTACTAACTTTGCCTCACAATACCTGACCTATCACCCCAGTGTGGGCAAATCATTCGAGCCCGACGCACAGGTCCTGTCGGAATTCCGGAATTTTCTCTCAAGCGAGAGGATCCGCGTCCCTTTGCAGTATTGGGTCCAGGATCAGGACTACGTGAAGCTCAGGATCAAGACGGAGGTCTTCAACCTGCTTTTCGGACTCACAGCGGGGAATGAAGTGGAAATTAAGGGGGATCCGCAGGTGCAAAAGGCCTTACAGTTATTCTCCAGAGTCGCTGAGATCCTGAAAGGCCCTCAGGCAAACACGAAAGCCGAACACACCCCGCAGATCACCGATCAGGGCAATCCCTCGCAGCCCCCGAACAAGCCACGGTAGCTCCTGGGAACGCGCACATGGCCGTCTCCGCTAAGCATTCCGCTCCCGCTCAGGACACCGCCAGCGCTTCAATCTCGACCAGCATTTCCGGATCAACAAGCCGTGTGATTCCGACAAAGCTGGTGGCGGGATGTACTTCCCCAAAGCATTCCGAATGACCTTTCGCCACCTCTTCCCAGCGGTCCATATCGGTAAGATAGATACGCGTCCGGACAACGTGCTCGAGCCCCAAGCCGAGCCGCTTCAAGGCGTTCTCGATGTTCCGCGCAGACTGGACGGTTTGCGCATAAGCATCACCGGGGGCAAGGACTTTTCCTGAAGGATCGGTGGCAGTCGTACCTGAAACATAGACCGTATCGCCCACCTGGACGGCACGCGCATAGCCGACTTTAGGCTCCCAGGGCGTTCCGGTGAAAATTTTGGTGCGCTTGTTTTTCATCAGTGCCTCCTTGACGCTTCCAGGTGAGCAAGCACCCGGACCGGATATGAACTCCCAGGTCCAACCTGCTGGATGCTGCAAACCTATTTTTGCTTTTGTTTTTCGAAGTAGCGACGATGTGCTCGTGCTGCTGCCGCCAGGCGACGACGGCGTCGGATCAGTGCTTCCCGGTACTCGTGCTTTTCTTCCGGCGTCAGCGGAATCACCGGAGGAACCTTGGCCGGATGCCCCCCCGCATCCAACGCCACATAGGTGACAAAAGCTGAACTCGTCTGCCGGCGCTCGCCGGTGATCAAATCTTCAAGATAGACTTTGACAGCGACTTCGACCGAGGTGCGGAATGACCGGGTGATCTGAGCGCGCAGGATAATAAGCTGTCCCACCCGGATTGGATGAACAAAGTCCAGGTTATCTACCGAAACCGTCACAACCACATTGCGCGTGTGACGATGAGCCACAATCGCTCCCGCAATATCAATCAGATGCATTACCTTGCCGCCCAGGATGTTGCCGAGAGGATTGGCATCATTTGGTAGGACCACTTCCACCATTTCAACCTTGGACTCGCTGACAGTCTTCCCTTCCCTTTTTTGCTTCTGCATTCTCGACCGGCTCCGCAAAGACCCCACATCTTCTTGTGCTGCATCCAGGCAATTCGATAGTACCTGGATTTACTTCACCAGGAAATACCACACCCACCTCTGCCTGCCACAACTCACCCCGGCTATCCCGCAGAGAAGCTACGTCCTTAGCAATTATGCCAAATTGGCCACTTCCCGACTGATTGCTTATAGTACGTCACTCGGAAACGCAATACAACCCGATTCGCGGTCAGGAAAGGAGGTATGGATGAAGCTGCAGATCGGAAGTGGCCAAAGGAAGGGCCACCGACACCGGTGTGCTCGCTTAAGCGGGCCGTAACGTGGAACTCCCGGCAGGTTCGGGACTGAAGGCCCGCCAAGCCACGCCGGATGGAGTCGCGGTTGAGCCTGTCACGAAGCCCAGACGGCTTGATGGATATGGGTGTAGAGTTTTGCCGCAGGCTTTGTCGCAGAAGAAGGCTTATCCGAACTGGAACCGGGACTGCCTGCGGAAGTCGAAGCCTGCTGAGCACGATACGTCGCGTCATACAACTTGACGATCTCGGGGGTAATATTGACGCCCTTCGCCGCGTAATAAACGGGGACCTGGCCCCCATCAATCACCAACGCGAAGCCGTGTGTTGAAGCGTATTTGCTAATGACTTTGACCATCTTTTGCCCGAGTTGGCGAGTGATGGTGTCACGATCATACTGGAAGGAAGACTGTGCGTCCTGCTCCAGGCGCCGAAGTACGGTTTGCTTCTCCTGAAGCTCGTGGCTCATCTGGCGCTGCGCGTCCGCGCTGAGCGTGGTCATCTTCTTCTGCAACTGGTCCTGCAGCTGCTGAACATCCTGCTGCCGCTGGTTGATTTCCTGCTCGCGGGGTTGGTACTTCTTCTGAAGCTCCTGAAAAGCCTGTTTCCCCTCCGCAGTGTTCAAAATGGCCTGCTGGATGTCAACGACGGCAATCTTTTCCCCTCCGGAAGCCGGCGAGGCTTGTGCTCCCAAGAGCATGGGACAAGCCATCAGGCCGACAGACATAAGAATTGCAAAGACTCGATTTTTCATTCCTGCTTACTCCTTTAACTCCAAACAAAGCTGGATTTTATCTTGCCACTGCCCCCTGAACAGCTGTCAAGCTAAAAAGTGCTGGCCACCGTGAACCCAAACCTCGCCTTGCGCTCCGAATAACGGAAGGGCGCGAAGTAAGGCAAAGCCTGGAGATAAGTCGGAACGTTAGGAAAGTACGAGGCGTCCGGCGGGTTCCCCGGTGGCGTAATCGTTTCGTTCAAACGCACCCAGTTATAGCCGTAGTAGAGCCGAAACGGAATATTAAAGTGTGGCACGATGACCTGCAATTGGATCCCAGCAGAACTGCGCGGCTGAAAGTTAGTTCCTTTGGCCAGTTCCAAATGAGTGGGCGCCTTGAAGAACGGAAATGCCGAGGTAATTGACGACAGCGCGCCCGGCCGCAAGGCCAGTTCATTCGTGTGCCATACAAAGTCCATACCTGCGTCAATAAAGGGCGCCAGCGTCACTGGACCTACGATGGGAATTCTGTACTCGAAACTCGTGACCCACTCTGTGTCACCGCCGGGGAAAATGACCGTGTTCACAGGGAAGCTCGTCGATGACCCGCAGGTGCCGGTGGAAATCCCCGAGGGACCAAGCGCCGGAATAGTGTTGCCGGCCGCATCCCGATTACAGACCGTGGCCACCGTGGGAAAGAAAGCAACCGGGCTGATCGAATAAATGTCAAAACCACGAATGTCGTTCTCGCCGCCCATGTAATATCGCGAGAAGGGTGGTGGAACGCGGCCGCCGTATCCGCTTACCGTCGTGAAGAGAGCGTGGAAAGCCAGCGTATTCCGCCGATGATTGATCGGGTGATAGTACTTGAACTCTAAAGTCGGGGTGATCGAGTTGACATTTCCTCCCAGCACGCTGCCTGCAAACTGCAGCGACGCATACAGCGATTTCCCATAGTGAGGGTACAAATAGTTCGGTCCCACCGTATTGTAGGTATAGGTGGGCATGATCGCGCTGGACCGGATTCCCGTCAGACTGTTCGGGCCCTGGGTGACGTTGTAAAAATTGAGAGCCTGAAAGTACTCCTGTGATGCCAGGCTAAAAGTCTGCAGCGTGCTCGTCGAATAGCTGTAGGTCAGGCCGACGCGCGCAAAATGGCGTTTGAGCGGATAACTGGCAAACGCCCTGAAACCGGTGGAATTCTGCGCGAAATTCTGGAACGAAGTAGCACCAAAGGCTGAGGACAGAGACGTCTGGCTGATGCCGGAATAAATACTGGTCTGTTCAAGCTGGTTAAAGTTGATGTCGCTCTTGTAAACCGTGAAGCCGGTTGTGATCGGGCGGTCCATCACATAGGGTTCGGTGAACCCAAAGCTGTACATTTTTTCATACTGCCCGGTCTGAGCTCCCACACTCAGAGTCTCACCAAGGCCCAGGAAATTGTTTGTGGAGTAGTTAAAGCCAAAGAAGCTTCCGGCTATGCCGCTGATGCCTCCGGAAAACCCAATCGAATTGCGCCCCTTCTCGTGAAGCTTCACATCAATATCGACGGTATGATTCTTGGCATTCTGATTGATCTTATAATCGTCCTTCTTAACTTCCTGGAAAAAGCCAAGCTGGTTGACGCGCAAGATGCTCAATTTCCAAAGCCGGGTATCAAACATCTCACCTTCGTTGACCAGGAGTTCACGGCGAATCACCTTATCCCGAGTCTTGGTGTTTCCCGAAAACTGAATTCGGTGGATAAAAAACTGATGACCTTCATCAAAATCCAGCGTCAGATTGATCACCCGCTTTTTTCGGTTCGGTTCCGGATCTGGAGTCGCGACAAAGTTGATGTAGCCGAAATCTCCGTAGAGTTGCGTCAGGTTATCGATTGCCTTGCGCATCTTGGAAAGATCAAAAACATCCCCGGTTTTCATCCCCAGGATGGGTTCCAATTGCTTTGTCTTGAAAAGTTTATTTCCGCGGATATTAAACTTGCCAAGCCGGTACTGATTCCCCTGGTCCATGGGGATCGTAATGTCGACAGCCTTTCCGTGACCCCAACTCCAGAAAAAGAACGGCCAGCGATGCGCCGTGTTCCTCATCTTTACCTTCGGCTCTTCGGGAAGAGCGAAGAAGTAGCCGCGGTCCTGATATAACTCGCGTACCTTTTCAAGATCGTACATGACCTTGTCATGGTCGTAAGTCTTGTGGAACCAGTAGAACCAAGGGGGGAGCCCTACGGGCCGGGACAGTTTCATGGCCTGGACAAGCGTCCTATTAGGGAAAACCGTGTTGCCTGTGAAGTGAATGTGGCCCACCTTGACTTTCGGCCCTTCCGTCACAATAAAGGTGAGCGCAACGGAATTTGGCGGAATATTGCGCGTCCGGTGGCGTATCGTGGCAAACTGCCTTCCGTGCGCGGCCAGCATCTCCTTGAGGACGACTTCGGCACGCTTGACGGTAACCGGATCATATTGAGAAGCTATCGAAAGTCCAACTTTCTGCTTCTGAAATGCTTCCATGACATCCGACTGCGTTATCGAACTCAGCCCTTTGTAGGTAATGGCCTGAACCAATTTCTTTTCACGGACGAAGAAGATTACAATCTTGCCTGTTTTGCCGTCTTCCACCTCCAGGCGGATGTCGTCAAAGTAGCCACTGTTCCACAAAGCCATGAAATCGCGCTCAAGCGCGTTGATGTTATACACGTCGCCGGGGTGAGAAAAAATCTGACCCTGCAGGACCGAGGAAGGTACACGCCGGTTCCCACGGAATTCGATCGCCTCGATCAACACTTGCTTCTTCTTGGGCGGGACCTTCCCCTTGGGTGTCGGCTTTTCAGGCTTCGGGGTTACAAGCTGAGGCGTCTCGAGTCGAAGTGGTGGTGGGGCCGCCGGAGCCTTCTGGGAAGGAGTTTTTTGCTCCTGGGCTTGCTTTTTTTCCCCTTGTGTGGATTGAGAAGACTGCTTCTGCTGACTCTGTGGGGAAGAACTCTGGGCCCGAAGCGCTGGACCCATCGTCATGAGAATCAGAACCGCGGTCCCAAGTTGGGCCCAAACGGCGTGAACTTGCCTTATACGACTACCTGCAAAAAGCCTCAAAAAACAGCCTTTCTCCCCTGCTCTTATGTGAGAGCTTAAGCTTCTCCGATGCGCCGAACTCGTCTGGAGTTGGCTGGCGTCCCCCCTTCAAGGCTGGCCAGCTTAAGAACCAACTTTCTGAGGATGCGTTGGATATTCAGGTTACTCGCGGATTCTCCGGCCTCCCCCAAAAAAGGAAGTCACTCTAGTGAGAAAGTGGCGTGGCCGCGACCAGCTTATCATTCACAGGGCGGTAATAGAGCGATTCGTTCTCAACAACCACCTCGAGCACCGCAGGTGGCTGAATTTCACCCTGGATCAACGCTTCCGAGAGCGGATCCTCAATATATTTCTGCAAGGCTCGCCGCAGCGGACGGGCCCCATATGAACGATCCGTACAGGTCTTCTCCAAAATCCACTTCCCGGCCTCAGGGGAAAGCGTTAAAGAGATGTTTTTCTGCGCCAGATGCTGATTCATCAAGCTCACCAGTAAATCAAGGATCTGGAGCAGGTCGTTATCATTCAGAGCATTAAAGATAATAACTTCATCGAGGCGATTCAGGAACTCGGGATTAAACAACCTCTTGACTTCAGACATAACAAGGTCGCCGATCTTCTTGTTCGTCGCCCCTTCGGCAGCCGACTGGAACCCGAGATTGGAGCGCCGTTCCAGGTACCTGGCCCCGATATTGGAGGTCATGATGATGATCGTGTTCTTGAAATCGACTGTATTCCCCAACCCGTCCGTCAACTGTCCGTCTTCAAAAACCTGAAGAAGAATGTTGAAGATATCGGGGTGAGCTTTCTCAATCTCGTCCAGAAGGATCAGAGAATAGGGAGAACGCCGCACACGCTCCGTCAGTTGCCCGCCTTCCTCGTAACCCACGTAACCCGGAGGCGAACCAATCAGCTTCGAAACCGAATGTTTCTCCATAAACTCCGACATGTCAAAACGAATCAAAGCCCGTTCACTGTTAAACAGGAACGCGGCCAGCGATCGGGCCATTTCGGTCTTGCCCACGCCCGTCGGCCCCAGGAAAAGGAATGAACCCACTGGGCGACCCGGCGGTTTCAACCCGGCCCTCGAACGGCGAATGGCTCGCGCCAAAGCTGAAATCGCGGAATCCTGGCTGATAATGCGCCTGTGCAACTCCTCTTCAATGCGAAGGAGCTTTGTCAACTCCTCTTCTTTGATGGCGCTGACAGGGATGCCCGTCCAGCGAGCGACCACTTCCTCAATGTCCGCCCGGCTCACTGAACCGATGGCCGTCTCATCAATGTTGTACTTTTCGCGGAGCAAACGGAGGTTTTCCCGCTCTTTACGTTCCTCGTCAGAATAGAATCGCGCCTTCTCAAATTCATGATTCGCGATGGCGTTTTCCATTCGGTGAACAACAAATTTGATCCGCTTCTGTACATCGACCATCTCTTCGGGCAGGGAACTCTGCCGCAACTTGACGCGCGCACCAGCCTCGTCAATCAGGTCAACCGCCTTGTCGGGAAGGAACCGATCAGGAATGTAACGGCTGGAGAGGTACACGGCATTCGTGATGGCTTCATCCGTGTATGTTACCGCGTGGAACTTCTCGTACCGCTCCTTGATGCCGAAAAGAATCTTGATGGTTTGCGCCTCATCCGGCGGCGGAACCTTCACGGCCTGGAACCGCCTTTCGAGCGACCGGTCTCTCTCGATGGATTTCCTGAACTCGCCTGGCGTTGTGGCGCCAATGCATTGAATCTCACCTCGCGAGAGCGCCGGCTTCAGAATATTCGCCGCATCGAGCGAACCTTCCGCTGAACCGGCACCCACCAGGGTGTGGAGTTCGTCAATAAAGATAATTGCGTTCTGCGCCTCCATCAACTCTTTCATGATGGTTTTCAGGCGCTCTTCAATCTGGCCGCGGTACTTGGTACCGGCCACAATCAAGGAAAGATCCAAGGCCAGAATCCGTTTATCGGAAAGGAATGAAGGAACGTCACCTTCGGCAATGCGCTCTGCCAGGCCTTCAACAATAGCCGTCTTGCCGACACCGGGCTCTCCGATCAAGACGGGATTGTTCTTCGTGCGGCGACAAAGAATTTGAATAACCCGTTCAACTTCGTTCTCACGCCCAACCAGCGGGTCAAGCTGGTTTTCAAGCGCTGCCTGAGTCAGGTCGCGGCTGAACTCGGAGAGCAGCGAAGTCTCTTTGGCGCGATTCGTCGACACCTTCTCGCTCTGTGAGCGGCTCAACTCTTCCCGGAGCGTTGACAACCGCAGACCCCGCTCATGAAGAATTTCCGCCGCAAAGGACTTGTCCTCCCGAAGAAGGCCAAGCAAAAGATGCTCGGTTCCGATGTGCTTGTGGGCCAAACGTTCTGCTTCTTCGGCAGCGTAAGCAAGCACCCGCTTACATTCCTGGCTGAGGGGTAACTCGACTGAAGTCGAAACCTTCTCACGAACAGGAATGTGCCCTTCCACCTGCTTGCGAATTGATTCAATCGAGGCATGGGAACGGAGAAACCGGTTGGTTAAGGCCTTATCTTCGCGCAGCAAACCGAGCAGCAGATGCTCGGTCTCAATGTAGGGGCTCCCGAACTGGCTAGCCTCGTACCGGGCAAAGAAGATGACACGCCGAGCTTTTTCTGTGTATCTCTCGAACATAGCTCCTCAGTTCTTCCTCAGACCCCGCTCCCGACACCTAATATTACTATTATGCCAAAAAGCAGGTTGTCAGTTAAACCGTGGAACTACCACCTCGGTCAGTTGGCCGTCTTCCAGACGCAACGTCCGAGCCGCGCGCTGCGCGAGTTCCATGTTGTGCGTGGCTAACACCGAAGTCAACCCATGAACCCGGTGCAACCGTTCGAGCAGATCCATTACAAGCTCTGCGGTGCGGTGGTCCAGGTTTCCGGTCGGCTCATCTGCCAGTAGCAACGCTGGATTGTTTACAAGCGCTCTTGCCAATGCCACACGCTGCTGCTCTCCCCCGGAAAGCTCGCCCGTCCGGCGCCCCAAGGCATTCTCCAGGCCCACCTCCGCAAGAAGCTCCCTGGCGCAATCCCGCGCCTTTTCAAAATCGCTCCCTGCGATGAGCTGCGGCAGCATCACGTTCTCAAGCGCACTAAATTCGGGCAGCAAATGGTGCATCTGCCAAACGAAGCCGATCTGTTGATTTCTATACTCTGCCTGCGCTTCGATACTGAGCTCGCTCAACCTCTGCCCACCAAAGTATAACTCACCTCGAGTTGGAGTGTCCAGCGCCGCGAGCAGGTGCAGCAAAGTTGTCTTGCCCGCGCCAGACTTTCCAACCAGCACAACCAGATCGCCTTTGCCGACCTCAAGATTGAGACCATCAAAAACCACAACTTCCTGCTCTCCGGAGCGGAAAATTTTCGTCAGACTCTCCACTTGTAGCAGCGGGATGTGATTTCCGAATTCAGGAGAAAACATAAAGCTCCCAGGTCATTCGATTTCCCGTTCACGCTTCATTCGTAACGCAAAATCTCAGCCGGATCCAGCTTGGCCGCCGAAAGCGAAGGGTAAAACGCTGCCAGAAAGCTGATCACCAGCACCGCCAGACCTATCCAAAGTCCGTCCCACGGACGCGGAATGAACGGAACATATGACAAACCGTAAACATCGGCAGGCAAAGGAATTAGCCTGTAAGCCTCACCCAGCCACGATCCTCCGTATCCGAGCACCAGTCCAAGTGCTGTGCCAAGACAGGCGATGAGGACTCCGTGCAGCGTGAACACCGTCCAGATCTGTTTTTTCTTCGCACCCATCGACCTTAAAACTGCAATATCGCGATTCTTATCCATTACCCTGATGGTCAGGATTGTGACCAGGCGCTCCAGCTGCAAGGCACTGAAGAGCGAGTGGTTCTGGTCCACCCAGGTCGTAGTTGTAAATCCAGGCCCTGCAGCCTTGCGTATCGTCCTGGCCACCGAGTCAGCTCTATAAACGTCATCGAGCTTGAACTCGATGACCGAGGCAACACTCTGCAAATCAAACAGGCGCTGAGCTGCGCCCAGATTCGTAAAAGCCCAGGTAGCGTCGAAATCGTAAAAGCCGGAATCAAATACCCCCACCACGCGGAAATTCCGGTACTTCGGCACAACCTCAAAAGGCGTGAGGGTCCCCTGGGGACTGGTTATCATCACCGTATCCCCAACGTACACACCCAGAGATTTGGCAAGATCCTTGCCGATGATAATCGGGTCCGCGTTCGGGAAAGTCTCAGAGAGCCCCTTCAGGGAGCCTTCGGTCAGACGGCGAAGCAGGTTGCCCACCTTAACTTCGCGCTCGGGGTCCACTCCTTTAAGAACTACACCCCTGGACCGTTGCCGGCTCGAAATCAGAACTTCTTCATAAAGCGCAGGCGCGTCCGAGACCACATGCGGCACCTTTGAAAGCCGCTGCGTCAGCGCTTCATAATGCCTGATGCCGTCGTTCTTCGCCCGGAGGAGATTCACATTCGCCGTCGCCCCCAGGAGTTTGCCCTCCAACTCCTGACGAAATCCGTTATTGATGGCCAACGCGATGACCAGCGCCGCTACGCCGGCCATCACGCCAACGACAGATATCGCCGTAACCACGGAAATAGCCGCCTGTCGCCGCTTGGCTTTCAGATACCGCAAAGCAACAAATAATTCAAACCTCATAGTCCGAACTCATTATGCGATGATACGGAACGGAATGGGAAGCGCAATTAAGTCGGTGCGCCACCCTTCGCTGCCCCCCAGCCACTTATTGTCCCCCAAAAATTTGCACCAAACTTTGGGACTGCGCCATCATTGGTGACAAGGGATTTCCACAGAGTCAATGGCAAACCCGCCAAGTTATCCCGGTCGGGCGCAAGTTTTTCACAATCGAGGTAAGAGATCAGGCTGGAGATTTCTCCGGTCGAAGCAGGGGGAACAAAATCACGTCGCGGATTGAATGCGAATTGGTCAGGAGCATGGTCAAACGGTCGATCCCGATGCCTTCACCGCCGGTTGGGGGCATGCCATAACTCAGCGCGCGGATATAGTCTTCGTCAATAGAATGAGCCGTAAGATCGCCTCGTTCCCGCAAGAGTTGCTGGTACTGAAAGCGTCTCCGCTGCTCGGCCGGATCGTTCAACTCACTGAAGGCGTTAGCAATCTCCATGCCGGCCACATAAAGCTCAAAGCGCTCGACAAAGTTGGGATCCTCCGGCTTCTGCTTGGAAAGGGGAGAGACCTCGAGCGGGAAGTCAATGATAAACGTGGGCTGAACCAGGTGATGTTCCGCTACCGCTTCAAAAAGCTCCTGAAGAGCGGTGCCAGGAGACGTGCCTTCCGGCAGCACCAGAGGCGTGTGTGATCCGCCGGATTCTTCTGCCCAACTGTTGAATTTACTTACCCATTCAAAGGCTGCCTTCGGCTCGGCAAGGTCGTCGACCCCGGGGCCATTTCCTGCCTGTTCAGGCCAGAAACGGGCAATAGCCTCTTTCATCGTATAGCGATGGAACTTTGCAAATGAGATATGGTGCTGACCGTAGTCGAACTCAAGCGAACCCAGCACAGCTTTCGCAACATGCTGCATTAATAGCTCGCTCAAGTCCATCATGTCCCGATAATCGGAGTAGGCCTGGTAAAACTCCAGCATCGTGAACTCAGGATTGTGTTGCGTCGATATGCCTTCGTTCCGGAAGTTACGATTGACTTCGTAAACCCGGTCCAACCCACCCACGATCAGCCGCTTCAAATAGAGCTCCGGAGCAATACGAAGATAGAGATCCATATCGAGCGTGTTGTGATGGGTCACGAACGGGCGAGCCATGGCGCCACCAGCCATCGGCTGCATCATCGGCGTTTCAACCTCAACATAACCCTGGGCCTCCAGAAAGTCGCGCAAAGCCTTGATCAACCGTGCGCGCCGCTCAAAAATGCGACGAGCCTCGTCGTTGACCATTAAGTCGAGATAACGCTGTCGATAGCGAATCTCCACATCGGTCAGTCCATGCCACTGTTCCGGCAGAGGAAGAAGCGCCTTCGCGAGGAAATACAAATGCTCGGCGTGCACCGTCAATTCGCCGGTCCTGGTACGAAACAGGTATCCCTCGACGCCGATCAAGTCTCCCAAATCAAGCTGCCTGTATAGCGCAAAATCGCGCTCACCTACCGCGTCTAAACGGACGTAGACCTGCAGCCGGGCGCCCTCACCCTGGAGATGGGCAAAACCCGCCTTCCCGTGGGGCCGGACGGTCATCACTCGCCCAGCAAGACGAACATGGATCTTTGTTACGTTCAGACCCTCGGCAGTCTCCCCGGAATATGTAGCCAAAATCTGAGGGATTGTATGACTAAAGTCAAATTTCCGAGGATAAAGATCGAAACCCAAGTCGGCAATGGCCTGAAGTTTCTTCTCCCGCTGAAGCATCAGTTCCTGATTTTCCTTACTGGATATTGACAATGGAATTAACTCCTACCTCAAAACCTCTGTCGACGCAGTTGGGAGCCTCCACATAAGTGCCTCGCCTTGCACCTATTGAAAACACGACAGTTAGATCACCAAAGCCAATCTCGCAAACTCCCTGGCACTGCCCTAATATCGTCCCAAATGCGCGGTCTTGAAAAACGCATTATATGAACCTGTTCAAAAAACAGTCAAGAACGCCTGCCCCAGCTTGATCTAAATTCCCCAAAATAACAACCCGCCGGAACCATTAAAATAAATTTAAAAGATAGGCTACTTTGGTCTTGCAAGTCTCACGACATTTGTTTATATTTGGGGACGCGTATGATTTGGGTTCTCGAAACCGGCATTCTGTTGGTAGTCGCTGTCGTGCTTCGGCGCGTTCTCCATATGGGAGACAAATCTGTAGCTCTTGCTGCCTCACCACACATTCGAAGGTCCGTCTCCAGTCCTTTGTATACGCCCATTGCCTCTGAGGTTGAGGCTCATATCACAATTCTCGGGGTCCTGTTGAACGATGCCATCGAAGAGCGGAATGCGGGGCATTTTACCCTTGCCCTTCGGATACTCAGCTTGTTTGAGAGTGAGTGGTCCCGTCTTACTGAGTTGGTCGTAAGTTTGCAGAAGCTCTCCCTCAAGTATCTTCCCATGGCCCAAACTTCCATCACGCCGCGAAATCTCAACGCTCGTTCTTTCCAGTCGCACCGTATGAACGAGTTTTTCAGGCGGCATGGAGTCCTGGATCAGTTTGTGTTTCGTTCAAAGCTCCGGTTCCAGTTGCACTTGCGGCTGCTGCGCCGGGCCACTTCCGTGCTCAGCGATGATTTCGAGGAAGCCAGGCAAGATTTCGACCAGGACACCAGCTTATTCGCATGGACCTTGACGGAGCATGATCTTTACTTCCACGACCTGGATCTGCTCTCCAAGGAAACGCTTCTGGGATTTTGCGAGGAACTGGCGTGCCTTCCGGATGCGGCGCTGGATGAGATCGCCGCCGAAATCCCCGCACTGATCCGCAACAGTGTCTGTGGCTCCATAGCTACTCCGGCACACCGTTAAGAGCGCTCCCCCTCAACAAAACATCTCCGACACAAAAGTACTGATGGCCTTCCGCGCCCGGCCTCCATCGATGCCGCCATTTGCAGCGGCTAACGACAGCTAAAGAAGCATTGGCCGGGCGGGAAACCATTGGAGCAACGACTACCCGTAGAAAATCTCCGCTGTCTGGATCAACTCCGGGTCCACAAACTTCAACTTATGCATTGCATCTTTGAGGGGAATGAAATCTATCTGGTTGCCCTTCAGCCGAACCATGTTCCCGTATTTCTTTTCGTGAATCAGGTCGACAGCCTTCACTCCATACCGCGTACCGAGCACGCGATCAAAGGCTGTGGGCGAGCCTCCACGCTGGGTATGTCCAAGGACGGTGACGCGGGTCTCATATCCCGTTTTCTTTTCGATCTGGGAAGCAATCACCTCTCCAATCCCTCCCAGGTGAACGTGACCGAACTGGTCAAGCTTCTGGTCCTTTGTCACCACATCTTCCACGCCAGCCAGTTTGAAGCCCTCCGCCACTACGACAATCGAAAACAGGCGGCCTCTCTCATGCCGTTTCGCCAGGACCTGACAAATCTGATCGATCGTCATCGGCTGCTCTGGAATAAGGATGCAGTCAGCGCCTCCGGCCAGGCCTCCCGTAACAGCGATCCAGCCGGTATGGCGGCCCATGACTTCCACGACCATGACCCGCTGGTGAGATTCGGCGGTGGTGTGAAGCCGGTCAATGGCCTCGGTTACAATCGAAACAGCCGTGTCAAAACCGAAAGTCTGATCGGTTCCCTCGACATCGTTGTCAATGGTCTTGGGCACACCAATGACCTTTATCCCTTCGGCGGCGAGCTGGCGAGCAACGCCGAGTGTATCTTCTCCCCCGATGGCGATCAGGTAATCAAGCGCGAATTTCTTCATGTTCGCCAACAGTGCCGTCTTGTCCTCTTCCTTCTTCAGGGGATTAGTCCTCGAAGTTCCCAGGATTGTCCCACCCCGGGGCAAAATGCCTGAGACCTTCATCAGATCAAGCGGCTCAATCGTGCCCTTCACAAGCCCCAACCACCCGTTCTTGATTCCGTAAACCTCATAGTCCAACATCAGTGCGCGGCGAACCACAGCACGAATCACCGCATTCAGTCCAGGGCAGTCTCCACCGCCCGTCAGGATTCCGATTCTCTCGTGACCATCTGTTGCCATTGTGTCTAGATTCTCCTAATAAAATATGCGCATCGTACGCAATTACAGGCTGCACATGCCTGGTGGTAGCTCCCGGCCTCCCAGCGAATGGAGAGGCCAAGGCTAAAACATTCGAATGTATCAGGAAAGCAATACGTCGGTCAAATGATACCTCGCAACCTCAGGGTTCGTGCCCCCAGCTGCCTAACCCACAAAGTAGGCTCGCACGATATACAAAGCCCCCAGAATGACGAGGAGGACGTTGGCTGCCACAAACATGCGCTGTCTGAAGCGCTTGTGCGCGCCCGCTCCCCAGGCCATCAGCCAGACCGACAGGAAAGACGCGCCGTAGTAACCCACAAGGCTGCCCACAAAAAACGGCCACACGCGCCAGTAGCCTCCCACACGTCCCTCGGCGATAATCGGACCGGCGATGGCCAGCCAGTAAACCCAGGTTCCCGGGGCGGTGACCTCTACCAGAGTCGCAACCGTCAGACTCCCGTATGTCAGCTTCCAGGAGTAATCCTTTTTCTCCGGATTCTTCCGGGGATGCGCCCAAAGCAGGTAAGCTCCAAAACCACTCAGTGCTGTCCCGCCAGCGTAGGCGGTATAGTGAGCGATGCTGGGCGGAATCAGCTGATAGAAAAAGTAGGTGATCAGAAGAAAGACAGCGTCAACGGCAACCGGAGGCCCGACGAGAACCCATGCGGCCCGCATCCAGCGCTGCAGAGTCATTTGGGTGACCGCGATCAGGTGCAATGGAGTTGGGACCAACCCTCCGACCACACCCATCCCCAATCCCAGCAGAAACAGTTCCATGTAACTCTCGCAAAGCCTTTATCGTCGGGTAATCAGGAGACAAAAGCAACACCGGGGAACGCTCATCGGCCTTGGCCCTCTGCCGGGTATCGAGCACGGCGCCTGGGACGTGGTTGAACAATGGCAGAGCGGCCGAGCAAAGCATCAGGAGCAGCTTGCCGAGGTAACAGATGGATTCTTGAGCTACTCTGGAAATCCCGGCAACTTTGTGCGAAAGCCCTCAAAATGGCCCCCATTGCCGGCCCCGGTCGCTGCTAGGGCGATTCTGGACCTTCCATCTGGAAAAGGGAAGGCTAAACCGCGACTCTTCCCTGAAGCTCCGAAGAGACCAGAATCATCAAACCAGCACGAGATCGGGATGATAAATGCTTCCTGAAACGTGTCGCGCCACGGCGATAAGGCGGCGATCCGGGTTCATAATCTTCAGGAGTGAGACCGACTGAACACGGCCCGTGCCACGGCCAAATCGTTCCGTCTGCGCCAACTCAAACTGATGTCCATGCCGGACGCTCTTTTCCTCCCTACCACGCACAACAAGTTCCGGGCAGTCCGGCAGGAGCGCTTCAAGAGGAACGATACAGCCTTCAAGGTTTTCCTCCCGGAGGGCTGCCTCCAAGCCATCCAGAGTCACGGCCCTGTCGAGAGTAAACTCGGCCACGGTGGTGCGTCGCAAATCCTCCAGGTGGGCTCCGCAACCCAGCCTCTGGCCGATGTCGTGGGCGAGTGAGCGGACGTACGTCCCCCCGGAACACTCCACCGCAAAGCGGGCGCGGATTCCATCAAAGGACAGCAATTCGAGGGCATAGACTTCCACTTCCACTGCTGTCAGTTGCACCGGCTTGTTCTGGCGTGCCAATTGGTAGGCGCGCATCCCTCCGATTCGCTTGGCGGAATACGGCGGTGGCGTCTGCATTAGGCGCCCGGTGAATTCACGGAAGAGTTTCTCAAGGGTGTCTGCTTCCACCGATACGGGAACCTCTTCAGACCTCGGCTTGCCTGTCCCATCGTAGGTGTCGGTGGAATAACCGAGCCGCATCGTGCCTTCGTAGGCCTTTCGAGATTTCAGATAAAACTGGGCGAATCGAGTCGCCTTGCTCACAGAAAGCGGCAGAACGCCTGTAGCGAACGGGTCCAGGGTGCCGAAATGTCCGATCTGCCGAATTCCCAGCAGTCGCCGCACGCGGGCCACGACATCATGCGAGGTCATGCCCGCCGGCTTATCGATAATCAGAACTCCCGAAATTTCCTGGTTCATGAAAGTGGTGACGCCATACATCGGGCCGTGGGAACGCAGGAAGGCTTCGCTTATTCATACACCCTAGCGTTCAGCGATTCTTGTTGGCCTTGTCAAGCAGGGATTCAATCCTGAGCACGTCTTCGGCACTGTGATCCAGGACAAAAGTTATCGCCGGAACACGCCGCAGTCTCAGACGATGGCTAAGCTCGTGGCGCAAATACCCCGTAGCAGACGACAGCCCTTCAAGCGTCCCTTCCTGGGCTTCTTTCTCGCCCAGGACAGAAACCCAAACGTGTGCAGACTGCAGGTCGGCTGTCAGTTCAACACGGGTTACCGTCGCAAAACCGATTCGCGGGTCCTTCAACTCCAGCGTGACCATCTCGGCCAGTTCAGTTTGGATTTGGTCCTGCAACCTCGCCTGGCGGCGCCCAGGGACGGTCATAACAGTTCTTCCTTCAACTGCAATCGTTTCTCAGAAAAAATCAATTTCGTGGTGGGCTACATCGTCTCCGAGAATCTTTTCGGATTCTCGCAGAACTTCCCTGAAAACGGAATCCAGAAGCGACTGGCTGTCGGAGATGGAAACAACACCAATCGTCGCATGCTGCCAGACATCCCGATGGTCGAGTTCCGCAACTGCGACATTAAATCTCGACCGGAGGCGGTCGCGAATCTTGCGCAGAACCGCCCGCTTCTCTTTCAGTGAGTGAGAATAGGGCAGATGAATTTCGAGGGTAAGAAGGCCGACTGGCATTCTGGCCCATCACCTCGTCAGGCTATGGCGGGCTCCATCACGCGCTCGACCGTATAAGCTTCGAGCACATCGCCGACTTTGATGTCATTGAAGTTCTCGACAGAAATTCCGCATTCTGTGCCGAACTTGACCTCAGAAACATCTTCTTTAAAGTGTCGGACAGACCGGACACGGCCTTCATGGACCACGACATTGTCACGCAGCACCCGGACCTTGGAATCCCGCGTTACCTTCCCCTCCTGAACATAACACCCGGCAATCGTGCCGACTTTGGTAATGCGGAAAGTATCCCGTACTTCAGCTCGCCCGAGCATGACTTCCTTGAAGATGGCTGACAGAAGTCCGGACATAGCCTTCTTGATTTCTTCCACCACCTCGTAAATAACAGTGTGGAGACGGATATCAACGTTTTCAAGCTGCGCCAGGTCATTGGCCTTGCGTTCCGGCCTCACGTTAAAGCCTACAATCACGGCATTCGAGGCGGACGCCAACAACACATCCGTCTCTGTAATGGCGCCGACGCCGGCATGGATAACTTTGGTTTTGACCCTTTCGTTGCCCAGCTTGCCCAAAGTGTCAGCAAGGACTTCGACGGAACCTTGAACGTCCGCCTTGATGATCAGCGCAAGTTCTTTGACCTCGCCTGCCGCCATCTGTTCATGCAGCTGCTCCAGCGTAAGGCGCGCGCTCTTTGCCAGGGCCGCCTCACGAAGCTTGGTCTGCCGATGAACGGCAATTTGCCGGGCCTTGGCCGTATCCTCAATGGCTTGCAAGCGATCACCGGCCTGCGGAACGTCCTCCAATCCCAGGATTTCCACCGGCGTGCTCGGCGGAGCTTCGATAATCGGCTGTCCCCGGTCATCAAACATGGCCCGGACTTTTCCGTAAATGGCGCCGACAATAAATGAGTCTCCAACGCGCAGAGACCCGTTCTGCACAATGATTGTGGCGACCGGGCCGCGGCCTTTGTCCAGTTTTGCTTCCAAAACGGTTCCTGAAGCCAGACGGCGGGGATTAGCCTTCAACGCCTGCATGTCGGCCACCAGCAGAATCATCTCAAGCAGAAGATCCAGGTTTTTCCGCTGCTTCGCAGAAACTTCAACCAACACCGTGTCACCACCCCAGTCCTCCGGTGTAAGCCCACGGTCGGCCAACTGCTTTTTCACTCGCTCGGGCATCGCATCCGGCTTATCGATCTTGTTGATGGCCACGACGATAGGGACTTGAGCGGCGCGGGCGTGGTTGATGGCTTCGAGGGTCTGTGGCATCACTCCGTCATCGGCAGCGACAACCAGCACTACAATGTCCGTGACTTTGGCGCCGCGGGCACGCATCAGAGTAAAAGCTTCGTGGCCGGGGGTATCCAGGAAAACCACCTTCCTGCCCTGCGTCTCAATCTCGTAAGCGCCGATGTGCTGCGTAATGCCTCCGGCCTCACCGGCAGCAACTTTTGTCTCGCGAATAGCGTCGAGCAAAGAAGTCTTGCCGTGATCAACGTGCCCCATCACGGTGACGACAGGCGCGCGAGGGAGCAAGTCTTCCTTGCGATCCGCCTCTTCGCTCTCCTGAAAGACCTCTTCTTCAAAGCTAATGATCTTTGTCTCCGCTCCGAATGCGCGCGCCATCTCGGAAGCAGTTTCGCTGTCCAGCGTCTGGTTGATCGTCGCGAAGATTCCCTTCTCCAGCAACTTCTTCATGACGTCCTTCGCACGAACTTCCAACTTTTCAGAGAGTTCCTTGATGCTGACCCCTTCCGTGATCGTGATCGTGCGCGTAACCCGGATCTCTTCCTGTACTGCAGGATGCGCAGCTGGAACCGGATGGCGCTCCGTCTTGGGAACTACAATGCGTCTGGGCGTTTTGGTTTTGGCCCCCGCCACAGCGCCTGCAGGAGGCCGCGCGGTCGGATGCATTGGGCGCGGCTCACCAGGACGCCGAAAAGTGTGGGTACGCGTTGGCACAGCCTTCGGCAAACCAGCAGCCGGGTAAATCGGCTGCTTCGAGGCCGGCAGCTTCGATGTCCGGGCGACCTTGCTGGGTTTTGACTCTGCAGCAGGCACCACGGGCTCGGGGGCTTTAGGGGAAACTGTTCGTGCATGTGAGGACACAGGTTTAACCTTTTGGGCGACCGTTTCAGGAACTTTGGCAACCGGCCGAACAGGTTCTGGTCGCACAGCAACCTGCGGGGAAGGGCGTACAGAGGTGGGCCGCCGAGGCTTGACGGCTTCCACGGGCGCACGCAACGTGTGCGGCGCAGGGGCTTCCTTGGAAGGACGCGCCGGGGCGCGTGGGGCCACCCTTTTTCGTGCTGCCGCCTTGATTTCGGCAAGCGATTTTGTAAATGACTGGCGAGGCAAGTGAACTTCCGGGTGCTTTCCAGGCTCCTCGGGCGCAGCCGCAGGTTTGGTTCCTCGCGACGCAGGCCTTTCTTCGGCGGGTGCAGCCTCCAAAGGCTTGGGCGCCGCAGGCTCTGTGCCCGCTTGCTCACCCCGAAAGTGCGCCCGCACTTTATCCGCCGATTCATCATCGAGCGAACTCGAGTGCGACTTCTTTTCCGTGATGCCAAGCTCGGGCAGACAGTCCAAGATCACCCGACTTTTCACCTCAAGTTCTCGTGCCAGCTCGTTGATTCGGATACTACCCATTTCACCTCTTTCAATGAATCTATCAACTATCGCTCAGAGAGCTTTCGACGCGCTCCGGGAGCGATCTATCGCAAGTATTAGCCGTTTTCCTCCGTGGCCCCTTCCTTTTTTTCCTCTTCTTCTATCTCGCTAGGTTCGGGCCTCTCTTCTTCCGCAGCTTCAGGAGCCTCAGGAGCTTCAGGAGCCTCCACGGCTGCGTCTGCCGCTTCAGCAGCGGACGGCTCGCCTTCTTCTTCAGCCGGCGCACTCAACTCGGCACTTCCCGCCTCTACCTCTTCGACGGCTAATTCTTCAGCCTCAACAGGCGCCTCCTCGGCGACCTCAGCCTCAACAGGCACCTCCTCAGCCTCCTCAATCTCCTCCTGGCCCTTTTCAAAATAATCTGTTACCACACGCCGGATTCGATCAATCGTCTTGTCACCAATGCCCTGGATCTGCATCAAGTCCTCTGGAGTCATTTGGGCCAGCTGCTCAACGGTCTCGATGCCGGCATTGTGCAATCTTTCCAAAGTCTTTGCGCCCAAGCCCGTCAGGTCTGAAATGGCTGCACCTCGCAAGGCCATGGCAGCCATCTGGGATTCAATCTCCTGCCGCTTCTCCTCTTCGCTCTTGATGTCGATCTGCCAGCCCAACAGCTTGGCGGCCAGACGAACGTTCTGTCCTTTTTTCCCGATGGCCAGGGAAAGCTGCGAATCGTCCACAATGACTTCCAGATGCCTTTGCTCGATGTCGAGAATCGAAACGTGATTGATCTTGGCAGGACTCAGCGCATTGGCTGCAAAAACCACCGGGTCTTCGTTGTACTCGATGATGTCAATCTTTTCGCCGCGAAGTTCACGAATCACCGACTGCACACGCATGCCCTTCATTCCAACGCACGCTCCCACACAGTCCACATCCGGGTCTCGAGAATAGACCGCGACCTTGGTCCGCTCGCCTGCTTCCCGGGCGATAGCTTTGATGACGACCGTGCCGTCGTAGATCTCCGGCACTTCCATTTCAAAAAGTTTCCGCACCAGAGTGGAATCGGCGCGAGATGCAATCACCTGCGGGCCGCGGGCAGCGCGATCCACAAGCGTAATCACCGCGCGCACCCGGTCACCAATCTGGTAAGTCTCGAGTTTCGACTGCTCGCGTCGCGGCATGCGGGCTTCAGTGCGCCCGAGGTCCAGAATGACGTCGGGACCTTCCATCCGCTTAACGGTACAGTTGACCAACTCGCCGATGCGCTGGCTGTATTCCGCGTAGACCGTATCGCGCTCAGCTTCGCGGACCTTTTGAAAAATCACCTGCTTCGCGGTCTGCGCGGCAATGCGGCCGAGGACATCGGTAGGCTTGGGAATTCTCACTTCGGCTTCGACAACCGCCTCGGCATTGATCTTGAGCGCCTCGGGCAAGGAGATCTCGTGGTCGGGATCGACAACCTCATCGACCACCTTCTTGACCGCGCAAACCTCCACGTGGCCTGATTCTTTATCGAACCGCGATTCCAGGTCCTCCGCGCTCTTGTAATACTTCCGTGTGGCTACCAGAACAGCATCTTCCACGGCAGCAATCACAATCTGAGGGTCGATGCCCTTTTCCCGGCTCAATTGGTCGATCGATTGATAGAGAAGACTGGTCGTCACAATTTCCCTCCAGCTTGCCTTTCCCAAACCAGCCGAACATCCGGCATGGGTGCAACCGAGCCGCTAAACCAACTCATCGCCCGCTACAATTCGGGCAAGAGCCTGGCCTTCGAAATGTTCGAAAGCTCCAGCTCGACAATCCTTTCGTCGTCCAAGCTGATCTTGACTCGACCTCTGTCGAGTCCTGCCAGCTTGCCTTCAAAAACCTTCTGTTCTCCAACGGGCTCTCGCACCACTACTCTTGCACGCCGCCCGGTAAAGTACCCATACTCCTGCGGCTTCACCAGCTTCCGGTCTAAACCGGGTGAAGAAACCTCAAGTACGTAACTTCCCGGGAAAGGGTCCTCCACGTCAAGGATAGCACTCATTTGCTCACTGACCAGTGCACAATCCGCGTGAGAGACGCCTCCAGGCTTGTCGATGTAGACGCGGAGCAGCGGGTTTGACCTTCCTCCTTTGAGTTCGACATCGACAAGTATCAACCCTTCGCCGCTTGCCACGCGCTCGGCGATGACTTCGATCTTCTCCAGGTCAACGATCATTTCGTATGATACGGGTTGAATCGCCGTCCGCCGAGAGTCTGGTCACCCTGACCGGCAATCCCGACTCCCAACAAAAAAGTGGGCTTGCGCCCACCGCAACCTCTCTCCAATAAAGTATAGACCCTCGAACATGACAACGCAAGCGAAGCGGGCTACTGCTGTGCCCGCGCCTTTTGTTCATGCGTTCCCATTGGAACCCAAGTCTTCTGCCCTCCATTCTGCAGCCCTTCGAAAGATTTCCGAGTGGCAAGAAAAACCAGAGACGTAGTCTTTGGCAAACACCAAACTATTGAAACTTCTGTCCGCAATCTGGTACTCTGCCCGGTATCCTTCGTATGGCTACCCCTTGCAGAAAGTGCGGGGCAACGAAGACAGAACACGTCTATCACGGAGTTTTGTATTCGCTTGCTCGAAAATTCGGTTATCGCCTGCGAGCATGCTCCCGGTGTCGCCGCTACCGCCTGTTACAACTCGATGAGAACACAGACGATCCGGTTCCGGCACGTAACGGCCGGAAATTGGCACTGTGGCGGCCAACGCCCATCGCTGTCCAGGTCGGTATTGATGAGACTCCCTCGAAATGCCCGCACTGCGGCAGTCGCGACTTTCAGAGGTCAAAACGCCGATGGCACGAGCGCGTATTGGCTCGGCCAGCTATGGCACGCTGCCGAAGCTGCAAAACCCGGTTCCCTGTGGCTCCCGATTGATAAGGCACTAGCGGCCGTCAAGGGACCTGTTGCCGGGCCCTGCCAGAACCTCTTTCTTGACATTTGTAATCAATTTCTGGCCAAAGCACTTGAAATCGTGGTACACCTTCGCCCATGACAATGCGTACGGTCAACCAGCGCATAGCAGCCTCCGCCGGCATCGTGATGGCCAGCATCATGGCAAGCCGGCTGCTCGGCTTCCTCCGGGAGTGGTCTGTCGCCCACCAGTTCGGTTCAAGTGCCGTCACTGACGCTTATTACACAGCTTTTACACTTCCTGATTTTGTCAACTACCTGGTCGCCGGCGCCTCGCTCAGCATTACTTTTATACCTGTCTTCGCCAAATACATCGCGGAAGAAGATGAAGAAGAAGGATGGAAAGTCTTCTCGACGGTTATCACCTCCATGATCCTTCTCTTGCTGATCCTGGTGGTGGTCGGAGAGTTCTTTGCTCCGGACCTTCTCCACGTGATCGCGCCGGGTTTTAATCCTGCCGAAAAAGCGCATACTGTTTTCCTGACTCGCCTGATGATGCCTGCACAAATCTTTTTTTATCTTGGCAGTATCCTGGCCGCGGTCCAGTATACAAAAGGCCGATTCCTGATCCCTTCTCTCGCCCCGGTTATTTACAACATAGGAATTATTCTGGGTGGATTTCTTCTTGCCTCGAGCATCGGCATCACCGGTTTTTCAGTCGGAGTCCTGGCAGGCGCTTTTGCCGGCAACTTTCTGCTTCAGGTTTATGGCGCCAGGCGCGTGGGCGCACGATACAGGCCTAACCTCAATTTTCGCCATCCAGGCTTTCGGATGTTCATCAAACTTGCCATACCTATCATGCTGGCCCTTTCAGTGGTCTTCTCAGATGACTGGCTTATCCGCTGGTTCGGCTCATACCTGATTCCCGCCTCGATCACATGGCTCAGTTATGCAAAAATCCTGATGAGAGTGCCCCTGGGTGTGATTGGGCAGGCCGCAGGAGTGGCTTCATTTCCCTTCCTCGCCCAACTCTATGCCGAAAAGAAGTACGACGAACTCAACCGCACGCTGAATGCGACCCTGAAAGCGCTGCTCCTGCTGATCGTGCCCATCTCCGCGCTCACCATTGCGATGAACCAGCCGCTTGTATATTTCGTCTTCTCCCACACGCGCCTGCGAGGTCCGGATCTGAATGCCACAGCTGCGGCCCTGGCGCTGTTCTCCCTGGGCATGTTTGCCTGGGGCGCGCAGACCATTCTGGCGCGGGGATTCTATGCCGGCCGCAACACTTTAAGGCCGGCGCTGATTGGCACTGCCGTAACCTTCCTGAACCTGCCTGTCTACTGGCTCCTGTCCAGACACATGCAGTTCAAGGGACTCGCCCTAGCCAGCTCGATCGGCATATCCGCTTATGCAATTGTTCTGTTTGTCTCGCTCTATCGGTCCACAGCAAATAGAGGAGCCATGGGGATGGTAGGATTCTTTCTGCGAATTGCAGCGGCTTCCGGCGTCGGGGCGGTGGGCGCTTACGAGGTGGTCCGGTTGGTCGAAACTCACATAAACTGGCACGGCACAACGGGCGCCTTCGTTGTCCTCATAGCAGCAGCGCCCGCCGGTTTGATTCTCACGGTGCTTGCGGCAAAGCTCTTCCGCATTCGCGAGGTCGATGCCTACCTGAGGTCCATACCGGCGCTTGCGCGTCTCCGATAGAGCCACGGAAGATTTGCTCCGTCTTTCCCACTTCTTAACAACAGCTAATTGCGGGTACGTGCTCGCCACTCACGCTGTTCTCCCACTGGCACATTTAGACGCTGGCGGCAAGGCTGCCACAACAACACCGTCACCCCGATTTGCGAATCCGTGTGATCTCGATGTGGCTATTTCCCAATGCAAAACCGGGAAAAGATCATTCCCAGAATCTCTTCGACATCGGTTGCTCCCGTCAAAGTGTCCAGCGGCCGCAGGGCGTCGTAGAGATCCAGGAGTAGCATCTCGTGATGCATCTGTTGTACGACCGCCCGGCGGCACCGATCGAGAGCTTCGAGTGATTTCTTAAGGAGTTGCTGGTGCCGAAGGTTGGTCACCAGATCGCCCTCCGACCCGAGGTTGCTTCCGGCCCCAACGGTCCGGATGATTTTGTCTCGCAATTCCTCGACACCTTGCCCTGTCAGCGCAGAAGTTACAATAGTCTCGGCGGGTCCAAGTCCCTCACCATTCTCTGCCAGAATCATTTGTTCGATTGCCATCTTCGTTGTGCGTCTGGGCAGGTCCGCCTTATTGACAATCACCAGCATGGCTCCCATTCGACGTGTCTTCCGGAGCAGCTCGGAGTCTTCCTCTGTCCAATCTTGAGACGAGTCTACCACCAGCATCCGAAGATCAGAGTCGGCCATGGCTTGGTGGGTGCGTTCCACCCCGATCTTCTCCACAGCGTCAAGTGTCTTACGGATACCCGCCGTATCGACAATACGCAATGGAATCCCACCGATCGACGCGGATTCGGCTACCAGGTCTCTTGTGGTTCCGGGAATCTCCGTAACGATGGCACGGTCCATATTCAACAGGCGATTGAAGAGACTCGACTTACCAACATTCGGGCGCCCCACAACCGAAAGGCTAAGACCTTCCCGGACAATCCGGCCAAAAGTATAGCCCTCAATCATTTTGCTCAAGCCTGCTCGTACCACGTCAAGGTGGTTCACAATTTCCGCCCACTCCATCACATCAACATCGTCATCAGCGAAATCGATTCCCGCCTCCAGCGTCGAAATGAGGTCCAGCAAAGCTTGTTTTTGAGGTTTCAGCCGGGTGGAGAGAGAGCCTTCAAGCTGGGTGGCGGCAACCCGGACCTGGTAGAGCGTCCTGGCTTCGATCAGGTCCGCTATGGCTTCCGCCTGGGTCAGATCAATGCGGCCGTTGAGGAAGGCGCGCATGGTGAATTCCCCTGGCTCTGCCGCACGCGCACCGCGTTCAAGGCAAGATTCCACCAGGTAGGCCAGGATCACCGGAGAGCCGTGGCAGGAAATCTCCACCACATCGTCGCCCGTATAAGAATGCGGCCGACGAAAGTACGTGACCACAACCTCATCCAGAATTTTCCCTGTCTGCGGATCTGCAAATTTCCCTAAAGCCGACCGCTGAGCCTCCAAAGGTTGCTTAGCCAGCAGAACCAGTTCCGAGGTAATCTCAGGCGCTCGTCCCCCCGAAAGGCGCACGACGCCAATCCCCCCGCGGCCCGGTGGAGTGGCAATGGCCACGATCGTATCTTCTTTCATCACGGCAAAACCTGCGGGTGTTTCAGGAGAGAGAGGTAGCGGGGTAGATAACAACCTTCCGGGCGGGGCCCGAGCCCTCGCTCAGGGTCTTAACCGCGGCTTCGTCCTTGAGCGCCACGTGAATAATGCGCCGCTCGCGCGCGCTCATAGGGGTAAGAGAAAACGGGCTTCCGCTCTCCATCACATGGCGGGCCGCCATCTGCGCGGTCAGCTTCAATTCTTCGGCACGAACACGGCGCCAATCTCTGCAATCAAACCTGATCTTGCCGTAGAGATCGTCGCCGACGCGCACGGCCTTGAGAACTATATATTCCAGCGCGTCGAGAAGTGTAGCGTTCTTCTCCAGGAGAAGATCAGAGTCCCGCCCTTCAAAGTCCACCACGATTTGCGCCTCTCCGGGTTCCTCTCCGTCGGAGACACTTCTCCGCACTTTAGCTTTCAGGTCAAAGCCTCCGTACCGGATGATCTCTCCCACAAAGGACTCGATCTTTCCCAGTTGATCGTCGCCAGATTGCTCAGAAGTAGAATGTGTCGTCATCATTTCTGCACGCCGACTTTAGCCCCGGCAGCACTTTCCGGCACCAGGGGTGGTTTCTTCGGAGTGATATAGCGGTTGATGATCAGTTGCTGTCCAATAGCCACCATGTTCGCCGCCAGAAAGTAGAGAACCAGTCCACTGGCCAGATTGACAAACATAAAGCCGAACACCAGCGGCATCATCAACATCATACGCTTCTGCTTCGGATCGGTTACCATCATGGGCGTCATCTTCTGCATGAAGAACATGCTCACGATCATGATGATCACCAAAAGCGGAACCGGCAAGCCCATGATATGGAGATGATCCGGCATAGACAAGTCCTTGATCCACCAGATCCACGGCGCATGGCGAAACGCAAAGGGCGCTTCCAGCATTTCATAAAACGCATAGAGAATCGGAAATTGTGGCAGCATGGGCAGACACCCGCCCAGCGGATTGATGCCATGCTCCTGGTATAGCTTCATGACTTCCTGGTTCATCCGCGCTTTACGAGGGTCGTTGAACTTGTATTGCTTGTAGCGATCTTGAATGCTTTTTACAAGAGGCGCGATCCGTTGCATCTCCTGGGCGGAACGAATGCTCTTGAGCTTCAACGGAAAGAAGGCCATATTCAGGATGACCGTTAGAATAACAATGGCCCAGCCGTAATTGTGCACCCAGTTGTCATAGATGTAACGCAACGCAAAAAAGAGCGGCTTCGCAATGATGCCGAACCAGCCAAAATCCACCAGATCCGTCAGCGGCGGACTCGTCGTCTTAAGTACGTCGAGCGCCTTGGGCGCAACAAACAACCTGAAGCTGATCGGTTGCGCCACAGAGCTTCCCAGTTCGGCAAAAGCGGCCTTTGGAGCTTCTTTGTCCTTCCAGTTCTCAGGCGTCCAGGTTTGTTGCCCGGCCCGAAAATCCTGATTGTGCGAACCCGGGAAGAAGACTCCGGCAAAATAACGATCTTCAAGTCCCGCGAATTGCACGGGCCCGGACTGCCGCAACTCATCTTTCACCTTGCTCTGGTCCGTCGTCTCCAGCTTGCCGTCTTTTTCGTAGGCCACCTTGGTCTGGCTCATTTGTGTCTTGATAGGAAGCCCGTGATCGCCAATTCCACCGGTCCATGCCACTCGAACGGGAACGTATTGCTGGTCCCGGGCCACGCTAACAGTGGCGTGTACCTCGTAATCTGAACCGAAGGTGAACTTCTTCTCAACCTGCAAAAAAGTAATACGGTAAAGACTGTTTTCGACGGTAATGTCCTGCGCCTGCTTTCCTTCCGCCACAGGCATTTTGGGTGGGGCCGGAAGCTTCGGGGGCGCCGGCTTTGCAGCCTTCTCCGGTGCGCCTTTGGCTCCGGTCGGTCGCTGAGCGGGAGCATGGGTGGCGCTTGGCTGTTTGGGCGGAGTAGGCGGCGCCTTGACAAACAGAACCCGCCATATCACGAGCAATAAGAATGATAGGGCGAACGCTACGATGACCCTTTTTTCACTATCCATTAGCGAAAGGCTTTCTGTTCAATTCTCCTGCCCATGCCCCACTGCGCTCTCATGGAACCGGATCGTAACCATGGCCACCCCACGGGCGGCAACGCAACAGCCGCAGGACCGCCAACTGCGTACCTTTCCATGCGCCCCACTTGGCCACGGCCTCATACGCATAAGCGGAACACGACGGGTAGTAGCGGCACGACGACGGAATGGTGGGCGAAAGGCAGATCTGATAGAAGCGAATCAACCCCAACAGGAGCAGCCTTAGCGCGCTCGCTCCTCCGCGGGCGACGCGCCTGGCGGCTCGCCGGGAAAGAGGCGTAACAACTCCCGTTCCAGAACCCGATAGGCCACCGTGGCGGCTCCTTTGCGAGGGTTGAGCACCATGTCCCATCCCCCCGGCAAGGACTCCCGGTGCTGCCGGAAGACCTCCCTGATCCGGCGCTTGATCCGGTTGCGCACCGGTGCGCCACCCAGACGCTTGGGGACGGTAATACCCACACGCGTCTCCGCCAGCCCGTTCGGTCGATAAAAGACGGTGCATAGTGATGCACTTCGGCGCTGCCCCTTCTCGTAAGCCCGTTGAAATTCCACACGACGGAGCAGCCGGTATTTCTTGGGGAAAGCAGCCGAGCCTGGATTCACGGAGTCAGGCGGTGGCGGCCCTTTCGACGCCGCCGCTTTAACGTCTGGCGACCTCCTGGGGTTCGCATGCGCACGCGGAATCCATGAGTCTTGGCACGCCGACGCCGATTGGGTTGGTACGTCCTCTTCAAAGCACTGACTCCCTGTTAAGTTGGTATCACAAAGCCTAAGAATTAAACATAACCTGCCGCTTGCAAGCAAGTCAAGCGATTGAGACCGGTCAAGGACAACTTGAATGCCGGGCAGAGCGCTTACAAGGCGGCGACCCGGAATCGTGGCGGCGGGGTGCGGACAGGAGACAATGCAAATTTTACGCACTGTCCGCGAAACAGACAATTATTGCCCAAAGGTACAATTTTCAAACGCCGCAAAATCGACAACTGATTTATTATGTGCAGGTTATAAAAATACTCTTTTGCGAACCGGAAAATCCCATGCGTCCTATTTTGGGCCTTGGATTTGCAGATAGCCTAGATTGCAAGCCTATCGTGCGCCATCTCAAATCTCAGATTTGAAATTTCAGAAAGATATAATCCAGCGCCGACAATGAGGACGAGGCGCGACCGAATGTTGCAGATTTGAGATTTCAGAAGGCTGCAACGAAAACGGCGGCGAGGACGACGAGCGATCTCAAATTGCAGATTTTCAGATTTCAAACCACTGAATGCCGTGATTCGACAAACTTAATCTTTCCGCCAATCCACAAAGCTAAGCCTGGCCCGGTTGTTTTTCGCTATCGAGCGTGACCATTCCTGCGGCGGCGTAACGCGTGCCCTGAATTTTTTCAGCGGGAGCGGCGTGTTCGATCTGCGCCAGATCCTCGTCGGTCAATTTCAATTCCAGCGCCCCAAGCGACTCCCTCAGTTGCGCCCGATTCCTTGGCCCGACCAGCGGAATGATATCCTCTCCGCGCGAAAGCACCCAGGCAAACGCGGCCTGAGCGGCGGTGGCGCCTTTCTGCCTGGCGACGGCCTCAAGAGCCTCCACCAGCCGCAGGTTCTGCTGCAGGTTCTCGCCCTGAAAGCGCGGGAAGTGGTTGCGGATGTCTCGCTTGCCCAGCTTGTCGCGGCCGGCGCCCGTGAGCAATCCGCGCGAGAGCACGCCGTAGGCGGTGACGCCGATTCCCAGTTCGCGCGCCGCGGGCAGAACTTCGGTTTCCACGCTGCGGCTGACCAGCGAATACTCGATCTGCAACTGGGTAATGGGATGGACGGCCGAGGCGCGGCGCATCGTGGCCGGGCCCATCTCCGAAAGGCCCACGTAGCGCACGTAGCCGGCGCGCACCAGCTCCGCGATGGCGCCCACCGTCTCTTCAATGGGAACGGCCGGGTCCAGGCGCGCGGGCTGGTAAAGGTCCACGAAATCGGTTCCCAGGCGCCGCAGGCTGTAGGCCAGAAAAGTTTTCACCGCCGCCGGGCGCGTGTCGATGCCCACAAAGGCGCCCTCCGGGCTCCGTTGCGCGCCGAATTTCACCTGCAGAAAGACGCGCTCGCGCCGCCCGCCCTCAAGCGCCTTGCGCAGCAGCATCTCGTTGTGCCCCATGCCGTAGAAGTCGCCCGTGTCGAGCAGCGTGATGCCGCAATCGATGGCCTCCTGGATGGTGGCCACGCTCTCGGCGTCGTCCGCCGGGCCATACGTGCCCGACATCGCCATGCAACCCAGCCCCAGCGCTGAAACCTCCGGCCCTTCCCGGCCCAATCGACGTGTCTTCATAAGACGATCTCCTCCTAATCACCAAACGTATAGTTTTGATTGACGGATCGTGCATCGCGAGCCAGCGTCGCCGCCGATGTGACCCTTTCAGGGTCAAAACAGGCTTACTGATTCAATCCCGGAGGCGATGCCTCCGGCTATTTTATGATGCCCCTTCAGGGCAGCCGGGCCTGCACGCCGCAAATTAAGGCCGCGCCGGAGATTTGAGACGCCACACCCTGAAAGGGTGCCAGGCAATAGCCGGTGGCATCGCCACCGGAGCCGGAACGCGCCACCCAATCCCCACACCACCCTGGAGGGGTCACATAATCCTTCACTCAGCCGCCCCCCAGCCGAAACCTGCATTGTATCGTCCGAGATTGCGCGAGGCGAGGGCAATTCGTATATTGCGCCTAAGTGCCGTTGACCGCACACATCGCAAACAGCGCGATGTATGCGCCACCTGCGTGTTTTCATAAGCTGCTCCTCAAATCAAGCATCAGGCAGTGAACCAATCAACGTTTTTGAAACGCGCGAGATGAAAAAGTGTCGCCGGCTTACGCCAGCATCAGGCGTTCCCCTTTGGGTTGGGGAATGGGATGGCCGAATTCCCTGGCGGTGTCAATCCACAACTGAATGGCCTCATTGGCGTGGGCAAGCGCCGATTCCTGAGTGTCGCCGTGGGCCATGCAGCCGGGCAGTTCCGGCACCTCGGCAATAAAGACCTGGTCTTCGTTGCTCCAGTAAATGATGATCTCGTATTTGTGCATGCCTACGCCTCTTCCTTTTCCAGTCCGTAGCGCAGGATAACTTGCCGCACCTGCCTCACTTGATAAACTTTAGCCTTGTTTCCTTCCTGCTGCAAGTTGACCAACTCCCGCACGCCTTGCTTTCTGAAAATGTGGTGGCTGCCCCGAACCCGCTCCTCAAATCCCAGCCAGACGAGCAGGCGGCGAGATCCTGGAAGTTGACGTTGGCATCCGACTTTCCCTGCAGAACGCGTGCTCAAAGTTGTTCGTACTTGTCCACGCGCGCTAATCTAACACATCCTGACGGGTGTCGCGAGTTGTAGCGGCGATGTCTGCGATAGCCGGTCCGAACACGATCTGACCATCGGAGTCGAGAAATCGGACCTCACCGCCATTGGCCCGGGTCGCCGGTGCGGTGGAAACGCACGGCCGTGCCCCTGCCCAAGTTTCTGTCGCCCCTGCCGGAGCTCTTTGCGGAATTGGTTATCGTTTCCCTCCGGCAGCGCATCTGCCTCGATTATCGCGTCGAGACCCGGCGCCGCCGGCGATGTGACCCCTGTTTTGATCCGGGGGCGCTGCCCCCGGCTATTTCATATTGCCCCTTCAGGGCAGCCGGGCAAATACGCTCCACGTGAGCGCCGCGCCCGGGGATTTGAGATGCCGCGCACCCTGAAAGGGTGCCAGGCAATAGCCGGTGGCATCGCCACCGGAACCCGCCGCCCCATTCCCAATCGACCCCGGGAGGGGTCGCACAAGCCTTCGCCAGCCGCCCCGACAGCCTAAGCCATGCATTCTATCGTTTGACCTTGCTCGAAGCGAGACCAGTTGTAGCGGCGGTGTCTTCACCGGCGTTAGTATGGCCCATGCGTGTAGGACGCGCGGCGTGCGCCTGCCCGTGTTTCTGTCGCCCCTGCCGGGGCTCTCTGCTTGCGGATTTGGCTTTCTTTTCCCACGGCTCACGCCGTGGGCTAAATTCTTTCGCCGCTCCGCGGCTGTTTGGTGGTCTGGCTCTTGGCTCCCCTAGCTCACGCCGTGGGCTAAATTCTGCCGCCGCTCCGCGGCTCTTGTGCGGGGGATGGCTCGGCCCCTCCCTGCGGCAACCCACCGGACGTGGTCAGCCCCTGAAGGGGGCGGAAGAAATTGCTCCCGGATACGCGGGACTTCAACTTGGGAGAGCCCCGGTTCACCGGGGGCGCAAAGCGTCCGCGGCAAAATTCGGCTTCAGCCTTTGTAGCGCCGGGCTTCAGCCCGGCATGTCCCCTGCAGCGCTGAGGCATCGGCGGGACATTTCAAGATTGATAGGGCAAATTTGCCGACCCGTCCGCCGCAACAGCGTGCTGCCAGCGCCAGCGATTTTCTGGCCGCAGGTTTGTCCGGTGCCAAAGGGGCCAATGCAATCGCACACATCACAAAAGGCGCGATGTGTGCGCCACCCGCCAGAGCAAATGATGGCAGCAACGAAGCAAGGAGGACCCTCGCAGCGTCCGCCGAGCAAAGATCAAATTCCTGGGCCCCCGCTGCGGGCCCTCCAGCGGCCGACATCAAAGAGTGGGAGGAATTGTTGAATTTCTGGAGACCACTACAAGACGATTCATTACAGGTCTTCCGGCTTCAGGCCGGTGTGCTTTGCCACCTTCTTCAGCATCACAGGGCCTAGCTCTTCAGAATCGTGAAAAGCCCACGTAAACTCCGGCCTGTTTGGGTGAGTCATTTGTACGTGTGACGAGCCTTTGCCCGGCTTTGGCTTCCAGCCGATCTTGATAAGCGCTCTGTATACTTTGCGGGCTTTCGTACTGGGCCAGTCGCTCACGCGCAGATGGCAACTTCTTTGGGGGGTTTCTGACGTTCTTCAAGCCGTTCGGCCAATACGCGCAAGGCCAGGACTTGCACCTTTGCTATCGCTTCGCTCTTGGTCTTGCCGTAAACCATGACGCCCGGCAGGGTAGGAACTTCGGCAATCCACCGGCCATCGGCTTCACGTTCAGTCTCAATCTGAAATCGCATTATACACCTGCCCCATATCGTAGCCGTAGGCTGTCCCACTGTCAAGGCACCACTGGTTTGAGGTGACGCCAAGCTGCCTGCGCAAAAGTTGCCAGCGCGAACCTCCGGTTCTGAGGTCCGCGGGTCTTTGTTTGTGCCCGGCGAGTTCCTCCTGGGCAAAAGCCGCAGACCGCAACGGCGGCGGTCTTCGCTACCCTCTGACCGATTTCTGTTTCGGACATAGTCAATCCTCCCCCTTGGATCGGCCATTGCTTCTGAACGGGGTTCTTCCTCAAGTCACGGGTTGGGGACTCATCAGATATTCGCGCCAGGTCGATAAGTCCGCGACAACTTCCGTCAGATTGCGGGTGAAAACGGTTTTGAGTGCCGAACAGAGCAGGAAAAGCGCGGCCTCTTCCAGGACGTGGCGGTACTGGCAGTATCTGTACATACCGTCAATGAGCTTGCCGCCGACATCTTCGAATCCGGTTATCTCCCGGAACTCTTTGGGGATTGCCAGTCCATGGGCGATCTTGTCCCGCAACTTATAGAGATCCAATGCCACGTCGCCGACTTGATATTTGGGCTGAACACCGTCGATAGGCGGAAACACGTACGTTCTGCGACCCAGAAGGTTGGAGAGATTGCGTTCAAAATCATACCTGCCTTCCGCGATCAGGAGTGCGTCAAGGCCGGTGACCCATTGGAGGAGGCGCATGTGTGAATTGTTCGCCTCTTCTCCGAGTTCAAGCAGGCAGAGAGGATTCACAAGGCGTGCGACTTCTTTCCTGAAAGCCTCCTGGACACCCTCGACCACGGTGACCAATTCCTGCTTGTCGATAGGCGGGAACGGGGTCAAAGCCCATGATGCGGTCTGCAAGCGCCGATTCAAGCTAAAAGAGCAGATGACTAACGTCTCCCGATGTTTTTCGCACACGCACAAAAACGAGCCGGAGTCGTGCGAGCCGGTCGGGAACACCACCTGGCAGGCGAGGATGGTATTTCGAACCAGCTCCTTTGCGTTCCGCTCCGCCTCCGGTTCTCCGGATGATTTAAAGTCATAACGGAACCAGAAGTCTGCGTTTGAGAGCGCTCTGATCTGCTCGCCGTTGAGGGCCTCGCTCCAGCCTTTGATGCTGATTTTGTCCAGTTCGCCGATCATCTCAATTCTAACGTTACCGGGAAGCAGCATCTCCTCGTGCAAGTGCCAGCCCCATACAGGGCTTATTACGGCATACTCCGTTGTGTTCATGCTCCCTCCAACTCTCGCATTTGCAAGATCGTTACTTGGCGGGAAAGTCTACCACGATGGGCGGATAAACGCGATTGGATCGTCTGACTGGCCTTACAGGCGCGGACGCGGGTGGGGCACACATCGCAAGGGTCGCAATGTGTGGGATGAAAGTGGGTTCGCGGTGCCTCCAGTTGCAGCAGGCCCACGGCACAAAACCTCGTGCCGTGGGCCTGCTCATGTCCGTCAGTAGTCTGGTCCCTCACAGTAGAGCCTGGAGGCCCCGGAACTGGGATTGACCTTCAAAGGCCGCATCATCTCGTTGTCCTCGTGGTCGATGATGTGGCAGTGCCATACGTAACCATGACCCTCCGCGTCTGGATCGAAGGGGTAATAGAGATTGGAGCTGGCGTCCGTTGGCGCGTAGCGCACGATGAAGCGGGTCACCATCCCCGGAGGCGCCATGACCGTGTCTTTCCATCCGGCCTCATTGGCATCCGGCGGCCTTACGGGACCCTGAAGGTAGGGGGTAACGTCGGGATTGCCGCCCAGGATCCCCGGCGGCGGGGTTGACGCATAGAAGTTGTAAGCTTTGGGCGGGCCGTAAGCGGCGATGTACGCCCCGTTGGGGAAGGCGGCATTGTAAGCCAGCACGTATTTGTTCATGTTGAAGTTCTGCCGGTTCATCAACTGGAACTGGGTCAGGTGGGTGTGGATGGGGTGGGCGTCCGCCGTGAGATTGACGATCTCCCACAGTTCGGTGTCACCCTCATTGGGCAGTTCGGAGAAATACTCCGTAATTCCGCCGGTTGTTACCGGTGTGAAATCGGAATTGTGCGTGCCGTCGGCCCGTGTGCCATCCCACTTGGTGTTATTCAACAGGACCTCCAACGGGCCGCCCGCGCCCAGAACCTCGTTGAGCGTGAGCTGGCGCCTCACGTTGGGGTTGACGCCCGATGCCAGCGTGCCGGCGGTGGGATTGACCAGGCGAATGATGGGCGTGCGCAGAGCGACGCCGCTTGCCGGGTCGTAGCTCGCGTCGGGGGTATAGGAACTGGTCGCACCCACGCGGAACTGGAGAATCTGGCCCAGAGTGGAACCGTGGGGCGATTCGCCCTTGGGGTAGGGCGTCTTGCCGGTGTTGCGGATGAGCAGCGTCTGGCCTGCGAAACCGGCAAAATCGATGATGAACCCGGCACGCTCGCCGGGCATGATTCGCAGCTTATTCAGCGGCTTGACAGCGGGGTCGATCTTGACCGGGGTGTCCAGGTAACCGCCGTCAGTCTCAATCTGCCAGATGGGCGGGCCCATGGCCTTGGTGACCGGGTTGACCAGGAACAGCTCGTAGGTGCGGGCGTTTGAGCCGTTGATGAGCAGGAAGCGGTAACGGCGCGGTTCGACGTTGAGGAAAGGCCACACCTTGCCATTGATCACAATCGTGTCGCCGACGAGTTCCGGTATCCAGTACGGGTGCTCGGGATTGATGCCGGCGTTCGGGAAGTAGAGCTGCCCGTTGGTGTCAAAAGCACGGTCCTGCAGCACAAGGGGAATCAGGTAATCGACGGTGCTATCATCATTCCCCTGCTGGAGGCCGACGGGATTCAAGCCTGTTGGAAGGGTCAGTTCCGGGTCGGTGAGCACGTAAGCCCCTGCCAGGCCTGCGTAAACGTTAAGCCGAGTGACGCCCAGTGCGTGGTCGTGGAACCACAACGGCCCCGCTTCCTGGGTGTTCAGGTAGCGATAGACGGCGTAGTTCCCGCTTGACCCATCCCCTGTGTAGAACGCGTGGCCGTGATAGACGCCGTCGCTGGTAAACCAGGAGTCCGGACCCCCGTCGACAACCGGTGGCACTTCACCGCCATGAAGATGCGTGACGGCAGGAACGGGCCCTGAATAATGGAGTGAGCATGCCGCCGAGGCGGGCCCGTTGCTCGCCAGGGCGCACGCATTGGCTTCGCCGTTAAGAGGATCGGCCCAGTGCAGAGTCTGATCGGTCCAGTCTCTCCAGGCGATGTTGTTAGCGGTAAGGTCGTTAACGTATTTTACCTGGGTCGGTGTCCCGCGCGAGGCCACGATGACCGGACCAATGTAGGTTCCGGCTGGGGCGTAGGGTGTGATTCCAGCCCGGTACCCCCACACCCATGTGCCCGTATATGTCCCGGTGGCGGGAACGAACGATGACGGCATCACGTTCGACTGAAATTCGCGCATGGTCAGCTCAATCTGACTGGTTCCCGCGATGATGGTTTCCATGGGCCCGCCCGCCACGCTGAGCAGCGGCAGCGGGTCCACGAACCGTGGGATAGAACTACCCGGCAGCGGAGTTCCATTAGTCTGGGCAAACGCGGTCCGAACTCCAAATTTCCAGGGTACCAGGAGTCCTGCGCCCGTCATGGCCCCGATTTTCAGAAAATCACGTCGAGAAGTCATAGGAGCTCTCCTTTCCTGGTGGTTGAATTTTGGACTGCACATTTACCGGGCTCGGTATCAGCAGGTGAGGATCGTTTGAATTCTTCCCTCCGGCATCGTGTCAAAACGCTGGCCGCCGCTCAGAACAGGCGCGCACACCGGCGATCGCGAATTGAACTTGCTGACGGCGGATGAGAGGCGGCGTTGAAAACCATGAACCGAGTCCCTCTCCGTTGGGTTGGAAGAATGGGCGATATTTTTTCACGAACTGGGGAAGGCCGCTGTGATCATGGTCACACGTGTTCTTGATATCCACCGCGGACGTCAACGCCGAACGTGGCTCTTTGGGTGTACCGATTTCACGAGCGGGGATCTTTGTCCGGGCAGGCTGTGGACCTAGCCGCGGCCAATCGGGCATTGGGCCGGGTGTGGGTTTGTCCAATGTCGAAAGGCCCGCGATGTTTGCGCCACATACGAGAATTCGTTGTCCGCGCTTTCAAGGGGACCACGGCACCAGGGCGGTGCCGTGGCTACCTCTTCCCTACCTTTGATTTGAATTAATGGCCGTGGCCGCCGCCCATTCCAGGGCCGCCACCGGGATGTCCCATGCCTCCGCCCATACCGCCTCCCATGGGAGGATTTGCGGCGCCAGTGCCACCCATGCCTCCGGGACGGCCAACGCCTCCCGGACGGCCCATCCCGCCGGACTGTCCGAAGCTCGGCCGGGTGCCCTGCCTCATAGCCTGCGCCGCCTGCAACTGGGTCAGGTGGCTCGTAGCCTTCTGCTGACCTGTTTGGGAGACCGCGATGGCGTGCTTGATGTGAGGAACGGCCTGCTGCGGAACCTTGCTGAGCAGGTTGTTGAGCACCTTGAGATGCTTGCTGGTAGCCGACTGGACGCGATTGTAAGCATCTTCCTGCTGCGAAGGGCTGCCCTGGATCTGTCCATGTCGGGGTCCAGCTGAATTGCTTTATACAGAAGCTGCAAGGCCTCCTCGTGGCGACGAGTTTGCCACATGACACAGGCAAGATTATTACGAGCCCGACTGTTATCCGGATGGGAG
>JARRJI010000012.1:0-30974 GCA_037379595.1 Acidobacteriota bacterium | reverse complement strand
GATTCTGTCCATCCAACGCCCACATCTTTCCTGCCTTGTGGCGCTGCAAAGTTTGAGATAAGGTGACAAGTTGTGTAGCCGTGCCGTCTGGATTTATGCTGGTTTAAGAGCTGCTTGGACTGACGCTCGAAATCGTATGGGGAGGATGAGATGGCTGGAGAGTCGGGCGTATCGCGCGCGGCGCGGAATCTGATTGCATTCTACTTGCGACTGGCACTGGGTGTGGACTTCCTGTCGGCGGTGGCCGACCGCTTCGGGTTGTGGGGCCCACCGGGAGCCCACAACGTCACCTGGGGCAACTTCCCAAGATTCATCAATTACACGGCCCAGGTGGACCCGTTCGCCTCGGCCCATGCGGCTGCCGTGGTTGCGTGGGTTGTCACCGCCCTTGAGCTTCTCTTCGGCGCACTACTGATCCTGGGATTGTTTGCGCGCGCCACGGCCTTTCTCAGCGGGATTCTGCTGGCGATGTTTGCCGTTGGCATGTCGGTAGGAACGGGGGCCAAGTCTGCCTTCGACGCTTCAATGTTTACAGCTTCCGCGGGTGCGTTTGCGCTTGCGGCGCTTGGCTCCGGCGCGTGGAGCATCGATGCGAGAAAGCGGAAGCAGCGGGCTGCCGCCCAACCACCGTCCCCGGCCTCAACTCCGGCGAGCACCGGCGGCGAGGAGGAGCGGCCCTCGGGCGGCTGAAGAGCCCCGGCCCACTTCAGGTGTTGTCACCGCTTTCGCGCGACGGTTTTCCGGCTCCTGGTCGCGGTGTGCTTGACGACCGGCTCGTACTCGCCCTCGAAATCGAAGACCATGTTGTTTCCCCGCAGTTTGCCGGTATAAGTTCCCTTGCCATGGATGCCTTTCAGCTTGCCGGTTCCGCTCACAATGGACCATCGTCCCTGTTCGCTCACAGTCTTGCCATGGTCGAGCACCTGCGTTCCCCGGATCCGGTAGCTGAACTTGTCGCCGCCGACCGTGGTTTCGGTGACGTAGCCGCGCACGTGAGCACGGTTGGCGCGAACCTCCTTGGTGATCGTTGCCACGTCGCTTTGAGTATGAGTGCCTTCGATGTCGATCGCCTTGGTCCAGTTGCACTTCCCCTGGCTCATGACGAAGAAATGGTTCACGTGATCGCTGAGCCGCATCACATGGGTCTCTTCAGGTCCTGAACAGACGACGGTGCCGGCAACCTTGGTCTGCGCCACAGCCAGAGCCGCCAGCCCGAAAATCATGAATGCGATAAGACCGATTCTGGTTCTCATGAAACCTCCTTGAACAGTTGGATAAAGTCTCAAATCCCGGAAGCTTACCACAAAATGAGAGCGATTTATTGTGTTCGGGAACGCTCTTGCGCCTGTCCGATTTTATGGAGCACCGTCCACGGCATCATGCCGGTTGGGGTTCAGAAGATCGCCCGACCACATTTGCAAGATGCAGGAGAGAAGCCGTCAGGCGTTTTCGGCAGGCTTGCCGCGCCTGGCCTGATTTCGGGCTGACGCCAGGTCATGGAGTGTCTTGATAAAGACCTTGGCCGCCGGGGTCAGATACTTTCCCCTGGCTCGAACGACGCCAATGGTTCGGGCGGGCTGGGGCGGAGCAAATTCGATCAGGCCCGTGTCTTCCTGATTCCGGTAACGATGGCTGGCCATTTCCGGCAGGAGCGTGACTCCGGCTCCGGCCGACACCATGGCCATCAGCGTGTCAAACTGTCCTCCCTCGAAAACAACGTGGGGATTCAACTGCGCGCGCTTGCAGACCTCCAGCACGTCGTCCCGGAAGCAATGCCCGTCCTTGAGCAGCAGGAAAGGCTCATGCGCGACCTCATCCAGGGTGACGCGGCGGCGCCTTTGGCAAAGGGGGTGGCCTTTGGGAACGGCCAGCAGCATCCGCTCACGCAGCAGCCGCTCGGCAATCAGTTCCGGCGATTCGACCGGGAGACTCAGCAGGGCAAGATCAAGGTCGCCCTCAGCGAGGCCCTTCAAAAGCCCTTGAGTCAGGTCTTCCACAACGTCGATGGTGATTGCCGGGCATGGCTTTCACGTCGCGCCGGGCGTCTTCAAGATTGTTTAGGATGCGCAGCGCGTGCTCCTGGAATCGTTCGCCAAAGGCGGTCAGCCGGATGCGCCGGCCCAGGCGGTCAAAGAGCTGGGCTCCCAGTTCGTCCTCGAGCTTGCGGATCTGCTGGCTGAGTGAAGGCTGGGAAATGTGTTCGTGCTCGGCGGCTCGCGTGAAGGAACGAAACCGGGCCACCGCCTGGAAGTAACGGAGCTGATGAAGTTCCATATGTCCAGCCTATGAATTTCATAGGAATTATATATTGGAACTATAAAGCGGAACAACCCAGACTGGGGGATAGCGGGTATTCAGATTGAACAATCCAAGCGGGATTAGCCCGTAAGCGGGCCCCGCACGCCCCAATTTGTCGAAAACAAAAGGAGGGTACCAGTATGGCTCGAGTGGCACGTGAAGTGGTCCAGAAGGCTGGTGTGGATGTTGACAAGCTTCTGGATCTGTTGGTTCGTAATGCTTCGGCGGAGTTGACCACTTTTTACTACTACACGATCTTGCGAGTGAACCTGATCGGTCTGGATGGCGAGGGCCTGAAGGAAATAACAGAAGACGCTCGCATCGAAGACCGCAATCACTTTGAGGCCCTGGTTCCGCGCATCTACGAGTTGGGTGGCCAGATTCCGGGCGACATGAAGGTCTTCCACGACATGTCGGCTTGCCCGCCGGCTCTTCTTCCCAAGGATCCCAAAGACGTCAAGGCGATGCTCGAAGTCCTGGTCAAGGCCGAACGTTGCGCGATCGGCGGCTATAACGCCATCTGCAACATGACGGCTGGAAAAGACCATCGGACTTACGACCTGTCGCTGGCCATTCTTCACGAAGAGGTGGAGCATGAAGCCTGGTTCTCGGAGTTTCTGGGCGAAGGCCCTTCCGGACACTTTCGGCGGCAGGGGACCGGGTTCTCTAGGAATTCACCCTATGTCTCGAAGTTCCTCATCCCTTAAAATGGACTTCAGTTTCATTGAGCGGACGCTGGCGCGCGAATGCTTGCTGCTTTGAAACAGGGCACGGCAGGTGGCTTCGCGCGCCAACTGATTCTTCGAAGGAGGCTGGCAATGGTACTGAAAGTTGGCGACGCAGCGCCCGATTTCAATTTGAAGGCGGCGACTGGTGATTTGCAGGAGGATTTCAAGCTTTCCGGCTGGAAGGGCCGCAAGGTGGTTCTCGCTTTTTATGCTTTGGACTTCACACCCGTTTGACAGGATGAACTCTCGGGAATCCAGGCGAATCTCGCCCGGTTTTCCGAGTTGAAAGCCCAGGTCGTGGGCATCTGCACGGATTCGGTCTATTCCCACATTGCCTTCCAGAAATCTTTGGGAGGATTGAAATTTCCGCTGGCCACAGACCGCTGGCCTTACGCCGCCGCAGCACAGGCTTACGGAATTTTCCCGCCAACCAAACATGACATTCCTTTCGTGAACGATCGGGCCATTTTCATCGTGGATAAGAAGGGCAAGATCGCATGGTTGAAAATCTATGGGCTGCGAGATGTGCCCGATCTTGATGAGGTCCTGGATGCATTGCGTGAGATAGCCTGATCGGGGACCTCGCAAGGTTCGTGGCCGCAACATGCGGTTGATTTAACGCAGCAGAATGATCCTCGGTGCAGCGGGGACAACGCATCCCCGCTGTCACATCCTATTTCTCCATTCGGCGTGGTGGCGGACCCGGTGGCGCTGAATGGCTTGTTTACAGTCATGATGCCGGTGGCGGTCCTGTTTGATTTGCTGCCGTTCCTGCCTGAGACGGCGGCGGTCCTGCTTTCCGCCGGTCCGCCAGCCAATGGATCAGATGGCGTGCTGTATGATATTAATGTGCGCATTCGAACGCCGATGAAAAGCTGGAGGGAAATTGGAATGAAAGCCTTTGCGTACAGCCTGCTTTCCCTGTGCCTTCTTGCGAACCCTCTCTGGGGACAGCAGAAAACCGGGGGTAAGCAGAACCCGCTGGTTGATGGGAAATTGATGTACGTGGGACGGATGCCTGAGAATATTGACTCCTGGATTGTCTACGACCTCAAAGCATGGGGCAAGTACACACCGACTCGCGATCCTGAAGGCGTGGATCTCACCATGAAGGCTTCCGCACCCAAGACTAGAACCCGATACGTCATGCGGAATGGCATTCCACAGCCGTCAAAAGTTCCGAAGAAGCGCAATCATAAGCCCGTCCTTTTCACCGTCGATGTCACCGATTGGGTTACCGGCGAGATGGTCTGGCAAGCGGATATTCTGGACCGGAAACCGAAGAACGGTCGGCCAACGAAGCAGGGTGAAGAAGTTGAGATTAATGCCAGGGGGCTTTCAGCCCAGCAGGTTGCGCAGGTGATCATCAGGACACTACACTCCTATGTGGACCACCTTGGATCGCAGCATGAAGCCCATTAGGGATATCTGCCTTGATGAGCCAGTTCGCCGGGTTCGCGATCATAACGAGTTGGGTCGGGGATTGATGCGGAAGCGGGCGTTATGAAAATAGCCATTACCGGGTCGGCGGGATTGTTCGGTCACGGGCTTGTGCGGGTGATCGGCGAGCGTCACACCGTGTTGGCGTTGGGGCGGCGGGAAGCAGATATCACGAAATTTGACGAGGTTCGAACAGCCTTCCTGAAACTGCGGCCGGAAGTGGTGGTCCACGCAGCCGCAATTCCCAGCCCCGACGTCTGCGAGGCGGATCCTGCGCAGGCGTATCTTGTCAACGTCCATGGCACTCGCCACGTGGTTGAAGCCGCCAACGAGATCGGTGCCGGGGTTGCATATATCTCGAGCGATTCGGTCTTTGACGGTGAGAAGCTGACCCCATATACGGAGTCTGATCCCACGATTCCGCCTACTGTGTACGGACGGACCAAGTTGCGAAGCGAGCAGTTGGTCGCAGCGCTGCCCAGGCATTGGATCTTTCGGGTTTCAGTCCTTTTCGGGCCGGGGAAGGCAAACTTTATCGAGAAGGGCCTTCAGGCGATGGCAGCCGGAAAGCCCTATGTGGTGGCTTCGGATCAGATGGGAAGCACCCTGTATACTTTGGACGGGGCTGAAAAGATCCTCGAGGTGATAGAGAGCGGGCGTTGCGGTCTTTACCATCTTTCAAACCAGGGAACCTGTTCCCGTTACGAATTGGCTAGATACGCGGCGGAAAAGGCAGGCCTGGATTTGAGCAAGCTTGTCGGTGTCCCGTCCGCCCAGATGGGCCGCCGTGCCCATCGGCTGAGATATGCAGTGATGGAGATGGGAGCGCTAAAGGGGGCTGGCTTCTCACCTCCTCGACCCTGGCCAGCCGCCCTGGATGAGTATCTCCAGACTTTGCTTCCAGTCTGATCAGCTTCTCCTTATCGTCTGGCGGGAGCCGAAACGATCGCTGCTTGATTTGATGCAGGGCTGATGTTTATCGTCGGGGCAGGACTCTAATTCTCGGAGATCGTGAATTCAACGTCGTGACCAGGGATGATTCGTTTGCCCATTGAGAGCACTTGTTCGCGGTCACGGCGAAACTGTTCCCGGTCGCGCGGAATCATGGTCAGGATGCGGGCGTCTTCCGACCGGCTCAGGCAGGCGTCGCCCGCCACAACAGTGGTTTGCGGGCCATCCGGAATAATGACGGAGACATGACCGGGGACATGGCCTGAGGTGAAAAAAGGTTCAAGGCCGTCCGGCAACGAGTGGGACTCGAGCCAGCGATGCTGAGAAGGTGATCCCAGCCGCTTACGGTCCCACCACCGCAGGGTAAACTTCCGGAGCTGGTGCATGTGTTCAATCGCGTGGTCGTACTCGAATGTTTCCGGATAGTATCGCAAAATCTGCTGTTCCCACCGCTGGTCATCCACAAGATCGGAATAAAGCGAACAGCACCAATCATAGGATTCCTGCGTGGCATAAATCGCGCTGCCGGGGAAAAGCGCATTGTTCAGGACATGATCGATATGAAAATGGGTGTTGATGACGGCTTCGATGTCGGATGGCTTGAGATCGCGTTGTTGAAGTGCCTCGACGAGCAGGTGCGCTTCATGCGGCATGCCGGTGTCAACCACCCAATGATGACTCCCGTTTGAAAGCAAGACGGAGGTGGCGCTGTGCCAATTGCCTGCCAGGAGAGTTTCCGCCGTCCATTTTGAATTTCGCATTGCGACCCTTTGCAAAGGGTAGATTCTATCAGGAACTTGTGCCGGCGGGGTACAAAGAGAGTCTCTCGGGCGGAAATGCCCGGGTCACGGCGTTGGCTACAGGGAAATATGGCGAAGGATTGTTGACAAAAACTGCGACGCTAGGCGATGATAGGAAGGTTCACCCCTATAGAATACAGGGACATGAGAGGGGATCCATACTTGTTTAAGAAAACACGAGGGAAAATACGCTGGCACGTCGTTGATGCCGAAGGTGTTGTTCTGGGAAGGCTGGCTGCTCGCACAGCGCGGGTCCTGATCGGAAAAGACTCACCGGATTGGACACCTTTTTTGGATCATCGAGAGGGCATTATTGTTATTAACGCGGAAAAGGTACGCCTGACCGGAAGAAAGCTCGAGCAGAAGTTATACCGGCACTACACCGGGTATCCGGGTGGGCTGAAAGAGATTTCCGCCCGCCACCTGCTGGAAACCAAGCCAGAAGAAGTAGTGCGCCAGGCAATTCTTGGAATGTTACCCAAGTCCCGTTTGGGAAGCCGATTGGCGACGAGGCTGAAGGTTTATGCTGGCTCAAAGCATCCGCATCAGGCGCAGAGCCCTGCGCCGATTCGCCTGGCGGTCTAGGACATCTGGGACATGAAGAGCCTTTTCCTAAGGAGTCGTTGTGGCTGAGTCAAGTCAATTTTGGGGTACCGGTCGAAGGAAGACTTCCGTGGCGCGGGTGAAGATTGAGCCCGGCACGGGGAGGATTCTGGTGAATCACAAGCCTTTTGATCAGTATTTTCCTTCCGAGGTACTTCGCGCAGAAGTCCGGCAACCGCTGGCTTTTACGGAAAGCGAAGGAAAGTTTGACGTTGTGGTGAATGCCCGGGGTGGTGGAATTCATAGTCAGGCGGGAGCTGTCAGGCTGGGCATCTCCCGTGCTCTTGTCCTTTATAACCCCGAGTTGCGTCCTCGCTTGCGACAAGGCGACTTCCTCACTCGCGACCCGCGTGCCAAAGAAAGAAAGAAGTACGGCCAGAAGGGTGCACGCAAGCGGTTCCAGTTCTCGAAGAGGTAAAATAGAGATTGACAGGTGGTAGGCGTCCGGGCCCGAGCGCGGGATTCGAGTCGGCGGAAGCCCCCGATTTCTCGGTGTTGGAGGAGATTTGGCGAACATTACTATGAAAGAGTTTCTGGAGGCCGGTGTTCACTTCGGCCACCAGACGCGCCGGTGGAACCCCAAGATGAAAGAGTATATCTATGGGGAACGGAACGGCATTTACATTATCGATCTCCAGAAGACCCTCAAGCTTTTCAAGGAAGCAACCAGGTTTCTTGCCGACCTCGCCCGGAATGGCAGGGTTGTTCTGTTCGTGGGAACCAAGCGTCAGGCGCAAGAAGCGATTGCCGAAGAGGCGCAGCGATGCCAGATGTTTTACATCAATCACCGCTGGTTGGGAGGATTGCTCACGAATCATGCCACGATCCAAAAGTCAATCCAGCGATTGCGCGAGCTGGAAGAGATGAGCCGGGATGGAAGGTATGATCTGCTGACCAAGAAGGAAGTCCTAAGGCTGGAGCGAGAGCGCAAGCACCTAGACCAGAACCTGGCAGGCATCAAAGATATGCAGGGGTTGCCGGACGCGCTGTTTGTGGTCGATTCAAACAAAGAAGAGATTGCGGTGCTTGAGGCCCGTAAGCTGGGGATCCCCGTTGTGGGGATCGTGGATACCAACTGCGATCCGGACCTTGTCAGTTATGTGATTCCGGGAAACGACGACGCGCTCCGGGCGATTCGGTTGTTCACCTCGCGGGTTGCGGATGCCATCCTGGAAGGTCGGCAGCAGGCGCTCGAAAAGCAAATGGAAGAAGAGAAGATCGCGGCCGAGAAGGCTGCTGAGGAACTCGAAGCTCAGCGGCAGGCAGAGGCCATCTCGGCGGGTGAGATGGTCATCGGTGAAACGGAAGTAGCCTTTGACATCGCTGAAGAAGATTACGAGAAATATCTGAAACTGGAAGAAGAACAGGCCGAACAGGTGCGGCCAGCGGAGGGCAAAGAGGACGATTCCGAAGAGCGGGCCAGAGCTGCGAAGAAACGGCAGAAGTTCCCGGGTAAGTCTCGCGGCCGGCGTGCTGAAGAAGGTCAAGGAGAACCTTTCGGCTTTAATGATGCCGGAAGGTAAATACGAACTAAGAGAACGAGGCGGCGAAGGGTAGGCGGGCTCGGTCGCTCTGCCTACCTTTTTAGTGTCTGGAGGGTGAGAGAACGGAATGGCGGTGTCATTAGATTTGGTTAAGAAGTTGAGGGAAATGAGCGGCGCTCCCATGATGGAGTGCAAGAAGGCCTTGGATGAAGCGGAAGGTGATCTCGAGCAGGCCTTCACAGTCTTGCGCAAGCGCGGTCAGGCTGCTGCGGCGAAGAAAGCAGGCCGCAGTGCGACGGAAGGCTCCATCGGGTCCTATATCCACGCCGGAGGGAAAATCGGTGTGATTGTCGAGGTTAACTGCGAGTCCGATTTTGTGGCTCGGAACCAGGAATTCCAGCAGTTGGTCCACGACCTGGCCATGCAGGTTTGTGCAACAGACCCCCGTTTTGTTCGCCGGGAGGATGTGACTTCGGAGGTGCTGGACCGAGAGCGGGAAGTCCTCCGCGCGCAGACGGCGGGCAGCGGCAAGCCCGCGGATGTCGTGAATCGCATTATTGAAGGGAAGTTACGGAAATTCTTTGAAGAAAACTGCCTTTACGAGCAGCACTTCATCAAGGACGGCTCTGGAAACGTGACCGTCGGTGAGTTGATCGCTTCCAGAATTGCCAAGTTCGGGGAAAATATCGTGGTCCGTCGTTTTTCCCGCTTTAAGGTTGGGGAATCAGCGGGTGCGGCGAGCAGGGATGAATCTTCAAATTGAGATCGAATCCCAAATGAAACAAGAGGGCAGCGGTAGGCGATGAGTGAGCCCGCCTTCAAACGTATTCTTCTCAAACTGAGCGGTGAAGCGCTCATGGGAACCCGGGGGTTCGGGGTTGATCCCGCGATTGCGGCTCGTATTGCCTCTGAAGTGCATGAGATCAAGGAAATGGGTGTTCAGGTCGCGATTGTCGTGGGAGGCGGAAACTTTATCCGCGGGGTCGCGGCCTCGCAGCATGGTATTGACCGTGTGGTCGCTGACAACATGGGGATGCTCGCGACGATCATCAACGCTCTGGCGCTGCAGGACGCGCTGGAGAAGGCGGGCTCTGTTACCAGGGTTGTGACGGCGCTGGAAATCCGCGAAATCGCCGAGCCGTTTATTCGTCGCCGGGCCATCCGGCACCTTGAAAAAGGACGGGTCGTGGTTCTTGCTGCGGGAACCGGAAATCCTTATTTTTCCACTGACACTGCGGCAGCCCTGCGGGCAATGGAAATTAAGGCCGATGTGATCCTCAAGGCTACCAAAGTGAATGGCGTTTACGACGCCGATCCGGCAAAGGTGGCCGATGCTAAGATGATTACGAGGATCAACTATCTCGATGTGCTGTCGCGTGGACTTGCCGTAATGGATACCACCGCGATTTCACTCTGTATGGATAATAATTTGCCGATCATTGTTTTCAATCTGACGGTTCCGGGCAACTTGAAGCGAGTCGTGATGGGTGAAAAGGTGGGCTCGCTTGTGGCGGCCTAGGGCACAGTCGCGAAGGTTCTTGTCATGATCAACGAAACGACAGCTAACGCGAAAGTTCGGATGACGAAAGCGCTGGAAGACTTGCGGCAGGAATTGGCGACACTCCGCACCGGGCGCGCCTCGGTGGGAATCTTCGACCACGTTCGGGTTGATTACTATGGTGTCCCAACGCCGCTGAACCAGGTGGCGACGCTGGGAACTCCTGAACCCAACCTGGTGACTGTGCAGCCGTGGGATCCAACTTTGCTGCCGGTCCTGGAAAAGGCAATCCGATCGTCTGATCTGGGGCTGAATCCGATGAATGACGGCAAGATCCTTCGCGTGCCGATTCCGCCGCTCACGGAGGAGAGGCGCAAAGACCTGGTCAAGCATGTCCATAAGGTTCTTGAAAACCATCGCACTGCTGTCCGGAATATCCGCCGCGATGCGAATGAAGAGCTGAAACATCAGATGAAGGACAAGAAGATTTCCGAAGACGACGAAAGACGTGGACTGGAAAGCATCCAGAAGCTTACCGATGAGTTCATGAAGAAGCTTGAGGACCAGGGGAAGAGCAAGGAGTCAGAGATTTTAGGCGGACGTTAATTGAGTTCACCTTGCCGAAATCTTGACACCTTTATGGTGGTTTGGTAAAGTTAGAAAGTTTGATTGTAAACTGATTTTAATTATGGTGTGGACGGGCGTAAGAAGGGTTGTGACGCCGCCACGCGGAGATGAAGGGATGCCCACATTTAACCAGTTGGTTCGTAGCGGACGCAGCATGGTGCGCTACAAAACCTCGAGTCCGGCGCTTCAAGGTTCGCCGCAGAAACGAGGTGTGTGCATCCGTGTTTATACCCAAACACCGAAGAAGCCGAACTCGGCCTTGCGTAAAGTTGCACGTGTTCGCCTGACCAACGGGTTTGAAGTGACGACGTATATTCCCGGCGTGGGCCATAACCTCCAGGAGCACTCGATCGTCCTCATTCGAGGGGGCCGTGTCAAAGATCTTCCCGGCGTGCGCTATCACGTGATTCGCGGTACGCTGGATTCTGCGGGAGTAATGGATCGACGTCAGAGCCGGTCGAAATACGGTGCAAAACGTCCCAAGGCTTCCTGAGCGTTTCCTCGCACATGTTGAATTGGAAAGCTCACGAGGAATGCAAAGGAGAATGAAGAACCGAAATGCCTCGTAAAGGTTATGTTGAGCGACGAGAGATCAAGCCGGACGCGCTATACGCCAGTCCGCTGGTCGAGAAGTTTGTGAACTGTGTCATGTACGACGGTAAGAGATCTACGGCGCAGAAGATTGTTTACGATTCCTTTGAGCTCATCAAGCAGCGGACCAATGATGATCCGCTGAAGGTTTTTAAGAAGGCTCTGGACAACGTAAAACCCTCGCTGGAGGTCAAGACCCGCCGCGTGGGTGGCGCCAACTATCAGGTTCCGGTTGAGGTGAATCGTAACCGGCAGAGTTCGCTGAGTATCCGCTGGATTATCGGTTATGCAAGAGCGCGCGGAGAGAAATCAATGGTGGAGAGGCTCACCGGAGAACTCCTGGATGCCTCGAACAACCGCGGTGGGGCCGTTAAGAAGCGGGACGACACGCACCGTATGGCGGAAGCTAACAAAGCCTTTGCTCATTACCGCTGGTAACCCTGGATAACCAGGGCCAACATGGACAGGACGGGATGTGATTCGGCCTCGAATCGCGATCCGTCTTGTGGGTCGTGTCCAGCGACCCTCAACGCCAACTGGATCTTGAAATTGCGTGGTCCCCCGCTCTGGGAGCGGGGATCAGCAGGTAGTTTTGTCGGACCATTGGATTATGCCAAGAGTTGTACCGCTAGAGAAAATTCGGAACATCGGCATCATGGCTCACATTGATGCCGGAAAGACCACCACGACGGAGCGGATTCTCTTTTATACGGGGATTCCGTCATGGACTGGATGGAACAGGAGCAGGAGCGCGGGATCACCATTACTTCCGCTGCGACCACCTGTTTTTGGAACGACTACCGGGTCAATATTATTGATACACCCGGCCATGTGGACTTTACGGTGGAAGTTGAGCGATCGCTTCGCGTGCTGGACGGGGCCATCGCTATCCTGGGAGCTGTAGAGGGTGTCGAGCCGCAAACAGAAGCCGTTTGGCGGCAGGCGGACAAGTATCGCGTTCCGAGGATGGTTTTTGTAAACAAGATGGACCGGGTTGGCGCTAATTACGAAGCCTGCATCGAGCAATTGCGTTCGAAGGTTCATGCAAATCCCATCCCGATTCAGTGGCCGATTGGGGCGGAAGACAATTTCCAGGGCGTGATCGACCTGATTCAGCAAAAGGCATTTGTCTGGAAGGAAGAGACCCTGGGGGCCAAGTTTGACGTTGAAGACATTCCCGCGAATCTCGTGGAAGCCGCTCGGAAGCACCGTGAAGAGATGATCGAAGCCTTGGGAGAGGTTGACGACCATATCCTTGAGAAATATGTTCACGGTCAGGAAGTTTCGAGTGAGGAAATACAGGCCGGCCTGCGACGAGCCACGATAGGTCTGAAAGCCGTCCCCGTGCTGTGTGGCTCTGCATTCAAGAATAAAGGGGTTCAAACCCTGCTCGATGCTGTCGTTGCTTATCTCCCCTCCCCCATTGACATTCCCCCAATTGAAGGCGTTAATCCTGCAAATGAAGAAGAAAAGGTGGTCCGGCCTGCTGATGACAACAAACCTTTTTCGGCCCTTGTCTTCAAGATTATGACCGACCCGTTTGTCGGCCAGCTCGCCTTTATGCGGGTCTATTCCGGATCGCTTAAGAGTGGGGACACGGTTTACAACCCGCGTCGTGACCGGCGCGAGCGCATTGGACGATTGCTCAAAATGCATGCCAATAAGCGCGAGGAGATCAGTGAAGTTTTTGCCGGCGACATCGCGGCTGCGGTCGGACTTAAGAGTGTTTCGACGGGAGATACGGTCTGTGATCAGTCGGCTGCGGTGGCTTTCGAAGCCATGGAGTTTCCGGCTCCGGTCATTTCAGTGGCTATCGAGCCCAAGACGAAAGCCGACCAGGAAAAGCTTGCCGGCTCTCTCGGAAAGTTGATGCAGGAAGATCCCACGTTCCATGTGCATACCGATCCCGACACCGGCGAGACTCTGATTTCAGGCATGGGTGAACTTCACTTGGAAATCCTGGTGGATCGCATGATGCGCGAGTTTAAGGTGGGCGCTAACGTCGGACGTCCGCAGGTTGCCTATCGGGAAACCATCAGCAAAGCGAGTGAGGCGGAAGGGAAGTACGTTCGCCAAACGGGCGGCCGGGGACAGTATGGCGATGTGGTCCTGCAGGTCGAGCCGATGTCGCACCCTGATCCGACTGTCGTCGCCGATCTGACTAAAAAGAAGTCGACCAACCGGTTTGATGCCGATCTCCAATTACTCTTCATCGACGAAATTGTCAGCGGAGTGGTGCCGCGCGAATATATACCCGCTGTTTACAGCGGAGTGCGCGAGGCGATGGAGGGTGGAGTCCTTGCCGGTTACGAGATGACCGGCGTTCGGGTCAAGCTAACCGACGGTTCCTATCACGAGGTGGATTCCTCGGAGATTGCCTTCAAGATCGCTGCTTCCATGGGCTTCAAGGAGGCAGCCAGGCGGGCCCGTCCGATCCTGCTGGAGCCGGTCATGAAGGTTGAAGTGGTGGTTCCTGAGGAGTACATGGGCGACGTGCTGGGCGACCTAAACGCCCGCCGCGGGCGTATTGAAGGGATGGAAAAGCGCGGCTCAACACAGATTATCCGGTCCATTGTGCCACTGGGGGAGATGTTCGGTTACGCGACGGAACTTCGTTCCCGGACACAGGGTCGTGCTTCGTACTCAATGCATTTTTCCCGGTACGAGCCGGCACCAGCCTCGATTTCCGAGGAGGTAGTGGCTCGCGTTCAGGGGCGTGTGGTAGGGAAGTAGCTCGGAGTTAAAGGGAGCGATAACTGAGGTTTTCGAATTCCAATAGTGAGGCGATAGGGTATGGCGAAGGAAAAATTTGACAGGTCGAAGCCGCACATGAACATTGGGACGATCGGGCATATCGATCACGGGAAGACGACGTTGACGGCAGCGATCACGAAGGTCCTGGCGAAGGAGAATCCGAAGATCCGGTTTCGGGAGTTTGACTCGATTGACAACGCGCCGGAAGAGAAGGCTCGTGGGATCACGATTGCGATTGCGCACGTGGAGTACGAGACGAAGAACCGGCACTATGCGCACGTGGACTGTCCGGGGCACGCCGACTACATCAAGAACATGATTACGGGCGCGGCGCAGATGGACGGAGCGATTCTGGTGGTGGCGGCGACCGACGGGCCGATGCCGCAGACGCGGGAGCACGTGCTGCTGGCGCGGCAGGTGAACGTGCCGTCGATTGTGGTGTACCTGAACAAGTGCGACGCGGTGGAGGACCCGGAACTGCTGGAACTGGTGGAGATGGAAGTACGGGAACTGCTCTCGAAGTACAACTTCCCCGGGGACAAGATTCCGGTGATTCGGGGCTCGGCGCTGAAGGCGCTGGAAGGCGATGAGGAGGCGGAGAAGTCGATCCACGACCTGATGGAGGCGGTGGACAGCTATATTCCGCTGCCGACGCGAGAGATTGAGAAGCCGTTTCTGATGCCGGTGGAAGACATCTTCTCGATTTCGGGCCGTGGCACGGTGGTGACGGGCCGGGTCGAGCGCGGAAAGATCAAGGTGCAGGAAGAAGTGGAGATCGTGGGGCTGAGGCCGGAGTCGTTCAAGCGGGTGGTGACGGGCGTGGAAATGTTCAAGAAGCTGCTGGACGAAGGGCAGGCGGGCGACAACATCGGCGTGCTGCTGCGAGGGACGGAAAAGACGGACGTGGAGCGCGGGATGGTGCTGTCGAAGCCGGGATCGATCACGCCGCACACAAAGTTCAAGGCGGAAGCATACATTTTGACGAAGGAAGAAGGAGGTCGGCACACGCCGTTCTTCTCGGGTTACCGGCCGCAGTTCTACTTCCGGACGACGGACGTGACGGGAGTGGCGACGTTGGCGTCAGGGACGGAAATGGTGATGCCGGGGGACAGCGTGACGCTGGAGATCGAACTGATTACGCCGATCGCGATGGAAAAGGGACTGCGGTTTGCTATCCGCGAGGGCGGCCATACCGTCGGCGCCGGCTCCGTTACTGAGATCATTCAATAAAGGAAGTTCGAGCAGGTTAGGCGATGCGTGATATCATTACACTACAGTGCAACGAGTGCAAGAATCGCAACTATACGACGACCAAGAACAAGAAAAAGCACCCGGATCGGCTGGCACTTAAGCGGTTTTGCCCGAAGTGCCGGAATCATACGGCGCATCGGGAAGTGAAGTAGGCAGTCCTCAGCAGGCCGCAGGTAGCTGACGACAGGCCGTACGCGGGCGCCCGAGGCAGTGGCGGCCAACAGCAATTATCGGAGGTTCGGTCATCCTTATTTTCCTGCTTGCTTCCTGTTGCCAACTGCCTACTGATTCTCGAAGGGGCGTCAGATCAACGGCTAATCTGCCGGTCTCCAAAACCGGTCATGGGGGTTCGAATCCTCCCGCCCCTGCCATTGACGGCCGAGTAGGATACAACGCCTATGCGGGCGGACACGCAAGAAGAATGATGAGGAAGTAAGAATTAGATGGCTGGCGAATTAGCGATTAACAAAGATTTGTTTGGAAGGCTCAAGGGATACATCATCGATGTGCGCGCGGAGATGAAACGCGTGACCTGGCCCGGCAAGCAGGAAGTCTACAGCACCACCGTGATGGTGATCATTACGACCTTCCTGTTCGGATTCTACTTTATGCTTTGTGACCAGGCCTTCTCTCACCTTATTTCTTATGTCCTGAACTGGGGGAAGTCACTATAGGAACCAGACATTGAAAATCCTTGATATGGAAAAAAACTGGTACATCATCCACACGTATTCGGGCTTTGAGAAGAAAGTGGCGGAATCGTTAAAAAGCCGTATCGCCGCTGAGAATCTCTCCGACAAGTTCGGTGAGATCATGGTGCCGACCGAAGACGTGATTGAGATTAAGCAGGGCAAAAAGGTAGTCACTCCGAAACTTTTTTATCCCGGCTATGTGCTGGTCGAGATGGCGATGAACGATGAAACCTGGCACGTGGTGCGGTCAACCCCACGAGTGACAGGATTCGTCGGTTCAGGTCCCACACCGAGCCCGCTGACCATGGAAGAAGTCGACCGGATCGTGCACAAAGTCGAGGTGGCGGCTGAAAATCCCAAGCCGAAGCTCGAGTTCGAAGCGGGAGAAAGCGTCAAGATTACCGAGGGACCCTTTAAAGACTTCACGGGAGCCGTGGAAGAAATCAATGCTGATCGCTCGACGTTGCGCGTGATGGTGACCATCTTCGGGCGAGCCACGCCTGTAGAGCTGGATTTTTATCAAGTCGAGAAGGTATAAAGCGCATGGCAAAAAAAGTTATAGCAATAGTGAAGCTGCAAATCGCTGCCGGGAAAGCGACTCCCGCCCCGCCTGTCGGCCCGGCCCTGGGCCAGCATGGCGTCAATATCATGGAGTTTTGTAAGGCTTTTAACGCCAAGACTTCGGCAAAGGACCAGGAAGGGCTGATCATCCCTGTTTTGCTCACGGTTTATCACGACCGAACCTTCAGCTTTCTGACAAAGACCCCGCCTGCTTCGGTTCTTTTGAAGCGCGCGGCCGGAATTGCCAAAGGCTCGGGAGAACCGAACAAGACCAAAGTTGGAGCCGTTACCGAAAAGCAGGTTGAAGAGATTGCCAAGCAAAAGCAGCCTGATCTTAATGCGCGTGACCTCGCGGCGGCCATCGCCACCGTCAAGGGGACGGCCCGGAGCATGGGCTTGGAAATCGTTGCCTAAGGGCAATGTTCACAAGAGATTAGTGGTACGCAAGGAGGACAAGAAGGTGGGGAAAAAATACGAAGCCAGCCTGAAGATGGTCGACAAGCCCGCCTATGCGCTTCCAGAGGCTATGCCGCTGGTTAAGAAAGTGGCATTCGCCAAGTTTGACGAGTCGGTCGAAGTATCGATGCGCCTGGGAGTCGATCCGAAACACGCCGATCAGATGGTTCGTGGGACAGTGGTTCTGCCGCACGGACTCGGCAAGACCACCCGGGTGATCGTTATCGCCTCCGGCGAAAAGGTCCGGGAGGCACGGGAGGCCGGCGCCGACGAGGTTGGCGCGGAGGACATGGTGCAGAAAATCCAGGGTGGCTGGCTGGAATTTGATGCGGTCGTCGCAACACCTGACATGATGAAGTCCGTGGGCCGGCTGGGAAAAATTCTGGGTCCGCGGGGTCTGATGCCCAACCCCAAGACGGGCACGGTTACGCTGGACGTAGCACGGGCGGTCACCGAACTCAAGGCCGGCAAAGTGGAATTCCGCGTTGACAAGACCGGCATCATCCACTGCGCGGTCGGGAAAGTATCATTTGACTCCGAGAAGCTGACCGACAACGCGAAAGCTTTGATCGCGAGCGTTATCAGAGCGAAACCGGCAACGGCGAAGGGCCGTTACGTCCGCAACATTGTTGTTTCATCGACAATGGGTCCCGGCGTTCCTGTCGAACTGGCCTCCGTGGATGCCGTTTAGCAGGCTTTAAACTCGGTGAAGAGGAAGTGGAATGAAGAGGGAAGAAAAGCATCAGAAGGCGAAGGACCTTCACAAAGATCTTAAGAACGCCCGTACCGTCATTCTTTCCGGATTTGAGGGTTTGACGGTTGCACAGGATACAGAGCTTCGGCGGCAGATCTCTCAGACCGGCGCTCAGTATGAAGTGGTTAAGAACAGCCTGATCGAGCGGGCTGCCAGCGGCACGGAAGCTGAACCCGTGGCCCAGAAGCTTCGGGGGACCACCTCCATCGCCTATACTGCGACCGACCCCGTGGCCCTGGCTAAGGTTCTGGTGAACTACGGCAAAGAGAACCCAGCCTTTGCCTTCAAGACGGGGATGGTAGAGGGGCGGGTTGTATCCATAGCCGAGATGGAATCGATCGCTGCCCTCCCATCTCGCGAAGACCTGTTCGCTAAAGCGCTTTATGTAATGAAAGCTCCGGGGCAACAGCTTGCCGTCTCGATCTCAGGTGTTGCTCGCAACCTTGCTCGCGTAATCCAACAGGGAGTGAAAGAAAATAAGTTCAAGGCATCTGGCAGCAACTAGATTCTTTGGCAAGAGGGCGTCCCTTTCGCCGAATCGAAGCCAAGCCAGGATATTTCAGGAGGAAAAACGATACGATGTCCGAAGCAATTGACAAGATTGTCGAACAAATCCAAGGGCTGACGCTGCTTGAGGCCTCAGAACTGGTGAAGAAGCTGGAAGAAACGCTGGGAGTTTCCGCCGCTGCAGCAGCTCCCGTGGTAGTGGCTGGAGCGGCCGGGGCTGGCGCAGCAGCGGCGCCTGCAGAGGAACAGACCGAGTTCAACGTGGTTCTCACCGCCATTGGCGCGAACAAGATCAACGTCATTAAGGCTGTCCGCGAAGTAACGAGCCTGGGGCTCAAGGAAGCCAAAGATTTGGTCGACGGCGCCCCCAAACCGATTAAAGAAGGCGTCACGAAGGAAGAAGCGGAAAGCATTAAGAAGAAGTTTACCGATGCAGGAGCCACTGTCGAAGTAAAATAGTCCCTCCCGGCTCAAGGGGACATGCTGAGTAGAAACCGGTCATCGGTGCTTTCAAGTTTAAGACCCAGAGGACTGGTACTGGCGATAAAAGTTCTCAATTCAAATTAGCTTTGGCGAGGGTGTCGAATTGTGCCCGGAGGGGCCGGGGCATCCCTCGACCCCTCTCATGCATCACAAACAAAGAGTGCATGTGTCTCCATTGATCCGTAGCCCTTTAAAACCAAGCAAGGAGCGTAACGAATGCCAAACGGCGTTAACGGCCTTCTGCCGCGTCGGATTGATTTCTCGAAGATTCCGTCTGTCATCCAGATTCCCAATCTAATCGAAGTACAAAAGCGGTCTTATGACCGCTTCCTGCAAATGAATGCCCTTCCGTCGGAGCGTGAGGATTTCGGACTGCAGGCGGTCTTTAATTCTGTATTTCCCATCACTGACTTCCGAGGAGTCGCTCAACTGGACTTTGTCGACTATTCGATCGGTGACTGGGAGTGCAAATGTGGCAGCCTTCGTGGCTTGCACCATCTGCGCCGCACCTGCAAACAGTGTGGCTACACGGTGGTGACGGATCCCTTCAAAGCCGGCGAAGTTCTGTGCCAGAAATGCGGAACGTTCAACAAGAACGAAGTGGATTTTTGCCACAAGTGCGGCGACCCTGTTACCCTGCAGCTCAAGTATGATGTTACGGAATGCCAGGAACGCGGCATGACTTTTGCCGCCCCGCTCAAAGTTACCATCCGGCTGACCCTCTACGACAAAGAAAGCGAGTCCGGGCCGCGCAATATTCTTGACATCAAGGAACAGGAAGTCTATTTCGGTGAAATCCCGTTGATGACGGATAACGGGACCTTTATCATCAACGGAACCGAGCGGGTTATTGTCAGCCAGCTCCACCGATCGCCGGGTGTGTTCTTTGAGTCAAATGCTACAAAGACTTACTTCTTGGGCAAGCTCATCCCGTACCGCGGCTCGTGGGTGGAATTTGAATACGACACCAAGAACACGCTCTATGTGCGGATCGATCGAAAACGAAAGATCCTTGGAACAATCTTTCTGCGCGCTCTGGGCCTGAAGAACAACGCCGAAATTATCAAAGCTTTCTACAAGATTGAAAGCGTCGGCCTGAGGGACCGGAAGCTCTACTGGAAGGTCTCAGATGGCCTGCGGGGCTTGCGGCTTTCAAAGAGCATCGAGCATCCTCGTTCCCACGAGACTATCGTAGCCGCTGGAAAGCGAATTACAAGTTCCGTGTTCAGGGAAATCCAGAAATCTCATATCACACAGGTCGAAATCGGCCAGCACGACCTGGAAGGCGCCTATGCGGGCGACGACATTATCGATCCCTCGACCGGCGAGGTCCTGCTGGAAGCCAACAACGAGATCAATCCGTCCGTCCTGAACTCGGTTATTGAGGCCGGAATAGAGGAGATCTCGATCTTCTTCCCCGAGCGCGATGATATCGGGCCTGTAATCAGTCACACGCTTCGTCGTGACTCCATCAAGTCGGTCCAGGAAGCCTTGATTGAGATGTACCGCAAGTTGCGGCCAGGCGACCCTCCGACGCTTGACACCGCAACAGCCCTCTTTACAGGGATGTTCTTCGACCCTCGAAAATACGACTTTTCAAGGGTGGGACGCCTGAAGTTCAACATCAAACTGGGGTTCTACAGCAAACTAAAACTTCGCATGGACGACAAAGCCACCCAGTTTGAACTGGAAGATGCCCGAAGCTTTCCGGCTTCCAACTTCTACGTGGTTGTCGACGATGAGAAGATGTACGTGCGGAAGCGCGAAGGCAACATCTGCACTGAGGTTGAACGTGGCTGCGAAGGGACCCTGGCGACGGAGCACTCAGAAAATGCGCCCGTCCAGCTGCCCCTAGATAAGCGCACCCTCGACCCCGAGGACTTTTACACGACCATCCGCTACCTGCTCAAACTCCTCAAGAACCCGGGCGGAAAGTTCGAGGTCGACGACATCGATCATCTGGGCAACCGGCGAGTCCGCGCCGTTGGCGAACTGCTCGAAAACCAGTTTCGCCTGGGCCTGGTCCGCATGGAGCGCGCCATCAAAGAAAAGATGTCCGTTTATCAGGAAATGTCCACGGCCATGCCCCACGATCTTATCAATGCAAAGCCGGTGATGGCCGCCATTCGGGAATTCTTCGGCTCCTCTCAGTTGTCCCAGTTCATGGACCAGACAAACCCGCTGTCGGAAATCACCCACAAGCGCCGGCTGTCAGCTCTGGGCCCCGGTGGACTTTCACGTGAACGCGCCGGATTCGAGGTTCGCGACGTTCACCCCACTCACTATGGCCGAATCTGCCCCATCGAAACACCCGAAGGCCCCAACATCGGCCTCATCTCTTCACTGTCCTGTTATGCCCGCATCAATGAGTACGGCTTTATCGAGAGTCCGTATCGCAGAGTGCGCGGCGGAAGAGTGGTGGATTACGTCACCGTCACCCACGGGGGCGACGGGCCATGGAAGGTCGGCGAGCACGTCGAACAGGAAGAGGTCGAACGGCTGAATGAGGAACTGCGCACAAAGAAGCGCAGGACGGTGGAGTTCGAACCCTACTCGTTCTATTTGTCGGCGTGGGAGGAAGACCGATACGTCGTCGCGCAGGCCAACGTCCCAATCGACGAAAAGGGCCGTATTGCCAACGAGCTGATCAATGCTCGACAAACCGGCAACTTTATTCTCGTGCGGCGGGATAATGTGGATTACATCGACGTCAGCCCCAAGCAACTGGTCAGCGTCGCAGCATCCCTGATTCCCTTCCTCGAAAATGACGATGCCAACCGTGCTCTGATGGGTTCCAACATGCAGCGGCAGTCCGTGCCCCTGCTGCGGGCTCAGTCACCGCTGGTCGGTACCGGCATGGAAGAGGTTACAGCGCGCGACTCTGGCGCAGTGGTCATCTGCAAGCGCGACGGCGTTGTCGACAGCGTTGACAGTGAGCGAATCATCGTGCGGGTGGAAGGGGATGGCCAGAGCCAGCATCTTTCACGAGAAGTCGGCGCCGACATCTACCAGTTGATCAAATTCCGCCGGTCCAACCAGAACACCTGCGTCAACCAGAAACCGGTTGTCAAAAAAGGAATGCGCGTCAAGGCAGGACATGTCCTCGCCGACGGGCCCTGTACCGACCACGGTGAACTGGCCCTCGGACGGAACATTCTGGTCGCGTTCATGCCCTGGCGCGGATACAACTTTGAAGACGCCATTCTGGTCAGCGAAAAGCTCGTCAAAGAAGACTCCTACACCTCCATCCACATCGAAGAGTTTGAAACGGAGGCACGCGACACGAAGCTGGGACCCGAGGACGTGACCCGCGATATCCCCAACGTTTCTGAAACGCTGTTGCGGGACCTGGATGAGAGCGGGGTCATCCGAATCGGCGCCTACGTTAAACCAGGAGATATTCTGGTCGGCAAGGTCACTCCCAAAGGCGAAACCCAACTGACACCCGAAGAAAAGCTCCTGCGGGCTATCTTCGGAGAAAAAGCAGGTGACGTCCGTGACGCTTCCCTGACCTGTCCTCCAGGCATTGAAGGCATCGTGGTTGACGTCAAGATCTTCTCGCGCAAGGGAGCAGAAAAGGACGCGCGCGCCAAATCTATTGAGGAGGGCGAAGTGGCGCGCATGGAGACGAACCTCAACGACGAGATTCGTATCCTGAACGACGAGCGTCTGAACCGCCTTTGCGCGTTGATCGAGGGCGAAAAACTCCAGGCGGATCTCCATGACGAGAAGACGAACAAGCGCCTGTTGTCAAAGGGTGATGAGCTGACGCGGGAAATCCTGGGCCATCTTACGGGGCGCAACCTTAAGCGTCTGAAGATCGTCAAAAAGGATCCCACCTTGCTGGAGCGCATCGACGAGATCGAAGAGATGACCTCGCGCCAGATCGACATCCTGCGCAAGATCACGGCGGAGAAAGAGCAGAAGCTCAAGAAGGGCGACGAACTGCCTCCGGGCGTGATCAAGCTGGTTAAAGTCTACATCGCAATGAAGCGCAAACTGTCGGTCGGCGACAAGATGGCAGGCCGGCACGGCAACAAGGGAGTTATCGCCAGGATCCTGCCGGAAGAGGATATGCCCTACATGCCCGACGGCACCCCGGTTGAAATCGTGCTCAATCCTCTCGGCGTGCCTTCCCGAATGAACGTTGGGCAAATTCTGGAAACCCACCTGGGCTGGGCGGCAAAAGAGCTGGGTAACAAAATCCGTACGCTGATGGCAACAAACGGCCATGCCGCCACGTTCCGGGAAGAACTCAAGACCATCTTCCGCGGGACGCCTCTTGCTAAGAAATTCGACGACGCAAAGGACGAGGAGATCCTGGAATTCGCCAGCTCAGTTAAGAGCGGCCTTCGCTTCGCTACGGCGGTTTTCGACGGGGCAAGCGAAAGGGAGATCAAGGCTTATCTGGAGAAGGCTGGACTCACAACCTCCGGGAAAATCAGGCTTCGCGACGGAATGACGGGTGAGCCCTTTGAGCAGCCGGTGACGGTCGGATACATCTACATGCTGAAGCTATCGCACTTGGTCGATGACAAGATCCACGCTCGCTCCATCGGCCCGTACTCTCTGATCACGCAGCAACCGCTCGGAGGAAAGGCGCAGTTCGGCGGCCAGCGATTCGGAGAAATGGAGGTGTGGGCGCTTGAAGCCTATGGAGCGGCCTGCATCCTCCAGGAACTCCTGACCGCGAAGTCCGACGATGTTTACGGACGCGCCAAGATCTACGAAGCCATCGTCAAGGGTGAAGCAGCCATCGAGCCGGGTGTTCCTGAATCGTTCAACGTGCTGGTGCGAGAGTTGCAGAGCCTCTGCCTGGACGTGGAATTGATCAAGAAGCCCAAGGAATTGCAGCCGATGCCCTTGCGGGCGGAATGATTTGATAGGGCTGGGTGATACCGCAAGCAGCGGATCGGCCCGGCTAAGACAAGGACTAACAAAGTCTTCTCGTTTGAGAAGGAGGGAAAATTGTTTCGAAGCAGCCCTTATGATCGAGTCAGTTTGATTGGAGAATTCGACGCAATTCGCATCAGCCTGGCGTCGCCTGAGAAAATCCGTTCCTGGTCACATGGTGAGGTAACGAAACCGGAGACGATTAACTACCGAACCTTCAAGCCGGAACGCGATGGCTTGTTCTGTGCAAGAATCTTTGGCCCCGTAACCGACTGGGAGTGTCTGTGCGGAAAGTACAAGCGGATGAAGCATCGGGGAGTTATTTGCGACAAGTGCGGCGTGGAAGTTACCCTATCCAAGGTGCGCCGCGAACGTCTGGGACACATCGAATTGGCCGCCCCCTGCTCCCATGTCTGGTTCTTCAAAGGCCTTCCCAGCCGCATCGGCCATCTGCTGGACCTGTCGTTGCGTGACCTCGAAAAGATCCTGTACTTCGAAGCTTATGTTGTGACCGATCCCGGAGAAGCTCCCCTCAAGGAAAAAGAAGTTCTTACCGAGGAACGCTACCGGGAATTGCAGCAGGAGTATGCCGGCAGGTTTCGTGCCGGAATGGGTGCAGAAGCCATTAAGGAACTTCTGAAGCGTATCGAAACGGATTCGCTTTCGGTCGAACTGCGTGAAAAGATGAAGGCCGATCCCTCCCAGCAGAAGCGAATTAAGTATGCGAAACGCCTGAAAGTTGTTGAGGCCTTCCGGAAGTCAGGCAATAAGCCCGAGTGGATGATTCTCGACGTTATTCCGGTTATTCCTCCCGAGTTGCGGCCCCTTGTGCCGTTGGACGGCGGACGTTTTGCAACCTCCGATCTCAACGACCTTTACCGCCGCGTCATCAATCGGAACAACCGGCTGAAGAAACTGATGGAACTCCACGCGCCCGACGTTATTGTGCGCAATGAAAAGCGGATGCTGCAGGAGGCCGTGGATGCTTTGTTCGATAACGGCCGGCGCGGCCGCGTCCTGAGGGGCGCCAATAACCGCCCGCTCAAATCGCTGTCAGACACCCTGAAAGGAAAGCAGGGACGTTTTCGCCAGAATCTGTTGGGCAAGCGCGTTGACTACTCCGGGCGTTCTGTCATCGTCGTAGGTCCGGACCTGAAGCTCCACCAGTGCGGCTTGCCGAAGAAAATGGCTCTCGAGCTTTTCAAGCCGTTCATCTACCATCGCCTTGAACAGTCAGGCCATTGCACCACCATTAAGGCCGCAAAGGAAATGGTGGAACGGCAGGAACCCGTTGTGTGGGACATTCTGGAAGAGGTCATCAAAGACCATCCGGTCCTTCTCAATCGCGCTCCGACCCTGCACCGCCTGGGCATCCAGGCCTTTGAGCCTGTACTGGTCGAAGGCAAGGCCATCAAGATTCACCCGCTGGTCTGCACCGCCTTTAACGCCGACTTCGACGGCGACCAGATGGCCGTGCACATTCCGCTTTCACCGGAAGCTCAGATTGAGGCTTCTGTGCTGATGCTATCTGCCAACAACATCCTTTCGCCCGCGAATGGCCAGCCGCTGGCCGTTCCGACCCAGGATATCGTGCTGGGCGTCTATTACCTGACCAAGGAGCAAAAAGGGGCCAAGGGCGAAGGTCGCACATTTGCCAACCCTGAAGAAGTTCTGCTGGCTCTCGAAGCCAGCGAAGTTGAAACTCGCACCCCGGTCCGGCTTCGATACACCGGACGCGTAGTTGACCTGACAACGGCATACGACGATCAGGACGTCCTGCACACAGAACCTATTACTCTCAAGCACCAGTTCATCAACACGACCGTGGGCCGCGTCATTTTCAACGACCATCTACCTCCGGAGATGCCCTTCATCAACGGAACTCTTCGCAAGAAGGGTCTGGGTGCGGTCGTTAACTACTGTTACCTTCGCTTCGGCCTGGAGACCGCGGTCGGCCTTCTTGACAAGGTTAAGGGCCTCGGATTCCTTTACGCAACCAAGTCTGGAATGTCACTCGGCATCGATGACCTGGTTGTCCCGTCGAACAAGGCTCAACTGGTTCAAGCGGCGCAGAAGGAAGTGATCGAGGTTGAAAAGCAATACCAGGAAGGCGCCATCACCCACGGCGAACGGTACAACAAAGTCATCGCCATCTGGTCGAACGTTACTGACCACGTGGCCGACGAAATGTTCCAGACCATGGAAAATCAGGACCAGGCCGGCGCGCTTAATCCTGTTTACGTCATGGCTGATTCCGGAGCACGAGGATCCAAGCAGCAGATTCGCCAGTTGTCAGGAATGCGCGGTCTGATGGCAAAACCTTCAGGAGAGATCATCGAAACGCCCATCACCGCCAATTTCCGCGAAGGGCTGAACGTGTTGCAGTACTTCATCTCGACCCATGGAGCCCGAAAGGGTTTGGCAGACACCGCGTTGAAGACCGCGGATTCAGGTTACCTGACTCGCCGCCTGGTTGACGTGGCCCAGGATGTGATCGTCTCTGAATTCGATTGCGGAACAGTGGACGGTCTTTACGTGGAGTCTATTGTGGAAGCCGGTGAGGTTGTAGAACCCCTCCGCGACCGAATTGTCGGCCGCGTCTCCCTCGAACAGATCAAGGATTACGAGGGTAACGTGATCGTCGATTACAACCAGGAGATCAATGAGGATCTCGCGGCTTCCATCCAGGCAGCCGGAATTGAGCGGGTCAAGATCCGCTCGGTTCTCACCTGCGAGTCGCGGCGCGGGGTTTGTGTCCGCTGCTACGGACGCAACCTGGCGACCGGACGACTGGTTGAGATCGGTGAAGCAACCGGTGTCATCGCGGCGCAATCGATTGGCGAGCCTGGGACCCAGCTGACCATGCGGACCTTCCATATCGGCGGCACGGCAAGCCGGATTTCTGAGCAGTCAACTCTTGAAGCCAAGAACAACGGCTTCCTGAAGTTCCAGAATCTCCAGACCGTTCTCAACCGCGACGGACACTACGTCGTGATGAACCGGAATGGGTCGATTGTGATTGCCGACGAAAAGGGCCGCGAACGTGAACGCTACTCTGTTGTTTACGGTGCAAAGATTCGTTACGCGGACGGCGCGGCCGTTAAGATCGGAGACGTTGTTGTGGAGTGGGACCCTTACACCTTCTCGATCTTGACGGAAGTGACCGGCGAGGTCCACTTCAAGGACCTGGAACCCGGTATTACGCTCCAGGAACAAGTGGACGAAGTGACGGGGCTCTCGCAGCTTGTGGTCAAGGATTCCCCCGAAGAAAAGTACCAGCCACAACTCGTCATTCGGCCTGACGGTAAGGCGACCTCTAGATCCTCGAAGAAATACCTGATGCCCTCGCGAGCCCACTTGATGGTTATGGACGGCGCCACCGTCCAGGCAGGCGATGTTCTGGCAAAGATTCCGCGTGAAACAACCAAGACCAAGGACATCACCGGCGGACTTCCGCGTGTACAGGAACTGTTTGAAGCCCGCAAACCGCACGAGCCGGCCGTCATCACTGAAATCGACGGCGTTGTCCGGTACGGGGACGTACTCAAGGGCCAGCGCAAAGTGATTGTGGTGCCGGAGCACGGTGAACCCAAAGAGTACCTGCTTCCCCGGGGTGTTCATATCTCCGTCCAGGAGGGCGAGCGCGTCCGGGCCGGCGAACCGCTGATGGATGGACCGCGAAATCCACACGACATCCTGGCGGTGCTCGGCGAAAAGGAACTGCAGAAATACCTTGTCGACGAAATTCAGGAAGTCTATCGGTTGCAGGGTGTCAATATTAACGACAAACACATCGAAGTGATCGCCCGCCAGATGATGCGCTGGGTAAAAGTGGAAGATCCGGGCGACACGGAATTTCTGCTCGACGAGCAGGTCGACAAATTCAGGTTCCGTGACGAGAACGAGCGGGTCAAAGCACAAGACGGAAGGCCCGCAACAGCCCGCTCGCTGCTGCTCGGGATCACCAAGGCTTCACTTGCTACGGATTCGTTCATCTCGGCAGCGTCCTTCCAGGAGACCACCCGGGTGCTCACAGAAGCCTCGATTCGAGGCGCAGTCGACCACCTGCGCGGTCTCAAGGAAAATGTCATCATGGGCCGCCTGATCCCGGCAGGAACAGGACTCGAACGCTACCGGAACTTCCGGCTGCTTACGGAAGCTGAGGTTCCAGAGCACGAGCTTGAGGTAACCGAGGGTCTGCCAGCCGAGGCTGCGATTCCGCCATCGCCCGGCATTGCTGCCGAACTGATGGACGACGAAGAGGCCCGGCCGACCCAATAGAGGCAATAAGGGCCGGCCGCCTAACGGTATTTCTTAACAGCACTCAATACCCTGGCGGCTGGCCCCAGCAATCTGCACCATGCGCTTCTCCTGCTTCAAATGCGGTGAAGTGATCGACGTAACGGAACGCGTTGGAACGCGTGAAACCTGTCCCCGCTGCGACGCTGACCTGCACTGCTGCCGCAACTGCCGCTTCTACGACCCCGGAAAGCACAATCAGTGCACCGAAACTCAGGCTGAGTGGGTCGGCGACAAAGAAGCTTCGAACTACTGCGACTATTTCCAGCCTAATCCCGTCCTGATGGCCCGCGGACCCGACTCCAGCAAGAAGGACGACGCGAAGAAGCGTTTCGATTCCCTCTTCAAGAGCTAAACGGGGCTCAGCGCCTCAATAATGTATCCAGAAAAAGGAGGCAGGAAACTCAGGACAGGCTGAACCCGCCTGCCTTTTCAAAGGCGTCGGCCACCTGAAGCAATCGAGTTTCGTCAAAATGTTTGGCGAAGATTTGCATTCCCACAGGAAGAGGGGGATCTCCCTTGATCTTTCCGCAGGGCACGGAAATTCCCGGAATGCCGGCCAGGCTGGCTGTGACCGTGTAAATATCGGAGAGATACATCTGAAGAGGATCGTCCATTCGTTCGCCCAGCTTGAAGGGTGGAATAGGCGATGTCGGGGCGACAATCACATCAACGTCTTCGAATGCTTCAACAAAATCCCGCGTAATCAGCGTTCGCACCTTCTGGGCTTTCAGGTAATAGGCGTCGTAATAGCCGGAACTCAGCACGTACGTCCCCAGCATGATCCGTCGCTTGACCTCCTGCCCAAACCCCTGGTCGCGCGTCTTGCGATACATGTCGCGCAGGTCAGAGTATTCTTCTGACCGGAAGCCGTAGCGAACGCCGTCGTAGCGCGCCAGGTTCGAGCTCGCTTCCGCCGTACAGATGATGTAATAGCAGGCGATGGCGTACTCAGTGTGCGGCAGGCGGATCGGCACGATCTCGCAGCCGAGCTTTTCAAGCAGGCCAATTCCCTTCTCGATGTTGGCGCCGATCTCCGGGTTCAAACCTTCAAAATACTCGCCGGGTACTCCCACCTTGACTCCACGCACATTGCCGTCCATGGCGCCTTCGTAGTCGGCAACAGACATGTCGGCGGAAGTTGAATCGAGCGGGTCACGGCCCGCGATCACTTTCATAGTTCGGGCCACATCGCGCACGGAGCGCCCAAACGGACCCACGTGGTCGAGCGAGGACGCAAAGGCCACCAGGCCGTAACGCGAAACTCGGCCATAGGTTCCCATCATCCCGACAACGCCGCAGAAAGAGGCCGGCTGGCGAATTGAGCCACCGGTGTCTGAACCGAGCGACACCGTCGCCAAGTTGGCTGCCACTGCCGCCGCAGAACCCCCGCTCGAACCGCCGGGAACACGCGTCAAGTCGTGAGGGTTATGGGTCGGGAAGAAGCCGGAGTTCTCCGTCGAGGAACCCATGGCAAACTCGTCGCAATTGGTCTTGCCCAGGATCACCGCTCCCGCTTCTTCCAACCGCTTGACGGCAGTCGCATCGTAGGGAGCCACGTAGTCTTTCAGGATCGTTGAAGCGCAGGTCGTGTGCAGCCCGCGCGTCAGGAGAACGTCTTTGATCGCCACAGGAACGCCGGAGAAAGGCAGCAGGGGCTTGCCCTCCGCGATCTGCCGGTCAACTGCTTTGGCCTGCTCCAGCGCCTTATCCTCGCAGGTTGAAAGGTAGGAGCGAACGCTCTGGTCGTCCTTCTTGATGCGCTCGAGGTGCGCGCGGGCGATCTCTTCGGCAGACGCTTCCCTGCGCTTCAGCACTCCGTGAATCTCTTCGATCGTCAGGTTAGTCAGATTATCCATTGGGGATTCTTGCCTGTGGCCGCAAATTGGGTTCGATTGAAGCGCTACTCACGCTCGATGACCTGCGGGACCTTGAAGCAACCTCCGCCTTGCTCGGGGGCGTTTTTCAGCGCCTCTTCCTGCGTAAACGTCGGGTGCGAACGGTCAGGGCGCACGGACGGGTTTTCGGCGGCCGGATAGGTCACCTGGGCCATCGGCTCGACTCCGGCCGTGTCCAGTTGGTTCAGTTTCTGGACGTACTCCAGCACCGCGTCAAGCTGGGGGACAAACATCTTCACCTCTTTGTCCGTCAGCTCGAGATGAGCGAGACCCGCCACGTAAACAACATCCTTTTCGCTTAATGCCATTGGTGTCCTATCACCTAAATTGATTGGAAATGCCGTCAGGCCACGCCTTCGCGCGTGCAGGACAGCCGCCAGTCCCGGGGCGGCTTCAGCCGCCGAAGGAGGCGATAAACCACAGACAGTGGGAGCCCGCCTTGCGGCCCTTGCACCGGCTGGCACGGTTCAAACATGGCCCTGACGAAAGCGAACTTGCTCAACAGGTGCATAAAACATGATATCAGTTGATCTTTGATTTGTCCGGCAGAACCGGGACGACCGGCATCGGCTTCGCCGTGTAGCGAACCTTCAGCTTGCGAACCATCGGCAGGCCCAGGTATTGGTTGATCTGCGCCCGGATCTCACTTTCCATTCGCCGCATTTCATTCAACCACGACGTGCAGTCGCTTTCCAGCGTCAGGGTGCCTTCCTCGAACGCCACCGGCTTCGAGTGGCGCGCCATCGGCTTGCCTGCCACCTGCGACCACAAAGGAGCAAGAATCTCCACCAGCCGGGGATTGCTCCGCCGCACCTGGCTTCTGAAAATGAGGGGAAGTATCTTGCTGATTTCTTCCATTACGATTCCGGGCCGACCAATTGTCTGTTTAATTTGGAGCACGAGTGTACCACAATCGGTGGCCAAGGTGAAATAATTTGGAGCGGAATTCCAAGTCTTAATTGGAGCCAGAATGACCGAACCGGAAAGCCGCGGCTGCTTAGCTTCGTTTCCGGTTTGTTTCCGCTTGGTTTTTCCGGCCGATTCTTTGTTTTTAACAACATCGCTAGCTTTGTTTCCGCTTTGTTTCCGGTTTGTTTTTTCGGCTCATCGTTTGTTTTCAACAACTTCCCCGCTTTGCTTTTGAAAAAGCAATAATTTCTCTGCTTTGGCTGGGCCAAACGACCATGCAACACGCCAGCACATGTACCGCAGGGTTCGTAGTTTGACGCTGCTCGCTTTCCCTGACATGCCGCTCTAAAACCGCAGGAGCATAGGGCGGGGCCCGAGTTACAATTGGGCCACCTCGCAAGTCGTCGCACTTCCGTAGGCGTCATAGCCCAGCTATGTGGACTCACACGATATTCTTCGCTGGGAACCTCTACGACCCGCTGCCAAGCAGCCAAGCG
>JARRJI010000011.1:2458-27085 GCA_037379595.1 Acidobacteriota bacterium | reverse complement strand
GCGCCCGGGATTGGCAACTGGTTTCCGCTGATCACCATTTTGCGGTTCCTGTGAAAGTGACTGTCGGTTCTTCTGCCGACACCCTGGCGATTGATCTCAAGAACACAACGATTTCACCCGGCAAATACAAGCTGGCCGCCATGTGGGACTGGACGCCGTTTGATGTGGCCGGCACCGTGGAAGTTCACAAGTTTGCCGACCTCTCCACCGCAAAAGTAACACCTGAGTCTGAAGACAATCTGGTCGAGGGCAACGGAACGGTTGCCGTAAAGTTGGGTGGCCCCGACTTCGAGTTTGTGAAAGAGGTGGCCTTGGTCAGGTCGGCCAGCCAGAATGCCAAAGCCAAGGATCTTGCCTTCACACTCGACAGAGGCAGCCGGGGAGGCGAGCAGCATGGCTTGCAGACGAAAGTCGACACCACGGACCTTGAGGCAGGCTCATACCTCCTGATGCTGACCCAGACGAACGGAGCGATTCAGGATGTGCCGCTGACCGTCCATCCTCCCAATCCCAAACTGGCCGAACTGCCGTTGCGGGCGAACCTGGGCGAGAATGAACAGACATTAACGTTGCGAGGTTCCGGCCTTGCCCGCATTACCGGCATAACAAGCAACGGCGCCGAATGGACCCTGTCCCCTGTGCCCAAAGGCAACGACCAAGTCAAGGAGCGCAAAGTCACCATCAAGCTCTCTTCGAAGGTGCAAAAGGGTGAGTTCCTGAGTGCGAGCCTGAACATCGAAGGAATCGGAAAGCCTCTGCGTATCCCGGATGTCGTGCATGTGGTGGGGCCGCGGCCGAAGATCACAGATGTGCGGGAGTCTTTCCCGAAGGCGACCAACGTTGCTCTGGAGAAGAATGAAATCCCTGCCGGATCGGCGGTGAGCTTTGCGATCCATGGAGAGCACATGGGATCGAGTCCTTCCCTCACCCTGGCCTGCGAAAATGACAGTGAGACCCGCCAATCGCTAACTCTGCATCCCGGCGACAACAGCGGGTCTGCAGAACTTGACTTTGCCGGCAGCAACGTCTTGTTTCTGTCGCTCGATCCCGGCACAGTCGGACAGTCGGGATGCTTGCTGGAGACTACTGTGACGGACCAGACCACCGGGGTCTCGGATCCTTATACCCTTGGCCGCGTGACGCGATTGCCGCGTATCATCAAGTTCACGCTAAGCGACGAGAAACTCGGCACCTCTCTCTATGAAGGAACCATCACCGGGCAGGACTTGCAGATCATTGACAAGACCGGCTGGAGCCCCGACTCTGGCTACCCCGTACAGGGCATTCCTACTCCCGTCCTTGGCAACCTTCAGGAGCAGACCCTGAAAATTGAAATGCCGTGGCCGCCGCCCAGCCCGCGCGCGCCCATTTACATCTGGCTGCGGGGCGAAAGCCAGGGCCGCGTGACTGCGATGCGATATTAGTCAAATGTTCGGTTGGCGCAGAGAGGGAGTTCCGCCGCCGGCAGGCAATCAGACAGGCAGGCTCCAACCTTTGGCGCCGCGATTATCCGGCGCGAGTACCGAATAACGGGATTCCACACCTTTTTCCTTCAAGATGCGGCTGACAGCCTCACCCACGTCTGAAGCACCTCCCTTGGTGAAGGCCAGGATGGAGGGTCCCGCGCCGCTCAGGCAAAGTCCCAGCAGGCTTCGGTGTTTCATCGCCAAAACTTCGCTCAGACCGGGCATCAGGGACGCCCGGTAAGGCTGGTGCAGCCGATCGTCAAAAAGAAAGCGGTGGAAATCCACCTTGCCGGAGAATAATTGCGCCGCCAGCACTGCAGCGCGCTGCATATTGTGGGTGACATCCGCGCGCGAATACTGGGCTGGCAGCACGGCCCGGGCCTTCTCCGTGGGAACTGCGTAGGCGGGAATTACCAGCACCACATGGAACAGGTCGGGGACCGGCGAAGAATAGGCCACCACATGATGATTTTCCTGGATTGCTACGGTGAAACCCCCGTGCCATGCTGCCGCGACGTTGTCGGGGTGGCCTTCGAGTTCCGTGGCCAGTGAAACCAATTCGTCGTCGTAGAGCGCTCTTTCTGTAAGCCAGTGGGCTGCCGCGATGGCGCCGACAATCGCCGCCGCGCTGGAACCCAGTCCAACACCGACTGGAATTTGATTGTTGATTTCCAAGTCGAATCCGTAGTCTTTGCCCCAGCGATGCAGGATCTTCTTCATGCTGGCCGCAATCAGATTGCTTTCGTCGGAAGGGATTCTGTCCGGGTTGACGCCCTTATAGCGAACGCTGACGCCAAGATCGGATCGGCGTGTGACGTGGACGTCAAGATAGAGGTTCAGAGCGAGCGCCGCACAATCAAAGGCACATCCGAGGTTCGCACTGGTTGCAGGAACACGTACTGAACCGCGTTCTGGCATGGTGGTTACCGGTGTTTGAGGCAGAGCGGGACCATCGCTTCCAGCGGAGCGCCGCCGGCGATGGCAGGAATCAGCAGCACCTCATCGCCGTCACGGAAGGCATACTGCAGGCCTCCCAGGAACCGAATGTCCTCGTCATTGACGTAAATATTCAGAAACCGCTGTGGCGTTCCGTCTTCGGCGCACAGCACTTTCTTCAGGCCGGGAAATTTCTTGTCGAGCCCGTCGAAGAGTTCACCAAGGTTCTGGGCCGCGGTTTCAACGCTTTCGGCACCCTCGGTATACTTTCGCAACGGCGGGGGGATACGAACTGTGATTTGCAAAGGAGTCAGCCTCCGATTCTGTTAATCTCTGCCAGAGGACCCGGCGCTCATCCTGCCGGGACTCTTCGCAACGGTGCGCCGATCAGGCGCTTGCCGTGGCATGCACCTTCAAATACTGGTCTTCGAAATCCGCCAGCTTCGGCCGGATCGCTTCTGCCGCCTGGATCTCGCCACTGACGGCGCCGATGGTTTTAAGCCCGTTCCCGGTAATCGCCAGAACAATCGATTCTTGGGGATTCAAACGGCCAAGCCGGATCAGCTTGCGGGCCACTGCGACCGTAACTCCGCCTGCCGTTTCCGCAAACAAGCCCTCGGTCTCGGCCAGCAATCGAATGCCTTCAACCACTTCCGGATCGGAAACATCTTCGCCCGCTCCGCCTGTTTCCTGAATCATTTTCGAGGCGTAGAATCCGTCTGCCGGGTTGCCGATGGAGAGGGATTTCACAATCGTGTTGGGCTTTTGGGGAGTGATTTCGCAGGTGCCGTTCTTCGCTGCCGTCGCGATCGGCGAGCATCCGGTCGCCTGGGCTCCGTAGAACTTTGTCGAAGCCGGCTCAATCCAGCCCAGCTTCTGAAGTTCCCCGAAAGCCTTATGGATTTTGGTGATCAGTGAACCGCCGGCCATCGGAACCACAATGTTCTGCGGCACCCGCCATCCAAGCTGCTCCGCTACCTCGTACCCGAAGGTCTTTGAACCTTCGGAGTAAAAAGTGCGAAGGTTGACGTTCACCATTCCCCAGGGGTACTTTTGCGAAATTTCGGAGCAGAGCCGGTTGACCTGGTCGTAATTTCCGCTGACCTTGACCAGCGTGGCCCCATAAATCTGGGTATTGATCAGTTTCTCGGGCTCAAGATCGGCGGGAACGAAAATGAAGCTCTTGAATCCCCCTGCAGCCGATTGTGCCGCGACGGAGTTTGCCAGGTTTCCTGTCGACGAGCAACCCACGGTGTCAAAGCCGAATTCACGCGCTTTGCTGAGGGCAACCGCCACCACACGGTCCTTGAAAGAAAGTGTGGGAAAATTGACCGCATCGTTCTTCAGATAGACTTCCCGCGCACCCAGCGCGTTGGCCAGGCGCGGAGCCGGAACCAGCGGCGTGAAACCCGTAGAGCGGCCCACCCACGGTTCGCCCGTCAAAGGCAGTAATTCCCTGTAGCGCCACATGGTCGGCAGGCGTGATTCCACTTCTTTCCGTGGAACCTCGGCGTGGATCCGGTCGTAATCATAAATCACTTCCAGCGGAGCCCAACAATCCTCGCAGGCGGCGATGGGCCGGATTTCATATGTCCGCCCGCACTGTCTGCACTTCAAATGCTTTAAGTAACTCACATTTCCTCCAAGCGCTGTTTCGCTTCCAGAGTGGCTTGGGGTCGACAGGAGATTCGGGAAGGGCAAACTAAAAAAGCCCCCCCGTTCTCATCGGGGAGGCTCATATAAAGTCCTGCGTCCTCCTTCTCATCTCCCCCTTATACGGGCGGGAGTTAGCACCTGCCCCCGGACTTTGATTCCGGGCGGTTGCCGTGGCGTCTTAGGGCCCGTCCCTCGGCCACTCTGGATGAGATTCAGGTCTTACACAACCAAGTTGTAAAAACTGATCATAGTCAATCCGCGGCTCCGTGTCAACTGGATTGCCAAACTCGCCGCCCGCTTCGGTGGTTCAGGGGAGGAGGGCTGTAAACCTAGACACTCTCCGACCTTAGGCACCACGGGACGGGTTGTGGATGAGCCGGCGGCCTGCTGATGCGAACCGTTGGGAAACAGAAAACACACAGAGCCATTAACAAAACGCTAAGACCCTTGCGGTTTCCTGGATCGGGACGGAATCGCAGCGCTTCGAAATAGGAGCGCGCCCTTTGCATCAGTCAGAGAGTCCCACCCCGACAGCAGGACCGGAAGGCAAGCCAGGGTGCCCCCACCAAAAGGCGTAAGAGGCATTGCAGCCTTTGGCCCGGAGGTGGAGGTCGTGCCTCACGAGCGGTTCAGCTATGCTGCAGTTCGCGGGTAAACAATAAGCGGGTTATCCCGCAGGGTTCCACGGCGATCGCTTCCCCTGCGGAACTTTGAAAAGACAAACATACCGGAATCGACGCATAATTTCGTAGTGCTCCATTGTCTACCCCGGCCTACCCTTTCGGATCATGCAAATACTCGCGTTGGCTCCAATTCACTTGACTTCCGCCACCAAAACCGCAAACGGAGGCAGAGCAACGTGGCCAAGTTGGACTGTTTTCTCTACTCCGCCATTTTCCAGCAGCGTTCTTGCAGTTGTGCTCTGGATACCTTGAGCTTTTAGATTGAACGAGACGGTATGCGGCTTGTCGGTAAAGTTCATCGCCACCAGAACTGAAGGGCCACCCGACGTGTTCTTTCGAAGAAAGGAAAGAACGTCCGGGTTCTTCGTATCCACCATAATGTTGGCTCCGGAGTACAACGCGGGGTTGCTGCGGCGCAAGGCAATCAGCGTCCTGTACCAGTTCAACAGTGAGTCGGGGTCTTGTTCTTCGCTCGCGACGTTGACGGTCCTATAGCTCGCAGGAACGGGCAGCCAAGTGTGGTCCGCCGTGCTGAAGCCCGCGTTCTTGCTCGCCTCCCACTGCATCGGCGTGCGCTCGCCGTCACGTCCTTTGTTCTTAGGCCAGCCGATCTTGCCAATCGGATCCTGGACTTCGGCACGCGTTTTGGGCGGCGTCGTGACCATACCGATTTCCTGGCCGTAGTACATGAGCGCCACGGAACGGGTGGTCAGCAGGACCGTTGCCAGGATTTTCGCAATCGCCGCATCATGCTTGCCGTCACCGTATCGGTTCCAGCTTCGCGGATTGTCGTGGTTGTCAAAAACAAACAATGGCATGTGGCCGTCGAGATCGTTTTCTGCTTCGTAGATCTTACGCCGGAAGTCCTTCACATCCATTTTGTTGATGAAGCCCACCTGGGTGTCCATGGGCAACTGTAACTGGTGGCCATGCAAGCCGTACATCGACAACAAGTCTCGGGTGTTTCGCGTATAGGTCTCTCCCACCAGCAGCCGGTCGCCGGGATAGCTATCGGCCACCTGCCGCAATTGACGCATTACGTCATGAATCTGCGGCAGATCGCTCGTGCGCGAATCATCCTCTCTCGGATCGCCAAACGCGTTCTCGCCGGGAAGGATTCTTTCATTTCGGAGTTCCGTATCCTCAAACAACGTTTCAATTGCGTCCAGGCGAAAACCTGCTACCCCCTTGTCCAGCCAGAAGCGGCACACATTGTACATGGCCTGGCGGACCTGAGGATTGCGCCAGTTCAGATCCGGCTGCTGCGGGTAGAATTTGTGGTAGTAAAACTGCTTTGTTCCAGGATCCCACTGCCAGGCAGAGCCACCGAACACCGACTCCCAATTGTTAGGCGGCACCCGGCCATCGTGCTCAAACTTCTTCATATAAGGTGTGACGCCTGGGGCGCTGGCCGGCTTCCCGTTGCTCCACACATACCAGTCACGCTTGGGGTTATCCCGTGAGCTGCGGCTCTCGATAAACCACGGGTGCCGGTCCGAGGTGTGGTTGAGTACCATGTCCATCAATACGCGGATATGGTGCTTCTTTGCTTCCGCAAGCAGGCGATCAAAGTCCGCCATCGTTCCGTACATGGGATCGATGGCTTCGTAGTTGGAAATGTCGTAGCCGAAATCGACTTGCGGAGACGGATAGATTGGTGTCAACCAGATCGCATTGACACCCAGCTTCTGGAGATACCCCAGTCGCTTGATAATGCCGTTGAGGTCACCGATACCGTCGCCGTTCGTGTCCTGAAAGCTCCGCGGATAAATCTCGTAGATGACGGCGTGCTTCCACCAGGGAGCAGGGCCGCTTTGCTGTGCTATTTCTGACCCCGCAGCTTTTTGCGGCGCTGCGAATAGAATACGAGACGGTACGATCGAGAGCATGAATGCAATGGCAAGTCCGATCAGCATGAGCCTGCATGAGTGTTTTGACAATTTTCTACTCTCCTTCCTTGTGCTCTACCCCATCTTGCAACTGTATGAGAATAGCTTCATTTTTCCGAAAAGCAAGATCCGAGCTATCCTCCCCTAAAACGATCCTCCAAATTCAGTCTGAGGAAAAGGGCTTATTGTTGGTCTTTTCCCGCATGCAAGCTACGAGTCAATGCGAACTCACGGTTTGCCTGTGATTTCCGCCCGAGCTACTCATAAGCTTGATCCAGAAGATGCGGCATTGAATTTCCCGGCAAGGCGATGGATCTGTGGGCGTACCAGAACGGGGTGCGAATTGCCTTCTCTCGCCCGGGCAAGCCAACCGACAATGCTTTTGTGGAGTCATTCAACGGTCCCTTCCGGACGGAATGTCTGGATGCCCGCTGGTTCACAACCCTTGCCGAAACCCGGCACGTCATAGAGATCTGGCGAAGGGAATATAATGAGAGTCGTCCTCACAGGGCTCTGGGGGACAGGACCCCGAACGAATTCGCCCATGAGATCGCGGTTAACCGCGATCTCATGGGATCGGAAACAGCCGAAAACTCACCTTAGATTTGGTACAAAAAAACCGGGCGGTCAATCCGTTAGTCTTGTACCTCGTGCCACCGCGCTATGCTATACTGCCCGTCCATGGCTACATCGGAACATGGACTTCTGCACCCGACCGGACGGCCCTACCGCTTCGTGATCCTCGCTTTTGCCGCCCTGATGGCCTTCGGGAGTTACTTTGCTTACGACAGCGTTGGCGCCATTGAGACCACGCTAATCCAGGTATTCCACACTAACCGCGCCGCCGTCGGCACCATGTACACGATGTACAGCGTGGCCGCCGTGGGTGCGGTGCTGATCGGTGGCTTCCTGATAGACCGCGCGGGTGTACGCCGCGCCAGCCTGATCTTCTCCGGCTTTGTCGTAGCTGGCGCCGCCCTGGTCGCCGCAGCGCCCAGCCTGCCGGTCCTGTACGTCGGTCGCGTCCTTTTCGGCATCGGCTCCGAATCCATGATCGTCGCGCAAAGCGCCATCATCGCCCGTTGGTTTAAGGGCAAGGAACTGGCCTTGGCCTTCGGCATCGCCCTCACCATCGCCCGCCTTGGCACGCTGTTTTCCTTCAATACGGAACAACTACTGGCCAGCCGTTTCGGGTGGCGCATGGCTCTCTGGATTGCTGCCGGGTTGTGTGTGGCCAGCCTGATCTGCACCTGGATTTACACCCTGATGGATCGGCACGCGGAGCCCATTCTGCATCTGCCCGAGGCGGGCGGCGGCGATAAGATCACCTGGAGTGACATTGGGAAGTTTCGCCACTCGTACTGGTTTGCCGTGGGGATCTGCGTGGCGTTCTACTCCGCCATCTTCCCCTTTACAGCGCTGGCCACCGACTTCTTCCACCACAAGTGGGGGATGCCGTTGGCCTCGGCGGAAGGACACGGCTTCCTCTCCGGAGTGTTTTACAACCTTACGCACATGTTCAGCACCGCTCAGGGCACCACATCGATTATCATTGCGGCCTCCATGGTGCTTGCACCCTTCGCCGGCAACCTCGTCGATCGCGTGGGCCGCCGCGCCACCCTGATGGTGTTGGGCTCGCTGCTCATCGTTCCCGCACATCTGCTGCTGGGGCTGACATACGTTTGGCCGGTCCTCCCCATGATCGTGCTGGGCGCGGCTTTTGTGCTGGTGCCCGCTTGCGTTTGGCCGTCCGTACCGCTCATCGTGGACGAGCGACGCGTGGGGACGGCGTTCGGTCTCATGACCGCCGTCCAGAACATGGGTCTGGCGACCTTCCCGCTCGCCAATGGCGCACTGCGCGACGCCACCCACGGCTATACCGCCAGCCAGATTATGTTCGCGTCGCTAGGCTTCTGCGGCCTGATCTTCTCAATTCTGCTCCTGCGCGCCGACCGCCGCGAAGGCCGGCCCCTGGAGCGTGCCAAATAGAGCATCGAATCATCGGACCTCCGGGATATTGCTCTCGCCTATTTACTTATTCCCCTTCAGGGCTTGCAGAAGCCACGCGTTTTTCCGCAACCTGCTGCAACCCGCATGCATGAGTCAGTCCGAGGGCTCGGCTATTTGTGGCCACACGAGCCGGCGAAGGTTGGAGCCGGCAGGAATTCCTTGATCCTCTGACTCAGAGGAACGCAAATCAGTTGGAGCGCTCGGGTCGTGAGAGGGTCAATTCTTCTCCGCGCCTGCGGGTAAAATCAGGGCTGAGGCTGGTCAGGCAGCTTCCGGCGGGCGAACAAGCCGTAGCGTTTCAGCATCACGAACCAGAGGATGACTCCGGCTACGAAGAGGACCAGGAAGAGAGGAAATACCGACCACTGCGTCTTCACAGCGAATTGTTCAGGGTGGAAATACGGTTTCAGATAAGCATGGAACAAAATCTCTCTTATACCGACCATGCTGAAGATGACGACGCTCATAATGCCCATTACCGAGTAAGCTGCGAGGCGAATGTTTTCGCTTCGAAGCGCACGGGCCATGACGACGATGGCTCCGATGGCGCCGGCAACCGCAATTCCCAGAAGGATTGTTGCCAAAGGGTCGCCTCCCAGAAACAGATAGGTCATCTGCCGCGGAAGAGCGACCAGGAACCAGATGCCGACCAGGAATTCGGCCATCGTGGCGTACATGAACGTTTTGCCGCCGAGGTGAAAGACGTCGCGAGCGTACTCACGGTCCTGTTTCCATCGGGCCCAGGCTAACAGAACCAGCAGAATTCCTCCCAAAGCCACCGCCGCAGTCATGAAATGCAGGTAGCGTGGGATCAGCGTGGGCTCCGAGAGATTGAGATTCCACCCGCCGGGATCCGCAAAGTACTTTGCTCCCCAACGTGCAGGGGTCTGGGTCAGGGTGATGTTGTTACTGAACAGGAAGGCAATAATGAAGATGGATACGACGCTCAGCAGAAGCACCAGGCCGGCCCTGTCCGGATACCTCTCCTTTTTGTATGACACGAAATAAAAGCCATAATACGCTGCGGCCAAAAGAACCAGCACAAAGAGCCACGGCCAGGCCATGATAATGGACGAAGTATAGAAAAACTGTCCGTAGAGGACTTGCACAAACAACAATGGGGCAATGCCCACCGTGATGACTGCCGGCAGCAGAACAGGCAACTTCCTGGCGATGTCAGAAAACATGCGGTTGCCGTTCTTGCGCTTTGCGGGACCCCACTTTGCTACGAGCGCCATGACTGCTCCGCCCAGCATGAAGTTCATGGCGAGAATGTGCAGAAAGAAGGTTACGAGGAGAAGTGTCTCAAGAACCCAATAAGGGGCTGGCAGAGGGTTTGGGTCCGGAGCTGGAATCAGGTTGGGAGCGATCATTTTCAATTCCCTCCTTGGCCGGCAGCGTGAGCCGCGATTCCACGCCTGGTGTTGACCCACTGAACCAGGGCCGTGCGCTCCGCGGCGGAAAGCTTTAAATCCGGCATCAGGGGAAACAGGTTGGGCAAGTGTTCGAGGGCCTTGATGGCCGTGGCAGGGTCTTTGGGCAGATATTTGAACAGATAATCATTCTTTCGAGGCTCGTGGCACATCGCGCAGTTGTGCACAAAGACGGTATGTCCATCCGGTGGTCCAGCCTCCCTGGCCCTTGTGGGCTCAAGCGAGTAGAGAAACGCCGCCAGCGCCGCTTGCTCGGCATTGTTCCCCGCGAAAGGCGGCATGACGTTGTTATGCATCAGATAGAGAACGCCCAACATAGTCTGGGTCTTGGCCTGATCCCATTGGCGCAATGTCAGCAATTCCTTGACCCCTCTGTACTCATCCGTTGTGTGGCAACTCTCGCAGTCCACGCGGAACACCTCGCGGCCAACAGCCACCTGATTCTCCGGGGTCAGTTCACGGGTTTTCACCCACTTCGCAGTCTTGAGCACTCCGGCCTGCTTGATCTTCTCGAGGTTGAAACCGCCATCGCCCGGCACCGGAGAGGCATAGATGGAGTTGGCGTACAAATAATTATCAATGACGTAGGGCAATCGAACGCTTTCGCGCACGAATTCAAAGGAACCCATTGTGCCAAGCGCTACCAGCGCGATCAACAGACTGAACGCGAGGTGCATACGCGCGGGCTTGATCAGCGAGATCAAGGCCAGTGCAAAGGCTACTACCAATAGAATGACGGCGTAATGAGCGAAGTCGGTCGCGGTGGGCATTGGCCCGCGAGCGCTGGCCCAGACATGCGAGGGAATCTGGTGGATGTACCACCAACCGAACGCCGGCATCATGGCAAGAGACGGTACGATCCACAGAGCGCTCCATCGCACGATACGCGCTTTCAGGGCCTTGTCCTTCTGCACGCTTGCCGTGATGAGGGCATAGACACCCGCCAGGGCAAGGCAAATGGCAAAGCGCAGCGCCAGCGACGGGAAATAAGTCGGATTGAAAAAGCCGCTCCAGAACTGGTGATTCTTAACCCAGCTTCCCGAGGTTAGCATGAAGGTGATGATTCCGTTGATGACCACCAGGCTGGCAAATGCTGCAATAAAGTAGATCCATCCGAACCACTGATGCACACGCGCATCCAGCTTATCCCAGCCGTACAGGTAAAACAGCGCCGCGCTGATCTCGGTGAAGAAGAAGACCCACTCAATAGCCCATCCCCAGACGTAAATGTGGATCAGGTCGCTGGTCGCCGTCGGATTGATCAATCCGATGGTGAACCAGATTCCCACTCCGGTCACGACGCCGAAGACAACCGTGACCAGGACAAAGAACTTGCTGTGGAACTTCAACCAGTCGAGAAGTTTGGTATCTCCATTGCGCCGGGCTTTTCTTTCCGTCACCACCAGAAACAAGCCGCCGCCGACCGCAAAATGAGACACAAAGACGTGGATGATTGCAACCGTGGCGATCAGCAGTCCGGCTCCGAAAGCAACATCCCAAACCGGATAGTTCATTGTGGTAATCCTCGCCAAACACGCGTGAACCGGGGACTGAGGTAGTGAAGCCTTGCGTGCTACCGGTAGAAACGTTAGCGGGTTCTATCAAGCGTTTCCGTGACCTGCATCACAAGCCCCTTCCACCTCCTGGCAGGGGCCGCCGGGAATCTGAATGCTACAGGATGGCAAGCTCAGGGGACCAAAAGACACAGCGGAAGAAGAAGAGGATGCCCCTCGCCAAGGTCCCGGCAGGACCCAAGAATGTGCATCTCTTGACCGGCCCCGGAATTTTTAATCCTCTTTGAGAGTTAGTTCCATCAAGAATCTACAAACTGAAGAGGAGTTTTTGCCATGAAGCGGTAGCGATTCTCGGTGGAGCAAATTGAAGCAGTTCTGAACCGAGCGGAGGTGGGAGTTTGAGTCACGTCGAAAAACCCCGGTGCACCCCACTCAATACCACTTCCATGATAAGTCTTTGTCAAGAGGGCAAAAGCTTTCCCGACGCGCTGCGGAGGAGCGCGGGTATGAATTTTTCCTTCATCCGTCGGCGCGTGTGAGGACCTCTCGACCGCGGTTCCTATTGGATATAGAGCCAGACTTCCATTTGCTGTCTCAGCCCACCAGGGGGGCTGCACAGAAGATTGAGTTTGTGCTCACCTGCCAGCCCCGAAACTTTTCGAAGGGAGCATCGGGAGCTTGCGCTCTCTGGCCCAGTCGGCTAAACGGCGGGACATGGCAGGCCACACGCCGAAGAAATTCGATTTGGCCGCCGCGCCTCAGGCGGCGGTCCGGTTTTCTATTTCGATGACCAGAAACTCCTGTTGCCGGCGATCGACGGCCACCAGGTAGGCCACGAGCTTCCGCGCTACGGCCAGCGTCGCGCGATTGGCGTTGCCCTTCCACCCGTCCGGCCAGCAACGGATCGCGTTCGAGCGAGCGCACCAGCGCGCTCTCCGTCTTCGCTAGACGCACCATAGTTTCCCGACAGAGTCCGAGCAGCGAGCGCAGGCCATCGTTGATGTCCGGATTAGTCGCCAGCAACTCACGGAAGTAACCCACCTTGTGCAGCCTCTGCTTGTTGTAGCTCACGCCGGCTTCCATCAGCAGAACGGCGATTTTGTTCTTCAGTTGCACCACCTGCCGAACCAGCAGGTTCCGGTAGCGCAGGGTGCGCCGCCGCTCGCGGATGGCGGTCGGGGCCATGTAGCACTCCAGCAGAAAATCGCACCGCAGACAATCACCGATCTTGTTCGCGTCGATGCGGTCGTTCTTCTTCTTTGCCGCGGCGATGGCCCACAGCATCAGGGGGTGCGCGACCTTCAGTGCAGCAGCATGGGGCTTAAGATGATCGTAGATCCAGCCGGTGGACAGCGGCGATGGAAGCGACGGTTTTCACCGGCTGTGGGAGAGTTTTCATCCAACGGTCCAGATCAGAACGCCTGGCGTGAATGGAGCCTTCGGCATGAACGCTGCCGCTGACGTCCTTAACGCAGTAACTGATCGTTTTCTTGTGAATATCGAGCCCAACGTAATACATACTCTGCAGGGAGGAGCCTCCTTGGTGTCTCTGAATTAGCACACTGGCTGAGTTCAGCCTTTGTACACCAAGCGCGCCTCCATCGACTTATGCATTTAAGCTAACCGTCAAGTGGACCGTGATATGTAAATCCTAGGGCGTTTGAGGGGAGTAAAGTGACCCGCTGCCGGATTGGGATCACACCTCCCGGCCACGGCAGCCATGACCGCCACAGTATTGGTGGAAGGAAAAACAAGCCGTTAATTTGACTATGCTGCACTGCCGCCGGTTCTGGTCGGCCGGAACGCAGCATTTGCTGATCCCGATTGCCTACAAGCGGGCTCCCTCTAGCGGTGTCTAGCCGCTCTGCGGCGAATGGAGAACTGGTCGCCGACAAGGAAGCCAGTTCCGTCAATTCCCGTACGTGGGAGAAACGGAATTGGTTGCCATCGGGGGCTGGCGTAATGGACGATTGAAAATGCGGCTGCGGCGAGAACGGGCGGGTGTAAAATATGGGTAATCAGGAACTCGAAAGGGATTCCTACTGCGATGAGCGCCGAAAGTCACACCCGTCGCGAAGCCATCTTGAAAATGATGCGCGTTGGCGGTTTGGGAGCCGCAACTGCCGGTGCAGGGTTGTGGCTTCAGAGCCGAAGCCGCCGGCCGGAAGAACGCACGGTCCTGTCTTTTCGACCAAACTTTACGGTGCCGCCCGACGATAGCCTCCCCGAAATGGTTGTCGCAACGGGCGATGAACCCGGGGCCCTGGTGCGGAGAGCCGTGGAGGAGCTTGGGGGGATCCGACGCTTTATCGCGCGCAGCGACGTGGTTGTGATCAAACCCAATGTGGCATGGGATCGCACGCCGGCGCAGGCCGCCAATACCAATCCTGACGTGGTCGCGGAAATGGTCCGGTTGTGCCTCGAGGCCGGCGCGAAAAAGGTTGTCGTGACCGACGTGAGTTGCAACGAGCCGCGGCGCTGCTTCGGGCGCAGCGGTATCGGGCGAGCCTCTAAGACTGCAGGCGCCGAAGTCATTCTGCCCGAGGCTCGCAGGTTTAAAGAGGTCAACCTGCGCGGCGACGTGCTGGGTGTGTGGCCCATCCTCGATCCGTTCCTGAAGGCCGACAAGGTTATCAACATTCCCGTTGCCAAGCACCACGACCTGACCGGTGTGACCTTGGGGATGAAGAACTGGTACGGGATTCTTGGAGGAATGCGGCAGCGTCTCCACCAGCATATTCACGAAAGCCTGGCGGACCTGGCCGACTTTATGCGGCCCACGCTGACGCTCATTGATGCTTACCGCGTGCTGGTTCGCAACGGCCCGACGGGGGGCAGCCTCAACGACGTTTTGGTAAAGAAGACCCTGGTCGCCGGGACCGATCCGGTGGCACTGGATGCCTTTGTTGCCCGGGCTTATTGGAATCTCGATCCGCGCACGCTCAGATATCTGACGCTGGCGCAGGCGCGCGGTCTGGGCAAGGTGGATTTTGAAAGCGTGCGCACTCGCACGATCCAGGTGTGAGGCGGGTGCCTCTGCGCGCTCGGCTGTGATGGGAAACGGACGGTTTAAACGTCCAGGTGAGGGAAAGCAGGGGTTCTCTGCTGCCTGCGGGAACCCCGTGGAGGGTGAAGATGAAGGAACCTCAACTGGCCCGAACCCGGCGCATCTCCCAGATCGTTTTCCTCGTTTTCTTCCTGTTTCTGCTTTTCAAGACAGAATTCCGCGGTTCACTCAAGGCCGTTCAAGGGGATATCCGTCTTCCCTATCCCGTCCAGATCTTTTTGCAGCTTGACCCGCTGGCCGCTGTCTCACATGCACTGGCGACACACGCGCTGTATCGCGGGCTCCTGTGGAGCCTCATCATCGTGATTCCCACCCTTTTTCTCGGGCGCTTCTTTTGCGGCTGGGTTTGTCCGCTGGGAACCCTGAATCACTTCTTCGGCAATCTCAAATCCGCACGCAAGCGGGGCCACGCGCTCCTGGATTCGAATCGCTACAAACCCTGGCAGACGCTCAAGTACTACATCCTGGCCGCGCTGCTGGTCTCCGCACTCTTTGGCGGAAGCCTGCTCATTGTGATGGATCCGATTCCTCTTACTGTGCGCTCCCTTGCGCTTTCGATATTCCCCGGGCTCAATTATGCCTTCAATGCCTTCTTCGATGTGCTGGGCCATGCCCCAAACGGGATCATCCAAACCCTTGGCGGCGTCCTTGAGTTCGTGTCAAAGCAAGTCCTGCTCAGTTTCAAACAGCCGTTTTTCCGCCAAGGCTTCTTCCTGGGGCTGATTTTTATAACGATTCTCGTGCTCAACCTGCGCATCACGCGCTTCTGGTGCCGCGCCCTGTGCCCGCTGGGAGCGCTGCTGGGACTTGTATCCCGATGGTCCATTCTGGGCCTCGAAAAGAATCCCACGAACTGCGGCGAGTGCAACCGATGCCTGCTCCATTGCCAAGGCGGTGACGATCCGATTCCTGGCGCCCGCTGGCGCAAATCCGAATGCCACCTTTGTCTCAACTGCGTGGGCGAGTGCCCCGATGGCGGACTTCATTTCAAATTCTTTCCGGGCCGCACAGCCACGGTTGAAGGGCCAAGCTTGACTCGGCGAAGAACGCTAACCGGTATGGCAGCCGGAGCGGCTCTGCTCCCGGTGCTCCGTAGCACACCAGGATTCGCTCTGGGCAAAGACCCGCGGCTGATTCGGCCGCCTGGCTCGCTGGACGAGAAGAATTTTCGCGGGCGTTGCATCCGTTGCGGTGAATGCATGAAGGTCTGCCCCAACAACGCCTTGCAGCCCACACTCGCGGAAGCTGGGCTTGAAGGCCTGTGGTCGCCGGTGCTCGTGCCCCGCATCGGCTACTGCGAACCAAGCTGTGTGTTTTGCAGCCAGGTGTGTCCGACCGGTGCGATCTGGGAAATCACGCCGGCGGAAAAGGGCTGGCTGCCCACGGGCTCCGACCCCAAGGCAAAGCCTGTCCGAATCGGAACCGCCTTCTATGATCGCGGCCGTTGCCTGCCCTGGGCATTCGCCACGGAGTGCATCGTCTGCCAGGAGTGGTGTCCCACCACACCCAAGGCCATTTACCTGCGCCCTGCCGAAGTATTCGACTCCGCCGGGAATGCCAAGCAGGTGCGCCAGCCTTATGTGGACGCCGAGCGCTGTGTAGGCTGTGGAGCCTGTGAATTCGCCTGCCCGATTAAGGACCGACCGGCCATCCACGTAACCAGCATCGGAGAGACACGATCAAAGACGAATCAGATCCTGCTGCGGCCTTTGGGCAAAGGAGGATAGGAGCGGCTGCAGTTCCGTTATCTTCAAACGGATAAGGAGGGTGTTGAAAGTTGAAGATGAGAACATTATCGATTAGGACACCGCTTCACAGGGAAAGCATCATGAAAGGCTTATTCCCTGTCTCCCTGATTGTTTGTATATGTTGGGGCGCCGGTTGCCAGTCAAGAACCTCATCTGTTTCCACGGGGCCTTTTCCACGAACCAACGAGGTTTCCGGCTGGGCAATGGTTGGCGAGACTCGCACGTTTACTGCCGATAATCTCTATGAGTACATCGACGGAGCTGCGGACAAATTTACCCGGGCTGGGTTCGAGCACGTGCAAACCACCGACTACCGTTTTCAGAACACGGTGGACGCGACGGCGGATGTCTACACCATGAAGACTCCCGAAGCCGCGGGGCTGGTTTTCGATGAAGAGTCGTCACCCGACAGTCAGGCGCTTGAGCTCGGTGACCGGGCTCAAATTTCCGAGGGCACTCTGCTCTTTACCCATGGGCGTTTTTACGTGAAGGTGGTGGCGTTCGGAAACTCTCCGGGAATCGCCGGGGGCCTCAAGACGTTGGGCCGTGCCATCGAATCAAGACTCGCTGGCAGCCAGTAACGCTCCGGCTTCTGCCGTGGATGCGCCTTGGCCGGCGTGGCCCGTGACGAGACTCGGCAGAGGCAGCCAGCCGTTGCGGCGCCGGTTCAAGGAATCATAGCGACAACACTCAGAGGAGGTTGGAACCATGGCACATGAGGATCGGATGGGACGTCGAGGATTTTTGCGTGTCACAACGGGTGCTCTTGCTGCAGGTTTAACGATGGCGGACGGGATGGGTACCCTAACATGCGCCGCGTCGATGGACGAGATTGAAGAAGCTGCGGCCCGCGTAGGACGCCTTCCTCGCCGCCCACTGGGGAGTGGGGGACGAGAGGTTTCTGTCCTGGTTGGCGCCGCGACATGGTCACCTGAGGCGGTGGAAGCCGGCATTCGCTGCGATATTAACTTCTGGCACAAGGCTGATCGATGGAGGAACCGCGTGCCCCAGGGGATTATGAAGAATCGCGAAGCCCATTACTGCGAGGTATGCCTGGACCGCGTGCGCGGACACCACGAAACCGGGGATATCGACGAAGAGGCGCACTACCAGAGGGTGAAGCGGTCGCTGGCGGATAACGGACTTCGCTACTATGACGACATGATGCTGCATTTCGGATTTCACAGCGCCAAGGAAGCCAAGAGCAATCGCGGGTTCATCCGGGCCTTTGAAAGACTGAAGAAGGAAGGGCTGGTCCGGCACCTGTGCCTTTCCCAGCACAATTACCAAGGCAACTCCAGGGTTCCGGGCGGACAGAACGCCGCCGAGGTCCTCAGCGCGGTCATGGAGGAAGGATTCTTCGAGCATGCCCAATTCTTCTATTCCTACGGCGAAGGTGAAAATGTGCAGGAATTCGTGCATCGCGCCCGGCAGAAGGGGTTTGGCACCATCGCCATGAAAACCACGCGTGGCGCCGGGCGGATGGTCCAGGACCGGGAATTGATGAAGGGTTTTCCGTCCGGAACGACACCGTACCACGCCCTTGCTCGCTGGCTGACGACGCGCACGGAACTCGATGCCGCAATAGTGGAAATCAATAACCTTGAGCAGTTCGTGGACACATACTCCGGCGCGGGTAAACCAATGCGCACCGCGGACGTCAAGGCCATTGAGCGGCTGGCGGCCTATGCCGACCGCGAAGTCTGCCGGCTCTGCAACGACTGCCAGAGTTACTGCCCCGAGGGGCTGCCGATTGCGGACGTGTTCCGGTACGAACGCTATGCGCGCGACTACCAGGATCGAGCGCGCGCGCGCCAACTTTATGCGCGGCTGGAGACGCGCGCCGATTCCTGCACGGCCTGCGGGAAGTGCCTCCCGCACTGCCCCCAAGGTTTGCCCATCCCTGATGCGCTCATCCGCGCGCATGGAGTTCTAACCTGAAGGTCAAGTGCAGCAACGGTGGAAAAGGCTCGGGAACTTGTTCTGAGCCAAAGTCTTCCGAGATGGTCGTATAACAGGCATCTCGGAAACAATCCACTTTGTCGTGTAAGGACCTACATGGAAATTCGTGGCCCCGGAAGAATATGTGGCTGACTGGCGCTTTTCCCTTGGGGTTGCTCGCCTGAACTTTGTCAACTGAACAGGCGGGTTCTCGGAACTCCGATCGAAATACAATGCCGACAGGGGTGTTGCCGTGCACTTCGAAGATTTTCGCTTCGGCTCTATCCAAATTGACGGCTTCACATACGACCACGACATCGTGATCGAAGGCGGTGAAGTTCGCAAGCGCAAGAAGAAGCCTTCGAAGAAATTCCGAGACGATTACGGGCACACGCCGCTGTCCATTGATGAAGAAATCCCCTGGAAGTGCCGACGCCTAGTGATCGGTACTGGGATCTACGGTTCCCTTCCGGTAATGAAGGAAGTAAGAATCGAAGCGGAACGCCGGAAGATTAAATTGCTCATCCTTCCCACGGCCGAAGCGATCAAGACGCTGGAGAAAGATGCCGGTGAAACGAACGCTATCCTTCATGTCACCTGCTGAGGCGGTTTACGGAGAGTCCCACGATAGCAGGAAGGGAAATCCCGCGTTTATTTTTCGTCGTCCTTGCAACTTCTTGTTCTTCAACCCCAGTCCAAAATTGACAGCAGCCTTACGCTCGCCTGCCCACTATGAGACTTGAGGGTCCGGGCAGTCGGATTTGCCGAACCTCCTGAAATCCCGCAACTGCCTGCTGCCGTCCCCACCAGCATATTCAGGGCAAAGAGCGCGGCTTGTTTGGGTGCGGTCTTGTCGGCCTCGAGAACAAAGTCCTGGATCACCAAACGGCCCTGGGGCGCAAGCGCCTCAAAGCATCGCCGCAGCAAATCCTGATTCTCCTCAGGGCTCAGCATGTGGCAAATGGCCAGGACGAGGACGAGGTCGAAACCCGCGCCAAAGAGGTCGTGCCGCAAATCTCCGGCGCGGGTCCCGATTCGCGCCTCCAGGCCCGCCTCTTGAATGTGATGCTGCGCAATGGGGAGCACGATTGGCCGGTCGAGGAGCGTCGCGTGCAGCTTTTCGCTCGCTCTCGCAAAGGCAATGGAGTAAGCTCCCGAACCACCGCCCACATCCAGCAGGCGCTCAACCCCGTTCGTACCAATGGCTTCTACGACCAGCGGCGCGCGCTCCTGAGCGTTGCGGTGCATCGCAGCGATGAAGTCCTCGGTCCAGCCTTCACTGGGTTCGGCGCCTTCCCGGCGGCTAACTGCCGTGCCTGCGCGGACACAATCCGTAAGCGTTGACCAGCGGTGCCAGAGATTCACTACATGAAGCAAGCCGGCGCGGGCGTTATCCTTCGAGCCCTCCGCGAAGTAACGTGCCGTAACTGGGGTGTTGCGGAAGACTCCTTGCTGTTTCACCAGCAGGCCCATCGCTGCCAGCGCGTTCAGCAGCATCGCGGTGGCTCGTGGATCAGCCGAGATCTTTCCTGCAACATCGTCGGCAGGAGATCCGGCACCCACCGCGGTGAAGATGTCGAGTTCCAATGCGGTGAGCATCACGCGGCTTTCCATGTACCCCCGCAGGGTCTGATCCAGGTCATTGGGAAGCGCTCCTGCAGCGTCCTTGGTCCGTTTCTCTGCCATCATCCTGGCGCGATTCGAGAGGATTTCGTCGCGCAGCGGGTCCGGGTCGCGATTGACCAGGCGTTCGACGACATGACCTTGGACAAAATGTGAATTGACGATTTCGCGGATGTCTTCCGGCAGCACGCCCGAGTACCAGACGCCCTCCGGATAGACCACAAGATTAGGACCGCGCTCGCACATACCCAGTGAGCCGCAAAGCGTGATCTGGACTTCGTCCATGATCCCACGCGCGGCCACTTCCTTCCGCAGGGCGTCGATTGTCGCAGCCGACCCCCGGGCCGCGCAGCATGGAATTCCCTCGGGCTTTTTTTGCTCACAGATGAAAACGTGATAACGAAATGGTTCCATGTTTCCCCCTGGATTTGGGATTCCGGTATGGCGTCAAGGATCATGCGCCTCGGTTTACGATATGCTTCTCCCCCACGGCATTCTTGAACAGTTCCCCCATCACCGCAAGCCCGACTGGGTCAGCATATTCGAGACCCTACCAAGTGACTTCATAAGGGGTCAGTATTCCAGTGCCCTCTTCCTGAAGTGCGTCCTTACTTGCATGTGTCTCCTAGTTGGATCGGCCATTCCCGCGCGTAGAGCAGCCATCGTATTCTTCACGGTGTTATTCGCCCTGAAGATAGAGAAGACGGCAGCAATTGACGAAGCTTCAACCGAGAGATCCTATCCCAAGAACCAAGTCTTGGCCACATGGACGCTGCAGTTAGTCCTTTACACAATAGGAGCAAGATCTTGGCATGTTATCCGTCACCCCTGAACAAAAACTTCAGGTTTGCAAGGACACGACCGATCACCCTTCAAAAGTCTCGAAGGCGTGTTTAGCACCGGATTCTCAGGCCAAAACCCGCCGACTGGGTCATACGGCCCGACGGTGCTAATGGCTCGTGACGCTCAGCGCATGCCGCGCTTTGAGCGCGAAGCCCGCACCTTGGCCTCGCTGAACCGCCCCCGCGTTGGAGGCGTTCGAGCTTCTGCGGGTAGCCGAAGAATATATCCGGTAGGAACTTCAGAGCAATAATCGCCCCAGCGTGGTGTCTTCGGCCTTGTACACCACACCCATGCCTCCACCAGCGAACTTCTCGAGAATCCGATAATGGGAAACCGTCTCGTTCATCACTGGAATTTCCTGATCAGCGCCATGTCACTCGATTGGGTTCCGCGGGCGAGCACCAGATGGCCGTTCTCCGACGACCGATCCCGCGTGCAGGCGCGCGACTATGGCTCGTGCCAATCCATTGAAACGATATCCTGGGTGCCGGTGTCTTTCAGGAGCAGCGGCGAGTCGTCCGGCGCGAGGCCGAGCCAGAGGCCGTAATAGCCCGTCATCTGGAAGTCCTTCAAGCTGGCCACTTGCTCGATTTTTCCGCCAGGAATGCGAATCCTCAAGACACTTGGACCCTGTCCTAGGCGGAGGTAATAGATGTACTTTCCGTCATGCGACCAGGATGGAAATGCGACACTCGAAGTGGTAAGGACTGACCACTTCTGCGTCTTGAAATCAAACAGCCTCAATCCCAGGGAGTCTGCGGGCAAAGCAGCGATGTAGCGGCCATCGGGCGACCAGCGTGGGGAAAACAGACCCTTGGAACCGGACAGCGTCGAGATCTTGCGCGATTTCATGTCGAGGATGTGGATGGCCGATTCCGGACTGCTGGCACCGCCGGAGAATGCCACGGAACTGCCGTCCGGCGACCAGACTGGATCCGACTGGGAGCGAGCGTCATCGGACAATAGTCCACGGGGAGTGCCGCCATCGGTTGAAACCAGGTAACTTCGGACCAGCTTGCCCGGCTGAAAAGCATAAAAGACAATCTGCTTGCCGTCCGGCGACCAGCGAGGCAGCACGGCCCGGAGGGGCGGAAAGCTGAGCTGGAGCTTGTCGCTTCCGTCTACCTTGGCCCGCCACAAGGTCGCTTCGGGGTAAGAAACATATGCCACCCATTTCCCGTCTTTCGAGAACGCCACGTCCCCCGCCGAGATGCCACCAAGATAAGACGTGAACGTCTGTGTCCTGCTGTCATATCGTTCGAGTTCTCCACGCTTAAGGCCCGCCACCGCAAAAAGTTTCTTGCCGTCTTTGCCCGGCAGCGGATAGTTGTACGCGATGGCCCCCGAAGTCAGTTGCACCGGTACGCGGCTAACCTTGCGCAAAAAGCTACCTGCCTCGCGCCTGGCCCAGATGTGGCCCTCAGATTGGAAAACAAAATAATTGCCAGCCGGCATCCATTGGCCGCAGCATTCGCCGGACTGGACGTGCCACCCGGAAAGAAGTTGATTAAGTCTGGTGCCCTCAGCCGAAGCCTGCCAGAGAAAGCGAACTCGTGTTTTAGGATCAAAAACGGTAAAGCGAATCTCCCTTCCATCGGGCGACCAGGCAGGCCAGGAGATGCGGCCCGGCAGCGAAGCAAGCTTGCGTGAGTTTGTTCCATCGGCATCGGCAAGAAAGAGGTCGTCGCCTTTCGCATAAACCAGTTTCTTTCCGTCGGGAGACCACGCTCCATCCTGACCCAAAAGGTCCGCCAGCCTCCGCGGCGATCCTCCCAGGATGGGCAGGGCCCAGAGAGGGCCTTCGCTGGATGTCCCTGGTGCGTTTATCACCAGCAGGTCCGAGCCATTCGGAGAAACATTGGCAGGATACACGTCGGATACCGGGGAGTGAATCTGGCTAACGTCGCCTCCTGCGACCGACACCTGCGCAATCGGGGAAGTATATCCCGGGCCCAGTTCCTGCAAATAGAGGCGCGAGCCGTCCGTGCCCGCCAGAACCTTAGGAAGCCTGTCATGGGTGAGTTGGGCGAAGCCTGATACACTGGGCGGAGGCAACGGCGGCAACAGCCAATACACCAGAATCGCCGCGATCACGACAACCGCTGCCAGCCCGCCGAAGATTGATTTCTTGTGACGCCTGACCAGCGCCGTAACCACCTGCGAATCAGAGGCGTCCTGTCCGGAGCCGTGTTGCGGTGGCTTTACGCCGCCACTTTCAGGATGACGAGATAAACCCGCCTCTGCGGCCACGGCTGTCGCTGCCGAGCGTCCGAAGCCGCTGTCGCGCTTCAGGCGCTTGAGGTCGGCGCGGATTTCCGCTGCGACTTGATAGCGAAGGTCGCGATCTTTCTCAAGGCACTTCCTGATGATTCGATCAAGTTCAGAAGGCAGGTCTGGATCGAGGCGCGTGACTGGGGCAGGGTCTTCGGCAAGAATCTTGTGGAAGATCACCGCCGTGGTTTCGCCAGAAAACGCCTGGTGCCCGGTGGTCATTTCATAGAGCACGGCGCCGAAGCTGAACAGGTCCGTGCGGGCGTCGAGCGGCTCGCCGCGCGCCTGCTCCGGGCTCATGTAAGCCACGGTGCCCACGGTCGCGCCCGGGCTGGTGAGATGCTCGCGGTCGATTGTGGCGGTGGGAGCTCCTGATCCGTTGGCCGCCGCTGGGGAGCTTGGCGCGACAGATGATGTTGCCAATTTCGCCAGGCCGAAATCGAGAATCTTGGCCTGGCCTCGACTGGTCACGGAAATATTCGCCGGCTTGAGGTCACGGTGGATAATCCCTTTCTGGTGCGCAGCGTCCAGTGCGTCAGCCATCTCGATGGCGAGGTCGAGCACCTGGGCCGTCTTGATCGGACTGCCGTCGATGTGATGCTTCAGCGTCCGCCCCTCCAACAGTTCCATGGCGATGAAGGGTAGGCCTTCATGCTCGCCCACTTCGTAAATGGTGCAGATGTTGGGATGGTTCAACGCTGCGGCAGCCCGGGCTTCACGCTGGAATCGTTCGAGCTTTTGCACGTCGCCGGAGAATTCGTCCGGCAGAAACTTCAGAGCAACATAACGGCCGAGCGTGGTGTCTTCTGCCTTATACACCACACCCATGCCCCCGCCACCGAGCTTTTCAAGCATCCGGTAATGGGAAATGGTCTCGCCTGTCAATTGAACGGCTCCCCTCCTATTGTGCCACCATGAAAGGGGCCTGGAACACTGAAGTTAACGATGGGACGGCCTTTAGTCCGCTCTTGTGCCCATGCAATAAATTACAGAGGCCTCGGTTCAATCGAACCGCTTCGCTCGGCAGCGAAAATTGGGTGATCCTCTGATAAAGGGAACTCTCACCACCTCCATGAAGATCCCTGGAAGTGTGGTTCAACAAATTGAGGGACAAACATCGGAGCCAGGATAAACCTCGAAATGAGTTCCTGTCGCCAGTACTGAGTAATCGATAAGCGTTCACCGATTCCGCCCGGATAACGGGCTACTCGGGAATAATCCACTTTGCCGATAAACGGCCTAACCTTTCCCAACCTGATCACCTCCGAGATCCAGGTCACAGTGGCGGCATGCCGATTACGCGGCAAAAGAAGTACGCGGATTGTTTCCGAGTCGCCGACGATACGCCCGGAACTATGGATCAACACGTTCATGCATCGGGCGTTTCTCGGAAAGGTACCCAGTGTGGCGGAGCTCCCGGGGATGACTTAATCTTGCCGATGAGCATATTCAATCACACCTGGTGCAGTGGGATTCATCTCCTCACGGACGGCCCGAGGGCGGGAGGTTCTTTCGTTGCAGGAGGGCCTGGAAGCGCGAGTCGGAGC
>JARRJI010000011.1:0-2430 GCA_037379595.1 Acidobacteriota bacterium | reverse complement strand
TCGGAGCGCAGGGGTCCGAGTAGGGGGGTAGCTTGAGGTAGGCGATCCCCTTGTCATGTCTTTGGTAGGCCTTGTCCGGCCCCCCGAACGCTTCGTCCTTTTGTCCCAACGCCGTGTGGACGACCGCCAGATCGTACCTGGGGACACCCAGGCGTGCCGCTACGCCAGATGCTTGGTATTGTAGAGTATTGAGAGAGCGGAATCTTTTTGAAACCGTAGCTTGCTCAGCTAAATGGACGGGGTGAAATGATGCGGTTTGCAAAGATGCCGTATGTCGTTCTTCTGAGTGTGGTGTTTTTCGCTGCCCATGTGTGCGTTGCGGCCCCAGGTGGCAGCCGGGTGGCCGTGCTCTTGGTGGATACCGATCACGTGACAGGAACCATCGAGAAGCCCATCTACGGCCAATTCCTCGAGCATATCAACCATTCCGTCGTCGACGGGCTGTACGCCGAACAGATTCGGGGTCAGGGGTTCGAGGGCAACGATTTCCAGACGTATTGGAAGACATTCGCAGACCACGGCACGGTTCAGCTCGCCGAGGTGAAGTTTAAGAACGGAGACAAGAGCGTCCGCATCGAGGTCAACAACGGCACCGCCGGCATTCGGCAGGGTCGCATCTACGTGCAAGCCGGGTATCAATACGATGGGTCCGTCTGGCTCAAACCCGAACGGGGCACGACGAAAGTGACCCTCCGGGTGACAGGCTCCAACGGCAAGCTCGTGGCGGAAGCGCAGCTCCCCACGTCTGGCTCCGCCTGGCAGGAAGTCCCCTATGAATTCTTCAGCACCAGGACCGATGGACAGGCAACGGTTGAGATTGCTGCTGCCGGCACGGGAGCCCTTCTGCTGGACTTCGTATCGATGATGCGGGCCGACGCGCGCAAGAACGGCATGTTGCGTCCTGACCTAGTTGAAGCCCTGCGCGCCCTCAAGCCACCCTTCATCCGGTGGCCCGGCGGGTCGTTCGCTTCCATCTATAAATGGGAGGATGGCATCGGCCCCCAGGTTTCCCGCAAGTACCATCCCAACAAGATCTGGGGCGGCTACTCCGATTACTACGGCTTCGGCACCGACGAATTTATGGAACTCTGCCGCCAGCTCCACACGGAGCCGATGATCGCCCTTGCCGCGACGAGCACTGATCCGAAAATGGTGCAGTACGCCATGGACTGGGTACATTACCTGAACGATCCGACGACGACAAAGTGGGGCGGCTTACGAGCGGCGAACGGGCACCCCGAACCCTACGGGGTCAAGTACTTTCAGATCGACAATGAGCCGATGAACCACGGTCTGACACCCGAGCAGTACGCTAAGATCGTTAACGTGTATGGCAGCCAACTACGGAAGATTGCGCCGCAGGCGAAGATTGTTGCCTGCGGGCAGAAGCGGTCGACCGACATGGATTGGAGCGAGAAGGTCATCGACCTCGCCGGCCACAACTTCGACATCCTCGACGTACACAACTACGAGTACGAGAACCAGAACTTTCAGACAGGACTTCTTCGTATCCAGGACTACCTCGTCAAGCTGCGGGACTATATTCGTGCGTCAAAGCATCCGCAAATCAAAATGGGTGTCCTGGAATGGGGTCTTTGCCGGACGGCCGACTGGCGCGCGGGCCTGCACACCGCCGGCAGTCTAATCCTGTACGAGGAGCTCAGTCCTGAACTGGCCATGAGCTGCCCCGCCCTGCTGATGCGTAATACCACCGACGACCCGCTCTGGCACGCGTGGATCTATCACAACCACATGACCTGGTTCCCCAGCTCGGGTTATGTCGTCGAGAAGCTCTTCCGCGAGCACTATGAGCCGGAGCGCTTCGCTTCGACGTCCGGCACCTTCCGCGACATTCCGAATCGCAAGATCTTTTTCGACAAAATCGCCCAGATGATACCGCAGGGCTGGCAAGCTGGGACGGTTGATGCCATTGCCACCGGCAGCGCCGACGGCAGGCAAATCGTCATCAAAGCGGTAAACTACGAAGGCAGTCCCAATATCCTGCTCACACGCCTGCAGGGCTCCTCCGTCCCCGCAAACGCCCAGGTGAAGGTCTACACGTTGAAAGCCGGACTTATGAACGCCGCGTCCCTGGAGAATCCCGACAAGATCGAACCCGTCGAAACCACGATGCCGTACGCGCATGACCTGACGATCGACTTGGCCCCATATTCCGTTACCGTCATCGAGATCGTCGCGAAGTGAGCCTGGGCAGGAAGGTCTAAACCAGGGACCGAGCCAGCAATCGTACTTTTCTTCCGGCCAATCGCCTGAGAATGCGCGCCTCCGCGCGTTTGAAGCGCTCCAGGGCCTGAGCGTCCCTGGCAAACTTCTAAAGAAGGAACTTGAGAGCAACTTGCCGGCCGAGCGTCTTGTCCTCGGCCTTGTGGACAACACTCATACCTCCGCCGCCCTGCTTTTCGAGAATCC
>JARRJI010000010.1:0-20561 GCA_037379595.1 Acidobacteriota bacterium | reverse complement strand
GCACGCTCAGCTTTACGGACGACGCGGCCTCAAGGCTGCAAAACGTCACGCTGACGGGCAAGGGTACGACGCCGGTAGTCACGCTCAGTCCCTCCAGCCTCACGTTTAGCGGCACGGTGGTGGGCAATACGGCCTCCGCCCAGTCGGTGACATTGACCAACAGCGGCACCAGCAGCCTGACGATTACGGGCATCACGGCGAGCGGCGAATTCGCCGTCGCTTCAACCGGGACAACCTGTTCCACCAGCAAGGCGCTGGCCGCTTCAGGTTCCTGCACCATCGCCGTGACCTTCACACCCGATGGCCCGGGAACGAACACGGGCACGATTACCATCAACGACAACGCGGCCTCGAGCACGCAGACCATCGCGCTTTCGGGCACGGGCGAGGACTTCACGCTTGGCATGGCTTCCGGTTCGTCGTCGAGTGCCAGCGTATCGGCGGGAGGAAGCGCCAGCTATACGCTCGCGCTGGCGCCGGAGGGCGGCTTCAATCAGGCGGTGAATCTGGCATGTTCGGGCGCTCCGGCCTACGCCACCTGCACGGTGAGCCCTGCGTCGGTCACGCTGGACGGGAGCAACAATTCCTCGGTCAGCGTGAAGGTCAGCACCACGGCATCTTCCATGGTGGCGCCCGGTCCCGGGAACTTTGGACCGCCGCCTTCAGGAGGATTGCCGCTGGCGACATGGCTCGGAATCATCGGCCTGCTGGCGTTGATGGTGCTGGTGAAATTCAGTCCGAAGGGAGGACGCGTGCGGCGGGCTGCTCCGTGGGCCACGCTGGCTCTTGCGGCGGCGCTGTGCGCAGGTTGCGGCGGAGGAAGTTCCGGCATGTCAACGACGACCAGCAGCAACGCAACTCCCGCCGGCACTTACACCCTGACGGTCACCGGCACATCCGGCAGCCTGACCCAGACCAGCCAGGTCACACTGACGGTGCAGTAAATGTAGAGACGTTCCGTTGGAACGTCTCTTTTCTATCGGCAGCCATAAGGAGACGCCCCACCGGGGCGTCTCTACCTTGTGAGGGTTTCCTGCGTTGCAGGCGGGCGGCGGGAGAACATTTCTTCGATCAGATCGCGGTAGCGCTCTTCCACCACGGTGCGTTTGACCTTCAGCGTGGCCGAGAGTTCGCCGGAACCAATGGTGAGTTCGTTGGGAAGCAGAGCGATCTGGCGAATCCGCTCGTGGGGCGGCAGGTGCTTGCAGGCTTCGTCCACCTGGAGTTGCATGAAGGCGTGAATCTTCTCGTTCTTCACCAGGTCTTCACGCCCGGCAAAATCAATTCCCTGCTCCCTGGCGTAAGATTCCAGAGGACCGAAGTTGGGAACAATCAGCGAGCCCACAAACTTTCGCGCGTCGCCCAGCACCACGAGTTGCGCAACGTAGCGGTGCCCCTGAAAGAGATTCTCCAGCTTTTCCGGTGAAACGTACTTGCCGCCAGAAGTCTTGAAGAGATTCTTTTTGCGGCCGGTGATGGAGAGAAAACCTTCGGGGTCAAGCCGGCCCAGATCGCCGGTGTGGAACCAGCCGCCGGCGAAAGCCTCGCCGTTCCGCTCGTCCTGGTGATAGTAGCCCGGTGTCACATTGGGCCCGCGGACCAGAATTTCGCGCCCGGAGCGGCCTTCGGCGTCTTCGGTCTCCTCGCCCAGCTTGATTTCCACGCCCGGAATGGCGCGGCCCACGGTGCCCAGCTTCACGGCGCCGGGATAATTGACAGCAATCACCGGAGAAGTCTCCGTCAGTCCGTAGCCTTCATAGACGGGAATCCCGATGGCAAAGAAAAACTCCGCCAGTTCCCGGCCAAGCGGCGCCGAGCCGGAAATCAGCAACCGCAGGCGCCCGCCCATTTGCGATCGAATCTTGGAATAGACCATCTTGTCAGCCAGCGCGCGCTTCAGGCTCAACCCCAGAGGAGCAGCGCGACCCGCCAGCGCATGAGGAAAAAAAGCGCGCCCGGTACGCAACGCCCACCCGAACAGCCTCTGCTTGGAGGGGGGAAGATGACGGACTTCTTCGATGACCTTTTCACGTATCTTTTCAACCAGCCGCGGCACCACGGCCATCAGCGTGGGACGGAGTTCACGTAAATTCTGAGGTAATGAGTCGTAACTTTCTGCATAGCCGATGGATACGCCTTGCGACATGTAGTAGAAATCGATCATCCGCTCAAAGATGTGGGCAAGCGGCAGAAAGGCCATGCTCACGTCGCGCGGTCCGAAGTCAAACAGGTGATGGCACGCCTGAATGTTTGAGACGATGTTGGCGTGTGTCAGGACAACGCCCTTGAACGCTCCCGTGGTTCCCGAAGTGTAGACAATGGTCGCCGAATCGCCCGGCTGCGTGCGGAGGGCTTGAGACTTGAACGATTCAATCGCGCCGGAATTTGCAGCGGTTCCCTGCTCCACCAGTTCTTTCCAACAAAGCACATCCGGAAACTCGCCCGGCTGGCAGTCCATTGCCACGACGAATTTCAGGTCCGGCACGTGGGGCCGCACGGCGAGCACTTTTTTGAGCTGGTCACGCGTCGAGACAACCATGCCCTTTGAACCGGAATCGCGAAGGATGTATTCAATATCGTCTTCGAGGAGCGTGGAATAAAGAGGAACGGTAACGGCTCCGAGCCCCAGAATGGCATAATCCGTAAGCGCCCACTCCAGGCGGTTTTCAGACAGCAGGGCAATGCGGTCGCCGGGACCGACGCCCATGCTGCTGAACGCTTGCGCCAGAGCCGCGACTTTCAAAAGTACATCGCGCGAGGGAATGCCGCGGTACCGGCCCTCCGTTTTCGTCAGGAAGGCGTCAGGCTTCTGATGATCCTCCATCGCCTGGAAGAACAGTTCACTGAGAGTTTTAAAGGTTTTCGATTCCATGTACTTCCAAGTCCCCGAGTTCCTGCAACCGACAAGTCGAAGAAGATTCTAACACAGGCTTGAACCGAGATACGCAGCAACCGCGCAATGACTGCACAGGCGGCAAACCGCCGCACCCGCCGATAAGATACAACGGTGAATCAATCCGCGGACAGGCTTTTTCTCCGCCCGATTATCGACTAAGATTCAGCGAGAGAATTTGGATGGCGGATCGATCGAAAACAAGCAAACGGGATAGGGGCGAGCCGCCGGACAAGGTGTATCAGCCGGTTCGAGCTCAGCGCGGGTCTCAGATCAGTTGCCAGGGATGGCGGCAGGAAGCCGCTCTGCGCATGCTGATGAACAGCCTCGATGAGGGAGTCGCCGAGCAGCCGCGCAAACTGATCGCCTGCGGAACCACGGGAAAAGTTCTGCGTGACTGGGATTGCTATCACGAAACGGTCGATGCCCTCAGAAGGCTTGCGAGCGACGAAACACTCCTGATCCAGTCCGGAAAACCCGCCGGGGTTTTCAAGACGCAAGTGGAGGCGTCGCGGGTGCTGATCGCAAATTCCCACCTGTCCGGCCTCTCGGCAACCGATGACAAGCCTGATGAACTCGAAGATCGGGGCTTCGCGATGTCCGGACACGCCGCCGCGAGAGGCTGGACGTACGTCGGCAGCCAGGGATTCTTGCCCGCCGCCTTTCAAACTTTCGACGCTGTGGCGCAGAAGCACTTTGGCGGCAACCTTGCCGGGAAGCTGATCGTCTCCGGCGGATTGGGAGCTGCGGGAGGCGCGCTGCCGCTCGCCGCGGGGCTGCTTGGCGCAGCGTTTCTCGGCATCGAGGCGGATGGCGAAAAAATCAAGCGCCGCATTCGCGCGGGCTATTGCGATTACTGCGTCAACACTCTGGACGAGGCCCTTCGCATCCTCAAGAATGCCGTGCGGCAGAAACACGCCGTGTCCGTGGGGCTGGTCGGTAACTGCGCGGACGTGATGCCGGAGCTTGCCGGCCGGGGCGTTGTTCCAGACGTCCTTACCGATCAGACCAGCGCGCATGATCTTCTGAACGGATACATTCCATCCGGCGTCAGCCTGGACCAAGCCGAAGCGTTGCGTCATCAAGATCCGCAGGAGTATTTGAACCGCGCTCGCGAGTCAGTTGTCCGGCACTTCGACGGGATGCTCGCGCTCCGGAAACTTGGCTCCGTCGCTTTCGAATTCGGTAACAATATCCAGGCCGTTGCGCGTGAGTGCGCCCACGTTAGTGAGGCTTCTCCATTTCCCGATTTTCTTGACGCTTATCTTCAGCCGCTGCTTCGCGAAGGTCTGGCTCCGGTTCGGTGGGTGGCGATTTCCGGCGAGGTTGGCGATATCCGCCGATTCGACGATCTGGCGCTTAAGCTCTTTCCGGATGACGCCATGCTAACCCGATGGATTCCGCTGGCACGAAAGCACGTAAGATTTCAAGGCCTCCCGGCACGAGTCTGCTGGCTGGGACCGCAGGAACGAATCGTGCTGGCCGAGCACGTGAACAAGCTGGTTGCCAAAAACATCTTCAAGGTGCCCATTGTCATAGCAATGGACCAGGCGGCAGGCTATAAAGTGTCGCCCACGGCAGGTTCCAAGCTAGAGGAAAGAAACGAAGCGGCATCCGATCGAGGCGTTCTCAACGCGCTTTTGACCGCCGCTCGGGGTGCAACCTGGATAGCCTTCGAAAGAGAACGCGGCTACTGGCGCCGGGCAAGCCTGGCTCTCGTTGCGGACGGCACACCCGAGGCGGAATTGCGCCTTCACCGTATGCTGAAAAACGGCTCCGGCACTTGAGTTGACCGGCCGGCGCTTGCCAGGAGAAGGTGCAAGGTTCGGAGAGTTGAACCAGGCTCAGGATTCCAAGGCCCGGCAGGCCGTACGCAGCTTGCTGCAAAACGCCTTCAGCTCTTTTTGGAAGTGACGGCGAAGAAAGCTGCCGGCACCTGCTCAACTTTCTTGCTCTTGCATTTCGGGCAAACTGGCCGGGTCTTTTCGTATTCGTGGATACTCAGAATCAAGGTGAAGCGCTTCTTGCACTCTTTGCAGACGAACTCGTAGCTGGGCATAAAGTTTCACCTCCGGCTGTGACTCTAAGCAAATTATAACAAAACGCCTTCCGGCATCACATGACTTCGGGAGGGCGAACCGGAAGGCGACGGGGCGGCCATGACAGGAGATTCCGCAAAGGTTTGCCCAATCAAGATGCCAGCGGCGGCGGCTTCTCCACGCATCGTTCTGTGCTAAATTCTCACTGTGCAAACCATTGTTGAATGCATTCCAAATTTCAGCGAGGGAAGCGACGGGCAGAAGGTCAGATCGATCGTCGAAGCTCTTCTTGCCGGCCCGGACGTCTACCTGCTCGACACGCAGATGGACGCTGACCACAATCGCACTGTGGTGACGTTTGTGGGCACCCGCGAAAGCGTGGGCGCAGCGGCGTTGCGGGGGATCGGCCGCGCAGCCGAACTCATCGATCTGAATGCTCACCGCGGAGTGCATCCCCGGATGGGAGCTACGGATGTTGTGCCGTTCGTTCCCATCAAGGGCGTCAATCTGAATGACTGCGTGGAGATTGCCCGCCGGGCGGCGGAGGAAACCTGGCGCCGGTTCCGCATCCCGACCTATCTCTACGAAGAGGCCGCCCGCAAGGCCAGGCGAAAAAACCTCGAATTCGTGCGGCGGGGACAGTTTGAGCGGCTGCGCGAGGAAGTCCGGCGGAATCCTGAACGGCGGCCGGACTTCGGCGAAGCCGATCTGCATCCAACGGCCGGGGCCACCGCAATCGGCGCCCGCAATTTCCTGATCGCCTACAACATCAGTCTGAAAACAAGTGACCTCAGCCTGGCGAAAGCCATCGCGAGGAAGATTCGCGCCTCGGACGGAGGCTTTCCGGCAGTGAAAGCGATCGGCGTGGAATTGAAGGCGCTTGGTCTGGTTCAGGTCTCAATGAATCTCACCGATTATGAGACGACCTCAATCGGCACGGTGTTCGAAGCCGTCGCAGAAGAGGCTGCGCGCGCAGGAGTTACGGTTGAGAGCAGCGAGATTGTCGGCCTGGTGCCCCGCCAGGCTCTTGAGAACGTCGCGATCCGACATCTCAAATTGAAGAACTCCAGCAGCCGGCTGATTTTTGAGGAGCAGCTTGCGCGCGTCAGACGGAATGCGTCTGAAAGTGGCCCTCGCAAGCAAGGCTGACGCGCCGCCGGACCTCGCGTGGCAAGTTCTTATGAGATTGGACTGAGGCCAGGCTGCAGGTGCGATAACGGGGGACTACAAATCCCGCTCCGGCGCCGCAACCACAGCGGAGACCCATACCTTTCTTGCAGCGGATTCACCCAAACTGATGGGGCGCTTTCCTAAGTTCAGGCTCAAAGTGCCGTCATAATTGCGGCTGTTGACTTGAATTCGAACCCCCGGCCGGATTCCCAGTTGATCGAAGTATTCAAGGAGTTTGCGATCGCGTTCGTGCATGCTATCGACCCGGACCGCTGACCCCGGCGTCGCTTCCCAAAGTTGCCGGAGGCCCATCCTGCGGCGATCGGAGGCACTTTTGTTGATCTGGTTCCCGTGCGGACAGGCGCCATCCGGCCCCAGCTTTTCAATCAGCTTCTGCTCCAGGTCTTCAGAAACAGAGTGCTCCAGGCGCTCCGCCTCTTCATGCACTTTGTACCATTCCATCCCCAGGATCTCATGAAGGAAGCGTTCAACCAGGTGGTGGCGGAATCGCAGCCGGTCAGAAATTTTTCGCCCTTCCACCGTGAGAGTGATTCGGCCCTTGCGATCCACGTGTGCAAGCTTGTCGCGCCTCAGACGGCGGAGAGCCAGCGCGACCGCAGGAGGAGAAACATCCAGCCAGCGCGCAATGGTCGCTGCAATAGCGGCGCCCTCTTCCGCCTCGGCCTCTGCGATGGCCTTCAAGTAATCCTCTTTCGATATCGTCAGCTTCATGACAATCAGCGCCCCAGGCCTTGCAGTGGTTTCAACTCTCTCATCATGCCAGCGCTCAAAGCCTCAGGCAACACCCATATTAGCCCGGCTTCCCGACAGTCCAGCCACATTTCCGGTTGACAGCCGTGCGGTCGATCGTATTAACTATAGTTTATTTCAGCAACAAATCTGTAGTAAATAGCAGCCACGGGTCAACCCTGAAAATGGACCATCCGGAAAATAAACCTGAAACCCCTGCCGACAAGCCTGCCGGCACCGATCGAGCAACGGTTGAAGTGGGCGGGCCGCCACCCAGCCGCAGCCTGTCGCTGGAAGGATTGCACGGCACTGTAGAAGTGCCACCGCACAAGGCGGGATTCTGGCGGCACTGGTGGGCTTTTGTCGGACCGGCGATTCTGGTCAGCGTCGGTTACATGGACCCCGGGAACTGGGGAACAGACCTGGCAAGTGGAGCGCAGTTCAAGTACGAGTTGCTCTGGGTCGTCGCTTTGGCCAGTCTGATGGCGATCTTTTTGCAGATCATCGCGGCGCGGTTGGGCGTGGTGACAGGGATGGACCTCGCCCAATGCTGCCGCGAGTGGTATCCACGCTGGACTCGCGTGCCCAACTGGCTGTTGAGCGAACTGGCCATCGGCGCCACGGACCTGGCGGAATTACTGGGCAGCGCCGTCGCGCTCAACCTCCTTTTCGGCATCCCGTTGCTCTGGGCAGTCATCATCACCGGGTTCGACGTCCTTATGCTGCTCGCTTTACAGCGCTTCGGCATGCGAACCATCGAAGCGGTTGTCCTGCTGCTGGTGGCGACGATGGCCGTGTGCTACTACATCGAGATTTTTGTCCTCCCGCAAACTCGTCCGAGCCTCATAGAAATGGGAGATTCGTTCCTGCACCCCGGGCTCGCGCACAGCGGCATGCTCGTGCTCGCCATCGGAATCATTGGCGCGACCGTGATGCCCCATAACCTCTATCTCCACACGGCGCTGGTGCAGAGCCGCAAACTCCAGAAAGATGATGCTTCCATTCGCAGCGGCATCCGGTTCAATACGATTGACGCCTCGGTGGCTCTGAGCATTGCCTTCTTTGTGAACGCGGCCATCCTGGTGCTGGCTGCCTTGGTCTTCTTCGGCAAGACCAGCGTGATGGTCCCGGGCGGACACATGATCGAGTTCAGCCCGGACACCGACTGGATCCGTGTCGCCTATTTGACACTCGCTCCACTACTCGGGACCGCCGTGGCAAGTACGCTGTTCGCGGTGGCATTGCTTGCCAGCGGACAAAGCAGCACGATCACCGGGACGCTGGCCGGACAGGTTGTGATGGAAGGGTTCATGCACTGGCGAATCCGGCCCTGGCTGCGGCGGCTCATTACGCGTACCCTGGCCATTATCCCGGCAGTGCTGATTATTGGGGTTCGTGGCGGCAGCAGCGTCACCGACCTTCTTGTCCTCAGCCAGGTCATATTGGCCTTGCAGCTTCCCTTCGCCATGTTTCCTCTGCTACACTTCACAAGCTCCCGCAAGCGTATGGGTAAGTGGCGCAACGGCTGGTTCCTGATGCTTGCCGGATGGAGCAGCGCCTTGCTCATTACCGCCATGGACATCTACGGCTTGCCGGCGGCCCTAGAGAGTGCGTGGATGGTTATTACCGGCCACTGATGCGCGGGGCAGGCGCGCATCCAGCGGAGAAATTGCCATGTACGACAAGATTCTGGTGACTCTAGACACCACTCCGACCGACCGGGCCATCATCCAGCACATCAAAGCCCTGGCCAGGATCCACAACAGCCATGTAGCGCTTCTGCACGTGGCTGACGGCTGGGCCGCCCGCATGTACGGCCCCGACGCCGTGAGTCCGGAAGTTGCAGAAGACAAGGCATACCTGGAAAAGGTCCGGGCCGAGTTCGAGGCGGAGGGTATCCCTGCCGAGGCCGCGCTGGCCTACGGCGATCCGGCGGACGAAATCATCAAGTGGGTCCAGGAAAAGGGCTGCGACCTGGTCGCCATGAGCACGCATGGACACCGGTTCGTCAAGGACCTCTTTCTGGGAACGACAGCACCCAAAGTACAGCACAGGATCAGCGTACCGGTGCTCCTGCTTCGAGCCAAGTAAAGCAGGACCAGGCAGGCTGGCGTTCGCGGGAAAATCCAGATAGAGTAGAAGAACAATTCTGCTTCCCGGGATGACTTCCTCGTGTCAATTACAGGCTATGCCAGTCTAAAAGGTACTTCGCGCTATCGACAGCGATACGCTGATCAGTTGCCCGCACATTTTCGCCAGTCGCAAAACCTGTGGGTGGCTTCGGTTGGCTTTGGAACCTACCTTGGCGATCCCACGCAGGAAGTTGACGACCGGTATGCCGACGCGACCATGCTTGCGGCCCGGAAAGGGATCAACGTTTTTGACACTTCGGCCAATTACCGGCACATGCACAGCGAACGCGCCCTGGAGCGAGGGATCGCAGAACTGATTTCGTCCGGAATTGCGCAGCGCGACGAAATCATCCTCGCAAGCAAGGGGGGCTTTTTCAGCTACGACGACAGAGCGCCGGAAGACCCTTCAACCTATTTCCACGAAAAGCTGATCAAGACCGGTCTAGTGCAGCCGGAAGAGATTGTTGCCGGGTGCCATACCCTGTCACCGCGTTATCTGGGCAATCAAATCGACGTCAGCCGGGAGAACCTGGGCGTCGAGACCATCGATATTTATTACCTCCACAATCCTGAAACGCAGCTTCGGGAAGTCGCGCATGAAGTGTTCCTGCGCCGGCTCAGGCTGGCTTTCTCGGCCCTTGAGCAGGCCGTCGCCGAAGGCAAGATCGGCATGTATGGCACCGCAACCTGGAACGGCTTTCGCGTAATGCCGGATTCGCAGGAAGCGATCTCGCTTAAAGAAATCCTCGGCGTCGCCAAAGAGGTGGGAGGCGAGAAGCATCATTTTGGAGCAGTCCAGCTTCCTTTCAACATCGCCATGCCCGAGGCACTGACCGCGAACACCCAGCACATGGATGGCCGTGCGGTGCCGCTTCTCCACGTTGCCCGCGAACACGGCCTGATGGTTTTTGCCAGCGCCAGCCTGCTGCAAGGCCGCCTTGCACAGGGATTACCGGAAGAATTCCAGCAATGGATGCCCGGCCTCACGACCGACGCTCAGCGGGCCATCCAGTTTGCGCGATCGACACCGGGCATCACCTGCGCCCTGGTGGGAATGAGCCGCCGTGAGCATCTGGAAGAAGACCTGGCTACGGCATCGGTCCCCCCGCTTAGCCTCAATGAATACCGAAAGATGTTTCAAAAGCAGTGACGCCACTGGAGGGGGTTGCAGGGAACGCAACTTGACAGTCATCGTCGTTTTCGTTAGGTTGCATCTTAGTTTCGTTTGTCAAAGCCACAAAGCCGAGAGGACACATTGGCTGGAAAACAAGTCATTACAATCACCACGGACTTCGGCGAAGACGACCACTTTGTCGGCGTGATGAAAGGGGTCATTCTGAAAATCAACCCCTATGCCGGTATTGTCGACATCAACCACCGGGTGAATTCCTACGACATCTTTGACGGCGCCTACAGCCTGGTCCAGAGCTATCACTACTTTCCGGCCGGTACGGTTCACCTGGTGGTTGTCGATCCGGGAGTTGGATCGGAACGGCGTCCGATCCTGGTGGAGACCAGGGATTACAAATTTGTAGCGCCGGATAATGGGGTGCTCTCGCTGGTCTATGAGCGGGAAGAAAGCTTTGAGGTACGTCACATCACCGCCGACCGTTACTTCCTGAATCCTGTCAGCAACACTTTTCACGGGCGGGATATTTTTGCTCCTGTGGCGGCATGGGTAAGCCGGGGCCTGGAAGCTGCACAGCTTGGCAATGTCATTACCGATTACGCGAGGTACACATCGCTGCGTCCCAATTGGGAGGACGATACTCTTCTGAAGGGCGCTGCAATCAAGGTGGACAAATTCGGAAACGTCATCACGAACATTCGACCTGACGATGTTCCACAGCTTTTCAAAGAGAACCCGCCGCCTTTTCACATCACCGTCAACGGGCACAAAATAACCCAGCTCTACGAGTCCTTTTCGGCGGGTAAGCCTTCGGAGGTTTTTGCCGTCGTTGGGAGTTCCGGCTTTATTGAGATCTGCACGAATCGCAACTCTGCCGCGAAGGCGTTAGGTGTAGACCGTGGAGCGGAAGTGGAAGTTGCGATGGGCAGGACAAGCACCCCGGGCGCCTGACAAACCCTCGGAAAACTCAGCCGGGGTTTCCCTTTGACCGCACGGGCACGATCCTTGGGCGCGCGGCCTTGCTGCCGGCTTTTTCAATCTTGACCTTCGCCACCCGCAAGCCCTCCATATCTACCACGGTGTAAACCCGGCCGCCATAGATGAAGCTTTCCCCGCCTTTCGGGATTGTGCCCAGGCGATCAAGAACAAACCCGGCCAGTGTCTCATAGCCAGCGCCCCTGGGAAGCACGATGTCATAGTCGTCCGCAAGCTCGCGCAAGCTGAGCGCGGCATCCACAACCAGGATGTGCTCGCCGATTCTCCGGATGGCCGCTTCTTCCCGGTCGTACTCATCCTGGATTTCACCGACAATCTGCTCCAGCACGTCCTCGATGGTCACCAGCCCTACGAAGGTGCCAAACTCATCCACCACAAGAGCCAGATGCGCGTGACGCCTGCGGGCCTCGTCGAGCAGCTTGATGAGGGGCATCATTTCAGGAACAATCATCGGCGTGTGCAGCAATGACCTCAGGTCAAGAGGCTCGTCGAGAGGAATATGATGCCGGAGACGGTCCAGAGTGACGCCCAGAAGGTCGCGGGCGTAGAGGATTCCGACGATGTGGTCAGGCGAACCTTCATAGATAGGAATGCGCGAATGCTGGTCTTTGACAATGCTGTCAAGGAGGAAATGGAGGTCCTTACTGAAGGGCAGCGACGTGATCTGCGGCCGTGGGACCATGATCTCCCGCACCAGGACGCGGTGAAGATCGAAAATGCTGTGGATCATCTCTTCTTGTTCTTCACCCAGCAGGCCGCGCTTGCGGACACCCGTCACGATCAGTTCCACTTCCTCAAGGCTGTGCATCTCGCCGTGTCCGACTGAAGCCGTAACTCCAACCACTCTCGTCACCGCATTCGCCAGCCGGTCCATCAGAAGGACGGGGTAGCGGACCACGCGCATGAACACGGTCAAAGGCCAGGCAAAAATCAGGGAGACCCTTTCGGCTCGCTCGTAGCCGATCGTTTTCGGCGCAAGCTCGCCCAGAACCATCAGCAGGCCCGTGATCAGGAGGAATGCAACAACCGTGGCGGACCCGTGCGAGAGCGGGCCGACAAAATGCTGCAGCCTGCCCTCCAGCAGCCCGCGGATGTCCTCCGCCAGCATGGATTCGCCAAGCCAGCCGAGCAGCAGGCTCGCAGCTGTAACACCCAATTGGAGACCGGAGAAAAGACGGCTGGGATACGTAAGGAGCTTTTGCACCAGCACAGCCCGCGGGTTGCCCATCCGCACCAGTTGCTGTAGCCGGCTTCGCCGGACGCTCAGCAGCGAATACTCGGCAGCAACGAAGAAGGCATTCGCCGCAATCAGGGCAAGGATCAGCAGACCTTGCAAGAATAGGCTCATCGCAGGTTCCCTGCTTTGCATTCTAGCCTGAAATCCCCTGGCAAAGTAAAGCCTCCGTCAAGATGTGGCTCGACCGGACCAACACACCCCGCCGCAAGCGGCAACCAGCCTCGCCCGGAAAGCAGTACGCAAGCCTACCGATCAACATCAAAGGCTCGCGCCAAGGTTGAGGCTGCTTCTGCTAGAATGTGAAAGATGCAAAATGACATTGTGGCCGTTGTTGAAAATCGACCGTTAACCGGCGGCCATTTTCTCCTGGACTTATATTCTCCTCGGCAAGCCCAGGCCACGCGGCCCGGGCAATTCGCTATGGTGCGCCTGCTGGGACATTCTGACGTCCTGCTGCGCCGTCCCATGAGTATTTACGATGTAAAGCCCCGGGAAATTAAAGGTCGCCAGCCCGAAAGCGATACGCCGCCGGAAATCATCCAGCTTCTGTACAAGGTTGTCGGGCGCGGAACGCGCCTGATGGCCGAACTGAAACCCGGAGACCAGGTGGAATTGCTGGCGCCCCTGGGACACGGATTTTTCGAAGAAGAATACCTGCCGGTGGCCAAGGCTGCGGATGAAGTTCTGCACGTTGCCGGCGGCATCGGCATCGCTGCGCTGCTTCTTCCGGTGCGTCAGATTGCCAAAGCAGGGATTCGCCAGCGGGTGTTTTTTGGCGGCCGGACGCGCGATGATCTCGTGGGTACCGCAGGTTTCGAAGGCTATGTTCAGGGAATAACGCTGGCCACCGAGGACGGCTCGGAAGGACATCGCGGGTTCGTTACGGTGCCGCTCGAAACGTATCTCAAAGATAATCCCCAAAGGAAATACCTTCTGATGGCGTGCGGGCCGTGGGCAATGCTTCGTGCCACGGTCGACCTCGCCGAACGATACGGCCATCCGTGCCTGGTCTCCATGGAAAACCGCATGGGATGCGGGCTGGGCGTTTGCCTGGGATGCTGCATTCGCGTGGAAGGAACGGGACACGGGGCTTACGAGCGAGTCTGCACTGAGGGACCGGTATTCCACGCGGAAAAAGTGATCTGGGAGCGGGAAGAAGTTCCCAAGACCTAAGAGAATAGCGGACATGTCACAACAGGAACCGAATCAGCGCACACCCTCCGTCGAGGAGACCTTCTCTCCCCGCATCGATACGGAAGTTGCCGGGATTCATTTTGAGAACCCGGTTTTGACGGCCAGCGGGACCTTTGGCTACGGCCAGGAATTCGCCCAACTGATCGATCTGAACCAGCTCGGCGGAATTGTGGTGAAAGGAATTTCGGCCGATCCCATGGAAGGCAATCCTTCGCCGCGAATTTATGAAACCGAGGCGGGAATGCTCAACGCCATCGGTTTGCAGAACGTCGGCGCCGAGAGATTTCTTGCAGAGAAACTTCCATTCCTCCGCACTCTCCGGACTCGCTGCATTGTGAATGTCTTTGGCTATTCGACCGAAGATTACGTCCGCGCCATCGAAATTCTGAATCAAGGCGAAGGCATTCATGGCTACGAGCTGAATATTTCCTGCCCCAATACCCGCGCCGGTGGAATGGTTTATGGAAACGATCCGCGGCTGACCGAAGAGGTTGTTGCGGCAAGCAAGAAAACAGCTCGCTACCCGCTGATCGTCAAGCTTTCTCCCAATGTCACGGACATCACCGAACTCGCACGCGCCGCAGAAGGCGCAGGGGCCGATGCTCTCTCACTGGTCAACACCTTCGTTGGGATGGCCATTGACGTCGAAACCCGTACGCCGCGCATTTCGAACATCACCGGAGGCCTTTCAGGCCCTGCCATCAAGCCGCTGGCCGTGCGCATGGTTTACCAGACCGCGCGCGCCGTGAAGATCCCGATTATCGGGATCGGCGGAATTGCAACCGCCGGGGATGCGCTGGAATTCATCATCGCGGGCGCCCGCGCTGTCCAGGTCGGAACCGCCAACTTCTACGCGCCGGAAACCGCGTTGCGGGTTGCTGACGGAATCCGGGAATACTGCCGGCGAAAACAAATGCACCTCGCTGACCTGGTCGGCACATTGAAGGTCGCGCAGGAGAAACGGCGCGCCTTCGCAACTCCCCGAGCGGAGTAACCCATTCATGCGTGTCGAACTCGTGGGCCTTCTTGCCTGCCCCGGCTGCCACGGAAAGCTTGAACTGCACGCTACCTCGATGCAAGAGGATCAAGTCATCGAAGGAGCATTGCACTGCGCGCGTTGCAGGACGGAATACCCCATCCGCCAGGCCATTCCGCGCTTCGTCGCGGACGCCGCGTACGCCCAGTCGTTCAGCTTTGAGTGGAAGCGCTGGCGGCGGACGCAGTTCGATACGGACTCGCATCAACCATCCCTGACAACATTTATCGCTTCGACGGGACGGCGCCCGGCAGACCTGGCGGGCAAGACCGTGCTGGAGGCCGGCTGCGGGGCGGGCCGTTACATGGACCTGCTGGCGCGTGAAGGCGCCGAAGTCATCGGCATCGACTTGAGCCAGGCCATCGAAGTGGCGCAGGAAAACCTGGGCCATCTCCCGAACTGCCATTTTATTCAGGGCGACCTGACGCGTCCGCCGTTCCGGCAGGAGTCGTTTGACTTCATCTACAGTATCGGCGTGCTCCACCACACGCCGTCTACTCATGCGGCTTTCCAGGCTCTTGTGCCGCTCATCAAGCCGGGTGGCGAAATCGCCGCGTGGGTTTACGCCCTTCGCCGCCTGTCAGAAACTTTTGAGCGTTTTCCGGACCGCGTCAATGAGGTGCTGGGCCTCGACTCCAATTTCACAATCCCTCTCGCGCGGCAGGCGCTCGTGCGGCGGCTGGCAAAAACAATGGACCACGTGATGGAGACTTCAAACCGGATGCAGCGCGCCGTGACCACGCGCCTTCCCTCGCGATGGCTCTATGGGCTCTGCCACGCCGCCATTCCCCTCTATTACGTTTACCGGCTGCCCGTTTTTTATCCGTTGCGCCTGGTGACCAAGGTGGCCGTTACCCCCGATCCCGAGTGGCGCGTTCTCGACACGTTTGACTGGTATTCGCCGAAGTATCAGTGGAAACACACCTACGCCGAAGTTGAAGCGTGGTTTCGCAATGCGGGACTCGAACAGATCACGGTCCTGCCGCGACCGGTCGCCGTCCGCGGCCAGAAGCCGCTGCCCAATGTTGCATGTGACTCCGGCTCTAAAGGGGCTTCTGACAGATCGCGTAATGCGAGGATGTCGAATAATCAATGATGGATGGGGCAAGCAGCAATCGAAGCAGTCCGCGCAGGTGAGAGCCGGCGTATTTATAGCGAATGAAATCTTCCGTCAAAAACTGAACGTCGCCGAAGCGTTCCTGGAGTAGGTCAAGCAATTCGCGGCGCTCGAAACCTGCGTGAGCGCCGTATTCGTTTTTGAATTTGCCACGGAGCCGCGCAAGCCAGTCCGTCAGGTTCCAGGTGATCTTCTGCCAGGTTGTCGCATCGAACGAGCCAAGATAACCAACCAGGCGGCGGCTGTTAGGAACGCCTACATAAAACCATGCGCCCGGCCGCAGCACCCGGCGAACTTCATCGAAGGCCATTTTCGCGTCCCCGACATGCTCCATGGAATGAAACGCCGCGGCAAAATCAAAAGTTCCGGAAGCAAACGGGAGGTGCAGCGCGTCTCCGCGGATAACGCAATGTTCCGCACAGGCCTCAGGGGAGAAAGTTTCCTCTACGTCCACACCGACCAGATGATGGTATTGAAACGTGCGCCGCATGTAGACAACTTCATTGCCGTTTCCGCACCCGACAACCAGTCCAGAAAGCTTTTGACTGCAATCGAGCTTCTGTCGCAGCAGATCGCAGCAGTGGTGCACCATTCGGGCAACGCACGGAATTGAGGTTTCAGGCATGGCGACGCGGCAACCTTTCTTCGTTAATCTACCGCAGATTCGATTGCGGGAGGAAGAGAGTTGCTCGAAAGGCAGGAGATGGGCGATCAATGAATCGGCACAACGGCTATTTGTCGGCGGCCGCGCGCCGCGTGGTGGAACGCGCAGGCGGGGGAGAACCATTTGTTGCTACAGCTATCGGATGGTTGGTCGTTGCCATCGTGCGAACCAGCATCACGGCCGAGCCTGGCGCCATCTCCTCATAGTAGCCAACAAAACGCTTCGGTTCCGCGGCATTGTACGGCTTTAGATTCATCGCCCACCGATACGCGATCGGCTGATACCAAAGTTCCGCTTCCACCTGGAACGGCGCCTCGCCGCCGGTGACCGCGACGGAATAACGGACCGTATCCCCGCCACCGGTGAAGTCCGGGTCTGTTTCTGCTTTTCCATGAACCGCGACATCCTTGTCCGCGGTCCGCTTGTCGAAGCCCAGCGGAAGCAGACGGCTGTCCTTGATAAACCGCAGGCCCGTCAGCAGCCCTGTCGTCACCTTACCGGCAGGGTCAACCAGGATCGCCTCGTAAATCTCCACCTGATCGGGCCCGGTGATCTCCGTGTAATGGGGTTCGAAGCGCGCGGGATCGATGTCGTTGTCGTTTCCCACGATGGAGCCATCGGGACGAAGCGCCCCGGATTCGAAAACGACTTTTCCGTGGCTATCGCGCACCGTCACGTGCAGCCACACGCGGCGCGATGGGTACGCCGTGGGCAGCTTGTGGCCCCCCAGATTCTCAATCGAGATTTCCGCTTCCAGGCGGCCGTTGCGAACGCTCAGGCCCTTGATTCGAATCTTCGCAGCCTCCGACTGCAGGTGGGCAATCGTGCGGATTGCTGCGCTATCCAGGTCCTCCGGCGGAGCCGGGACCACCAGATCGTTCCGGTAGCGATTCAGCATGCGTTGCATAAAGAAGTTGCCACCCACAAAAGTGTGCTGTGCGAAGCCCGGGCGCGGTTCACCCAGCACCGACGTGATCGGCACCTCCGCCTGCACCTTCGGCATGTGGCAATCCTGGCAACTCTTCCCGTCCTTGTAGCTGCTGTGCAGCCATTCCTGATAGGGAACCTGTTCAGGCAGTTCACCAATCACCTTTCCCTCAGCATCGAGCGCGTTGGTCAGGAGCGTATGGCAGGTAGCGCACAGTTCCGAGGAGCGGATCACCTTTGTCTCTTCAACCGGCTGGAACGTTGAAGACGATCGCATGATGGTTGCGTGGCCCTCGTCGACATCAAACGGCCCGTATTCGTGACGCTCGCCCGGAGGCCTGGTGGTATCAATCTTGAACCCGCCAACATAACTTGCACGCGTGCCCAGACCTTCCCCGGTGATCTGGTGGCACACGGAACAGGAAACTCCGTCTTCCGCCAGCCGGTCTGCGCGGGTTTCGCCCCCGGGCGGAAAGTGCGCAAACGCTTCGCCCTCGCGTCCGATCAGCCTGGATTCGTAGCGCATCATCGGCATGTGGCAGATGGTACATTCGTCTTGAATTGCCTCCGCCGCAACCGGATGGTCGATCGTTTCGCGCCGCACCCCTGCAATCCAGTACGGGTCGCGCGCGGAATTGGCCATCATGCTGGTTCGCCAGTCCACACCGATTGAGATGTCCTCTCCAGTCGGCGTGGAAATCCCGTTGTGGCAGGCGACACAGCGGTCCGAGGTCTCGAAATGCGAACCGAAGGTCCTGGGATAAGAGCCTTTGTGTGCGGAAACCACCGCGTGCGCCTTGCCTTGTTGGGGCTGCGCATGCGACGAGCATACGCCCACGCCTGCAAAAGCCAGCAGGAGGATGGAGGACCGGATTGTGCGCCTGCCGATTCTCATTTACCAGCCTTGCTTTAAGCTGCCGTCCACATAGTCCCAGAGGAAGTAGATGAGAAATTGCTTGGGCCGGCCCGCCGTATTGTTCACGGGGATGCGGATGCCGACGTTGGCAAGGATGTGCATGCGTTTGCTGATTGGAATCTGGATTTCCGGTATCACGTCCCAGTTGGTCGTGGCGCCGGACTCCAGTTCCCGGTCCATGATGAACTCCGCCATGGGTGACCACCACCGGCCGAACCTTCTTCCTGTGATGAACGTCTTGCCGATTGCGGTGTGCAGATAGTATGCATTGGGGATCTTGTCGGTCTGCGTTGGAAGTTCAAAACCCGTATGGAGTTGGAGAAAACTGTCCTTAGGAAGAATCTGCCCGTAGGCCGCGAAAGGTTCGAAAACAGGCGAACCCGTGCCCGTCCCGAGGCGCGGGCTTCCGGTCGGGGCAATCACTTCGCCGCCCAGGCTGAAAATATAACCTCTCTTCAGGTTGTCGAACAGCTTGCGTTTGTACCCAAGCGCGATGTCGCCGAACCCCGAGTGCGTAACGCCACCGTCCGGCGCGATCTCGTAAGGGACCTTGGCCTCAATCATCCCCGAGGGCCCGATGCGCTTCTCGTAGGTCACCAGGGCACTGCCACCCGCTGGTCCGTGCAGGTTCGTCGCCCCGTCCAGCACAACCTCGTCTTCTGGAAACGCTTTCTCGGTGACCAGCGGGCGCGGAAGGTTGAAATTGCCCCGGGGCCAGGCCTTCTACGTACACAGGCTTCGCAGGTATTCGATGACCTTCCCAAACTGCTCCTGCGTGAGGGCGTCCCCAAACGCCGGCATGATCTCTGAGAATGCGCGCGCCGGACCGCCTTCTGTGATAATGGCGCGCCACTGCAGGTCGGGTTCCCGTGTAGCGGTGTAGCAGTCGGTGAAATCAGGGAAGGTGGACGGCCGCTCGAAGCCTGTCAGGTTCTGCGATTGGCCTTTCCCATCGGGCCCGTGGCAGGAAACACATCCCGCCACATAGATCTCCTTACCCGTGTCGAGCTTAAGCTGGCTGCTGCCCGGCCGGGCCAGCAACGGCACTCGGTGTGCTGCCAGAAGCGCCATCACGGCGGCGACCAGAAGGCAACCCCAGGAACACCATAGCAAGCGCCTGTCGCGCGCAGCAGGCGGGCTGATCGACTTTCCGGGACTTCCTACTCTGCGACGGAGGGGAGGTTTGAAGCGCATCTCGGTTTCCGCGTTTCCTTGGAATTCCCGATTTCAACTTCATCTCTTTAGAACAATCATAACGCCGGCTCACCCTGTTGTCACCTCGGATCAACATGGCTAGGCCCAGGCAACACCGCGGTCTGCAGAAGGAAAAACGAAAAAGGATGAAGGGTGAAAACACCCGTGACGAGTAACGCGAGGGAGTTACGAGTTATTGATGCTGAGTTATAAGTTAGGAAAAGAGGGACAGCTGCGATTAGTAACGGGGTGACCGAAAGCCGGACGGCACGCCAAAGCTGATAGCTGACGACCGGTTTTCAGTTGAGGTCGCGTGAGAACATCAACTTGAATGTCAATTTGTCGGCCCCGTCCGTCACACCGACGCCCACGCCCGCTTCGATGTCCACAATCTTGCTGTAGTGGTCCATCACGGCCCAGACTTCATGGAACTGGTTGTTGGCAGCGTAAAAGTGGTTGAGCGGCCCGTCATCGGAATACTGCTCGGCGGCAGCGGCCCATCGGTGATTGAAGTTGTAGGCGATCCGTCCCGCGGGGACAAACTCCAGGCCTCCTAAGCCGCCCGTATAGTCCGTATCAAAAATCGGATTATAGATAAGATCCCATTGGCGCAGGTGCGCCCCGACGATACCACGAATCTCGGACGAAATCGTACGCGACTCCCAATACGAGTAGTTGACGCTGAACTCGAAGTTGACACCATAGAAAAACTTGTGGTCGTCGGCGCGCGGCCGCACGAAGAGTTCGCGGATCTTGAAGCCGTCAATCGACCCGCCACGGCCCTTCGAGTAGGCCGTAAACACGGGCAAATAGAGACCCTGTTCGAACCACGGCCTGACGCCATAGGCCCATTCCACTCCGCCGTTAACCGAATTGTCCGGAATGATTCCTCCGGGGAAAACAGGAGTCTTTCGCCCGATCGGCGTATAGTTGCTGTGCAACGTCACATTGAAAGTCCCTTGCGGCGCAATCGAAGCGTCGTAGACCTGGATTTCGTCGGTCTGCGCGAAGGCCGCCGGAGGCACCAGGACCAGGCCAACCAAAAGCACAGCGCAGCCGCTCATCAGGGCAATCAGGATCGAGACGATTCGTCGCTGACCAGAACAACATTCGCTTGGAAGCCCCATAACTGAATTCAGGAGTATACCTTATTTCACGAAATCAGAC
>JARRJI010000009.1:0-58920 GCA_037379595.1 Acidobacteriota bacterium | reverse complement strand
CCGTCATTTCCGTTCGAGCAGATGACGGTAAGGTAAGGATCCACTTTGGAACTCGATTTACTTGGCGACCGGCAAAGAACGCATTACTGCGGTGAGCTTCGGAAGGCTCACACGGGCCAGAAGGTTTTTCTGGCCGGCTGGGTGGCTCGGCGGCGCGACCTGGGCAACCTGATCTTTCTCGATTTGCGCGACCACACCGGCATCGTTCAGGTGGTGGTGAACGCGGAATCGAGCCCCGAAGCCCACGCGAAAGCCGAGCAAATTCGCACCGAATACGTGGTGGGCGTGGAAGGTGAAGTGGTGCTGCGGTCGCAGGAAACCACGAACCCGCAGATTGCGACGGGCGAAGTGGAGGTGAAAGCGCAGACGCTGCTGCTGCTGAACGAGGCCAAGACGCCTCCTTTCCCGATCGAAGATGAAACCCGCACCATGGAGGAAACACGCCTACGCTACCGCTATCTGGACCTGCGCCGCACCCGCATGCAGCGCAACATCCGGCTTCGCCACCAAGCCAACCAGGTGGTGCGTGAGCATTTTGGCGCACATAGATTCATCGAGGTAGAGACGCCTTTCATGACACGGTCAACGCCCGAGGGCGCGCGTGATTACCTGGTTCCCAGCCGCGTGCGTCTGGGCCACTTTTACGCCCTGCCGCAGTCGCCGCAACTCTTCAAGCAGTTGCTGATGATCGCCGGCTTCGACCGCTATTTCCAGATCGTCCGCTGCTTCCGCGACGAAGACCTGCGCGCCGACCGCCAGCCTGAGTTCACGCAGATTGACGTGGAGATGGCCTTCCCGCAGCGCGACGTGCTCTTCGGCATCATCGAAGGGCTGATGGAAAAACTTCTGGCGCTGTTGGACGTCAAAATCGAGCGGCCGTTCAGGCGCCTGGGCTACGACACGGCGATGGAGAAATACGGCTCCGACAAGCCCGACCTGCGATTTGGGTTGGAATGGAAACGGCTGGAATTGCCCGACGGCAAGCTGAACGCGGTGAAAGGCTTCCAGGTGGCCAAGGCGCTGCGTGTTCCTGGCGCTGCCGCGAAAATCTCCCGGAGCCAGTTTGACCGCTACCAGGAAACCCTTCGCGCCCAGGGAGCCGGTAACACGGCATATCTGACCGTCACCGAAGCGGGCATCCAATCGCGGATGAAAAACGCGCTCGGCGAGGAAGGGCTTCAGGCCATCGCTGCGGCCATGGAGGCGCAACCGGGCGACCTTGTGATTCTGCTCGGCGCTGAGTCCGACGCCAAGGAAAAGATCCAGGGACTCCATGAGGCATCCGGCTGGCTGCGCCTGGAACTTGCCAACAAGTTTGAACTGATCAAGCCCGGTCTCTGGAGCCTCGCGTGGATTGTCGACTTCCCCATGTTCGAGTACGACAAGAATGAGAAGCGCTTCGCGGCCATGCACCACCCGTTCACCTCGCCGCGGGAGGAGGACCTGGACCGGCTGGAATCCGACCCGGGCAGCATCAGGGCCCTTGCGTACGATCTGGTTCTGAACGGCCAGGAGATCGGCGGCGGCTCGATTCGTATGCACCGCCCCGACATCCAGAAACGGGTTTTCAGGGTGCTGGGCCTGAGCGATGAAAAGGCCCGGGAACGGTTCGGCTTCTTCATGGACGCGCTCGAATATGGCGCGCCGCCCCACGGCGGCATCGCGCTGGGCGTGGATCGTATCGTCGCGTTGCTGGCCGGCGAATCGAGCATCCGGGAGGTCATCGCATTCCCCAAAACCGCCAGCGCCACCGACCTGATGTGCGACGCCCCCGCAACCGTCGACCCCGATCAACTCACTGAACTGGGGTTGAAGATCCTGAAGTATTGAACCGGGCTGTATCTCCAGGCACATTGCTCAAGCGGATCAGGAAGTCGGCGCTTTAGCTCTAACATTGCAGGTGCGGACTAGGAGGTCGGAGCATACGCTCAAGTACAGCATTGCTTGAGGGTGTTTAGGGGGTCGGAGCTTTAGCTCAGGTGCAGCAATGCTTGAAGGTGTTCAGGGGGGCGGAGCTTTAGCTCGACAAAAAGGAGGAGAGCAGGAAGGGGCTTCAGCCCCTGAAGGAAATATGGGCAAGCTAATCCACCGCACCGCTCCTGCTTGCGCTTACTTTGTGACGACAAAGGTCTGGCAGAACCGCGCACTCTTCAAGGTGTCGCAAATTGCCGAAATTGTTCTCCGGCGGCTGATGTCTTGCCGGGATCGTGGCGAATACCTGCTTCATGAATTTGTCATTATGCCTGACCATCTCCACTTGCTCCTAACACCGGGCGGCTCAACGTCGCTCGAAAGGGCCATCATGCTGATCAAGGGCGGGAGTTCGCATGAGATTCACCGTGTCCGCGGGCATAAGATGGAAGTCTGGCAGGCGGGATTTCATGACTGGACCATCAGGGATGCGGCTGACTATCAGGCCAGGCGGGAGTATATTTGGATGAATCCTGTGAAAGCTGGGCTGGTCGAGAAGCCGGAAGATTGGCAGTTTGGCTCTGCATCCGGGAAATTTAAGTTGGACCCGATGCCATCACGTTTGGGAGTGGCTTCAGGGGCTGAAGCCCCTTATTAGCCGGGCTCCTAATGTCGGAGCTAAAGCTCCGACCTCCTAAAGAGAAAAGAACTTTCGTTTAAAGGAGAAGTAATCGAGCCTCCATCTGGGACGAGAGTTCGGGTGCTTTTGAAGGAAAGGTCGTCCACCTGAGGCGTAGTGCTCCAGCATTGCATCAAGGTCGTTAAAGACGCGGAGCTTTAGCTCAGGTACAGCCTTGCTTGAAGGTGTTTAGGAGGTCGGAGCTTCAGCTCCGACAAACAAAGGGGAGAGCAAAAAGGGGCTTCAGCCCCTGAAGCAAAGGTTGTCGCATGTCTGTGATTCGAATCCTTCCCGAAGCCGTCGCCAACAAGATTGCGGCGGGCGAAGTGGTCGAGCGGCCGGCTTCCGTGGCCAAGGAGCTTGTCGAGAACTCGATTGACGCCGGGGCGCGCGAGGTCGAGGTCCGCGTGGAGAGCGGCGGCAAGCGCCTGATCCGCGTGGTGGACGACGGCAGCGGCATGACCCGCGACGATGCTCTGCTGGCCTTTGAGCGCCACGCCACCAGCAAGATCAAGTCCGCTGAAGATTTGGACGAAATCGCGACGCTGGGATTTCGCGGCGAGGCCCTGCCCTCGATTGCCGCCGTCTGCCGGCTGAATCTCGAAACCCGCCACGCCTCTGAAGAAGCCGGCACGCGGATGGAATTCGCGGGGGGCAAGCTTCGCGACGTCAAGGAGATCGCCCGGCCCTGCGGCACCACGATCGAGGCTCACAGCCTGTTTTACAACGTTCCGGCACGCCGCAAGTTTCTGCGGTCGGAATCCACAGAGCTAGGCCACATCGCTTCCATGGTCACCCACTACGCGCTGGCGCATCCCGACAAATCGTTCCGACTCAATTCCGTTTCGAATGAAATTCTGAACGTCTCACCCGTGGCGAGCCATCGCGAACGGATTTATCAGGTGATGGGCGGGCAGTTGCTCGAACAACTGGTGGAGTTTGGGCCCGTTGAACGCCGCCTGCCGCTACCTGCCGGCAGCCTGAACCTCGACGAGGAAGCGGAGGCGGAAACCGAGCCCGCGGGTTCGCCGATTTTCAGGATTTCCGGTTTTGTCTCGCGCCCGGAAGTTCACCGGCTGAACCGAAACCAGGTCTACTTTTTTGTCAGCCGCCGGCTGATTCGCGACCGGCTGGCGCTGCACGCGCTCAATGAGGCTTACCGCAATATTCTGCCGGCTGGAATCTTTCCGGTCGCGCTGATCTTCCTCGACCTTCCGCCGGGCGAAGTGGACGTGAACGTCCACCCGTCGAAAGCCGAAGTGCGCTTCCGCAACTCGTCGTTCGTGCACGACCTGATTCGCGATTCCGTCCTCCAGGCCCTGATGGCGACGCGACCTGTTGCGGCGTTTCCAATTCGCAGGCCGGCGCAGGCTGGCGACCGGCAGGATGCGATCGAGCCTACAAATGACATGCCAGCATCTCCACCGGGGGCAAGAAACTGGACGCCGCCAGCAAGGCCGCGTGATCCTTATGGCTCGGTACCGCCCAGAAGTTTTCAGCTTTCCGCTCCCCGGCCGAACCCATCGCCCGGATATCTTCCCCTAGCCGAGGCGGCGCTTTCCCTTTACGCTCCCGCGGCGCCTGCATCCTGCTCGGCTCCATACGCTGAGGTCGCCCCTGCTTCATCGGAACCCAGGACGGGCGAGCTTCCGGCGGACCTTCTGCCGCTCGGCCAGATCCAGTCCAGCTTTATCGTCGCCACCAATCCGGAAGGCCTTTGGATTATCGACCAGCACGTGGCGCACGAACGGGTTCTGTTTGAGCAGCGGCTGCGCCAGCGCAAGAACAGCAAGCTGGAGGGGCAGCGGCTGCTGATCCCCATCGTCGCGGACCTGCAGCCCGAACAGCGGGTGACCTTTCAGCAGATTGCCGAGGAACTGGCCGCCAATGGCTTTGAAGTGGAACCGTTCGGCCAGGGAAGCGTGGCCGTGAAAGCCGCGCCGGCCGATATCCAGCCGGACGACGTGGAAAAGCTGGTGCGCGAAATTCTGGACGGTGTGGCGCGCGAGGCGCGCGCGCTTTCCCTCGACGAGCTGCGGCGCAGCATCGCCGCCACGGTCGCCTGCCATGCGGCGATCAAAGTCAACATGCCGCTCGACCAGGAAAAAATGAGCTGGCTGCTACTCGAATTGAGCAAAACGGAATGTCCGATGACCTGCCCGCACGGACGGCCCATCGTTTTACGATACGACATGAAGGAGATTCAGAAGGCTTTCAAGCGGATCTGAAAGTCTGGTGAACGAACTGATGACAGACCCTCTTGTGATTGCGATTGATGGTCCCGCGGGTGCGGGAAAAAGCACGGTGGCCCAGATGCTGGCCGTACACCTGGGGCTGGCGTACGTGGACAGCGGAGCGACTTACCGGGCCGCCGCGCTCAAAGTGCTGGAGTCCGGCGTTGCGTCCGACGATGAAGAAGGAATCGCCCGGGTGGTCGCCTCGGCGGAGATCCGGTTTGTGCCCCGCCAGCCGCAACCGCAGGTGCTGTTGGACGGGAAAGACGTCACAGCAAAGATTCGCACGTCCGAAGTCACGCTGGCCGCGGCGCGCGTCTCCCGGTTGCCGGCGGTCCGCCAGAAACTGATCGCCCTGCAAAGATCGCTGCTGAAAAGCCCGGGTGTAGTGATGGAAGGCCGCGACATCGGGACCGTGGTTTTTCCCGATGCGCCCCTGAAAATCTTTCTCAAGGCTGAGCCGAATGAGCGGGCGCGGCGCAGGCTGCAACAGAACCACCAGCAGGGACGCCCGTCCACGCTCACCGACACGATGTCGGAGATTTCAAGCCGCGATCAGCTGGATGCAGAAAGAAAGATCTCTCCGCTGATTCCCGCCGAAGACGCCTGTACCCTCGACTCCACGCGCCTGACGGCTGAAGAAGTTGTTGAGCAGATTCTGGAACTGGCCCGAAAGAAGAATTTGCCGGGCCCGCGCTAGGTTTCCTTTTCAGGTAAAAAGCCGACCGGCTCTTACCTTCCGCCATTCGACATGGAAGAAAGGAACTCGGAGTTGCTCTTGGTCTTGGAGAGCTTGTCGATGATCAGTTCCATCGACTCGACCGGCGACAGCGGGTTCAGCACCTTGCGCAGGATCCAGATGCGGTTGAGTTCATCTTTCGGAACCAGCAGTTCTTCCTTCCGCGTGCCCGACTTGTTGATTTCGATGGCCGGGAAAACGCGCTTGTCGACCAGCTTGCGGTCAAGGTGAACTTCCATGTTGCCGGTACCTTTGAACTCTTCAAAGATCACGTCATCCATACGGCTTCCGGTATCGATCAGGGACGTGGCGATGATGGTCAGGCTGCCACCTTCTTCGACGTTTCGAGCCGAACCAAAAAAGCGCTTCGGGCGCTGAAGGGCGTTGGAATCGACGCCGCCGGAAAGCACCTTGCCCGATGGCGGAACGACCGTGTTGTAGGCGCGAGCCAGGCGCGTGATGGAGTCGAGCAGGATCACCACATCGCGTTTGTGCTCAACCAGCCGCTTGGCCTTCTCGATGACCATTTCGGCCACCTGGACGTGGCGGGCGGCCGGCTCGTCAAACGTGGAGCTGATCACTTCACCCTCGACGGTCCGCTGCATATCGGTCACTTCTTCCGGCCGCTCGTCAATCAGCAGCACGATCAAGGTGACTTCGGGGTGGTTCGCGGTCACGGAGTTGGCAATGGTCTGCAGCAACATGGTTTTGCCGGTCCGCGGCGGAGAAACGATCAAACCGCGCTGCCCCTTGCCGATGGGCGTCAGCAGGTCGAGCACGCGCGCCGAGATGTTGTCCTTTGCGGTCTCCAGACGCAGACGCTCCTGCGGATAGAGCGGGGTCAGGTTGTCGAAGAAGATCTTGTTTCGCGCCTCGTCGGGGGGCTCAAAGTTGATGGCCTCCACCTTGATCAGCGCAAAGTAGCGCTCGCCTTCCTTCGGAGGACGGATCTGCCCGGAAACCGTGTCACCGGTGCGCAGGTCAAATTTGCGAATCTGCGACGGCGAGACATAGATATCGTCCGGTCCCGGCAAATAGTTGTAGTCGGGCGCCCGAAGGAAGCCGAATCCGTCCGGCAGGCACTCCAGCACTCCTTCCGAAAAGATCAGTCCGGCCTTCTCGGTCTGCGCCTGCAGGATCTTAAAGATCAGCTCCTGCTTCCGCATTCCCGTGGCTCCGGCTACCCCCAGGTCTTTGGCCACCTGGGTCAGCGTCGCGATATTCATTTCTTTCAGTTTCGCAATATCGAGGACTTCGCTTTCTTTCAGCTCCTCGATTTTCTCTTCCTGCACAACGATTGGCTTTTCTTCCTGTTTTTTAGACGGCATGTTACTCTCTCAGCTTCGATTTAATTTAGAACCCTAAAAAGATTCCCTTATTAAGAACGGAGTATTTCCTGCTGATCCTTAACAGTGCCAGAAGGTGAGTTGAACTTCTCAAAAAGGCAAGTCAGCAGAATTCCGAATGGTATAGTCCTCGGCAGTGGTTTCCAGGTTTATCAATCCGAGTTGGTTTGGATCAATTGGTACTACCTACTGACGCAGCGAGAAAAACCCAATTCCCGTCCTGGGTGGACGCCTATACGCCGGGGATCGCCCGGCTACTAAAATCCATCGGAGTCACATTCAATCTCCGACGCCGTACCATTGGTTCGGTATGAATTCCGGTACGCCTCACGGCCATCTCATGGTTCGAGCGACGGCGTTTCTTTCCCTGCACGTTCGATTGAGACATCGCTAGTTCGTCAGGGACTCCCGGTCGGTCTCCAGCGGGGTATCAAGCCGTGGGGCCTCTTCCGGTTCAGCTACAAGAGTTGAGATTCCTTCGATCTTCCGTTCGAGCGCCAGGTCGAGAACCTCGTCCATCGTCTCAAGGAACCGGATGGCGAGATCTTCCTGAATATTTTCCGGAATTTCCGAAAGATCCTTTTCGTTGTCGCGCGGCAGAAGCACGGTCCGGTTGCCGGCCCGGTGGGCAGCCAGGATCTTCTCCTTCACCCCGCCGATGGGCAACACCTTGCCCCGCAAGGTGATTTCACCCGTCATGGCGATGTCCCGGTCCACCGGAATCTTGGTCAGGGCGCTGACCACCGCCGTGGCCAGCGTGATGCCTGCTGAAGGGCCGTCCTTGGGGATAGCCCCTTCCGGAACGTGAATATGAATATCCACGCGGCGATAAAAGTCCGGCGGCAAACCCAGCCGCGAGGCCCGTGAGCGGACATAACTCATTGCGGCCTGCGCAGATTCCTGCATCACGTCGCCCAGTTTGCCGGTCAGGGTCAGCTTGCCTTTGCCCGGCATCACCGTGGCTTCAATATTCAGGATCTGGCCTCCCACTTCGGTCCATGCCAACCCGGTGGCGAGACCCACTTCATTCTTTTCTTCGGCCTTTGTATCACGAAACTTGATGACGCCCAGGTATTCGTGAAGGTCCCCCGCTTTGACGGCCACCTTCAGCTCGCGGCCCTCCTGGACAACCTTTCGCGCAACCTTGCGGCTGATATTGGCAATCTCGCGCTCCAGGTTCCGGACGCCGGCCTCACGCGTGTAGTTACGAATGATGCCGATAATGGCGCTATCCTCAAACTTCAGGTTGTGCTCTTTCAGGCCGGTGGCCCCCAGTTGTTTAGGCACCAGGAAGCGCTTGGCGATTTCCAGTTTTTCGGGTTCTGTATAGCCAGACAGTCGCAGGATCTCCATGCGGTCCTGGAGTGGCTGCGGTATCGTGTGGATCACGTTCGCCGTGGTGATGAAGAAAACCTTAGAAAGATCGTACTCAACGTCCAGGTAATGGTCCGCGAACATGTGGTTCTGCTCGGGGTCGAGCACTTCAAGCAGGGCCGCTGAAGGATCGCCGCGGAAGTCCATGCTCATCTTATCCACTTCGTCGAGCAGGAAGACCGGGTTAACCGTCCCGCTCTTCTTCATCATCTGGATGATTTGCCCGGGCAAAGCTCCGATATAAGTCCTGCGGTGGCCACGGATTTCAGCCTCGTCGCGAACACCTCCGAGCGACAGGCGCACAAACTTTCTTCCCGTGGCGCGCGCAATCGAGCGTCCCAGTGAAGTCTTCCCGACTCCGGGAGGCCCCACAAAGCAGAGGATGGACCCGCGCGGAGTCTTCACTAATTGGCGGACCGCCAGGAACTCCAGAATACGCTCCTTGATCTTCTCCAGCCCGTAGTGGTCTTCGTTCAGAATCTTTTCCGCGCGCCGGATGTTCCGAATCTCTTTGGATTTCTTTTTCCAGGGGACAGCCAGCAGCCAGTCGAGATAATTTCGCGAAACGGTGGACTCCGCGGACATCGGAGGCATCTGTTCCAGACGCTTGATTTCCGTCATGGCCTTATCGTGGGCGTCTTTCGTCATGCCCGCCGTCTCGACCTTCTTCTTCAACTCGTCGAGTTCGCTCTTCTCGTTCCGACCAAGCTCCTTCTGAATCGCCTTGATTTTCTCGTTCAGGTAATACTCGCGCTGAGCGCGCTCCATCTGGCGTTTCACGCGCCCCTGGATGGAGCGGTCGACATTCAGCTTCTCGATCTCAATATCCAGGATGTCCGCCAGCCGCGTCAGTCGATCGACGGGATCGAAAAGTTCCAGCAACTCCTGTTTTTCTTCAATGCTGATGTTCAGATTGGCTGCCACCGTGTCGGTAAACTTGCTGATTTCCTCCACTTTGGCAGTGGCGATCATCGTCTCGTAGTTCAGGCTCTGAGAAAGCTTGACGTACTGTTCAAAGAGCGAAATCACGCGCTGGACAAGCTGTTCGAGGCTGGGCGTGCTCACGATGCGGAAGGTTGACGTCTTGACGCTGGCGCGGAAGTAGCCTTCCTCGCTCGAAACCTTCAGGATCTTGCCGCGATCGCTCCCTTCCACCAGAACTTTGATGTTACCGTCCGGCAGTTTGAGGCTCTGGATGATGTTGGCGATGGTCCCCACCTGGTAGATGTCATTCGGTTTGGGATCGTCGACCGAGGCGTCGTGCTGGGTGGCAAGAAAGATCTTCTTGTCGCCAGCCAGAGCGTCCTCGAGGGCCCGGATGGAGCTTTCGCGTCCCACCACAAACGGGGTCATCATGTAGGGAAAGATGACGACATCGCGGATGGGCATCATCGGAAGAGTGCGGGTTTCCCCTTTTTCTCGGCCTGAAAACATAGTTGAATCCATTAACTCGCCTTCTCAAAAAGAGACGGATCAAAGAGAATTTCGTGCTTGAGAACCATTTCCTCTGTCACCACAAACTCGCGGAGGGTGCGCTGACTGGGCATATGGTACATCAAGTCCAGCATCAGGTCTTCAAGGATCATGCGGAGCCCCCGGGCTCCCAGCTTGCGCTCCAGAGCCTGGGCGGAAATCGCCCGCAAAGCCCCTTCGGTAAACTTCAGTTTGACGTTCTCGTATTCGAACAGCCGCTGGTATTGCCGGACAAGCGCGTTCTTGGGCACCGTCAGAATCTCAACCAGCGCCTTCTCGTCCAGGTCGCTCAGCACGCTGACCACTGGAAGACGTCCCACGAATTCCGGGATCATGCCGTAATGAATCAGGTCCATCGGCTGCGCCTGCTCCAGCAGTTCAATGTTGCGCCGTCCGCCGAGCACTTCAGGAACCTCTTCACCCGTGTGAAACCCTAAGGATCGCTTTCCCGTCCGGCGCTCGATGATCTTTTCCAAGCCGACAAACGCTCCGCCGCAGATGAACAGGATGTTCGTCGTATCCACCGCGGTGAATTCCTGGTGCGGGTGCTTGCGACCGCCCTGCGGCGGCACGTTGGCGACGGTCCCTTCCAGGATCTTCAGCAGAGCCTGCTGGACACCCTCGCCCGAAACATCGCGGGTAATCGACGGGTTTTCGTCCTTCCGGGAAACCTTGTCGATTTCATCGATGTAGATGATCCCCTGCTGGGCCCGCTGGACATCGCCCTGAGCGTTCTGAAGCAGCTTCAGGATGATGTTTTCAACGTCTTCGCCGACGTAACCGGCTTCGGTCAGCGTCGTAGCATCGACAATCGCAAAAGGCACTTCCAGAAGCCGCGCCAGGGTCTGGGCCAGAAGCGTCTTGCCAGTCCCGGTTGGCCCGATCAGCAGGATGTTGGACTTGGTCAGTTCCACATCATCACGCACCTTGGTCAGCATGATGCGCTTGTAGTGGTTATAGACGGCCACGGCCAGTTTCTTTTTAGCCTTGTCCTGCCCGATGACATACTCATCCAGAAAACGTTTGACTTCTGCCGGTCGCGGCAGCTTGGCCTCAACCGTTGGAACACGTTCCGCCTGATCTTCTTCCAATATAGTGTTACAAATCGCTACACATTCGTCACAGATATAAGCTCGAGGGTGATCACCAGGTGAGGATATTAACTTTCCTACTGCATCTTGGGTCTTCTGGCAGAATGAGCAACGAAGTATTTCTTCTGAAACAATACGTTTCAAGTAAGGTCTCCTTCGCTATTTGTGCTTCTGTATAATCTCATCCAATATCCCATATTCGCGAGCCTGTTCAGCACTCATCCAGAAGTCACGTTCAACATCCCGCTCGACCTTTTCGAGCGGTTGGCCTGTGTGTTTGGCCATAATCTCATTCAGACTGGCGCGAACCCGCAAAATTTCCCGCGCATGAATATCGATATCGGTGGCCTGGCCGGAGAGCCCTCCCATGGTCGGCTGATGGATCAGGACTCGTGAATTCGGCAGCGCGAAGCGCTTCCCCTGAGTTCCGGCTGAAAGCAGCAGCGCCGCGACGCTGGCGGCCTGCCCGATGCAGATCGTGGCCACATCCGGACGGATAAACTGCATCGTGTCGTAAATCGCCATTCCCGCTGTCACCACGCCGCCGGGCGAATTAATATAGAGCGAAACGTCCTTTTCAGGGTCCTCTGCCTCGAGGAAGAGAAGCTGCGCCGTCACCAGATTTGCAACATTATCATCAATCGGGGTCCCGATGAAAATAATATTATCGCGCAGGAGCCGGGAATAAATGTCATAGGCGCGCTCGCCACGATTGGTCTGCTCAACCACCATCGGAACTAGTGTCATCGTTGGACTTTCCATGCTCATCAAAGCTCCCTGCCTTTACCCTTCGGCTTGGTCCTGAACGGTCTCGGATTTTGGCTTGATTTTAGCGTTTTGATAGATGAAATCCAGCGCCTTCTGGTTGCGGAGCCTACGCTTAATTCTAGGAAGCTCGTTATCACGTGTCAAGCGAGTCTTGACCGCTGCCGGCGCTTCATGGCGCTCCTGCGCCACGTCGCGAATCAACTCGTCAATCTCGTCTTCGGAAACTTCCATCGCCTCGGTTTCGGCCACCTTTTCCAGTATCAGCGAGCCCCGAACGTCTTTCTCCGCCTCAGGTCTTCCCTCATCCCGCAGCCTCTCCCAGTCAAGGCCCACGGTTCGCGGATCAATGCCCTGGGAAATCAGGCGGCTCAGGAAGCTTTCCAGCCGGGCGTCAATCTGTGACTGCACCAGTGTATCCGGCAAAGGGAAACTGTGTGCGCTTACCAACTGGTCCAGCAGATTGCGCTTGGAGGCCGCCTCCACGTCATGCTTCTTGCGCGCGGCAAGATTTTCAGAAATCTTTGCTTTCAGCTCCTCGAGTGTCTTGAATTCGCTGACGGACTTAGCAAACTCGTCATCCAGTTCGGGGACGACTTCCTTCTTAAGGCTGAGGACCTCCACGTGGTAGCTCAGAGTCTTTCCCGCCAGTTCCTTCGTGTTGTAATCCTCGGGGTAGCTCACTTCAAAATCCCGGACGTCACCCGGCTTTGCGCCGCGCAAATTCTCAGTGAAGGCGGGCACTGTCCCTTCGCCCGCCAGATGCACCATCGCGTCATTCGCCTCCAGAGGCTTGCCGGACGGATCAGCGCTGTCCACGCCACGGTAGTTCACTGTAACGAAATCGCCGTCCTGGGCCGGGCGGTCCTCCGCTGGCTCAAAGGTAGCCGCGCGCCGTTGCAGTTCCTTCAGCGTCTGGTCCAGGTCGGTTTCCGTCACCTCCGTCGGCCCTTCCTCCACTTCAAGTCCTTTGTAGTCTTTCAGCTCAAACTCAGGAAGGACCTCAAACGTGGCCGTGCAGGTCAGCGGACTGTCCTCCTCAAACTTTAAATCGTCAAAGTGCGGCCGCCCGATGATCGACAGTTTCTTGTCTTTGACGGCAGTCTCAAAATACCTGGGCAGGAGAGTCTGCACCACTTCATTCCGAATGTCATCCTTGAAGTGACGCCGCACAATCGAAGCGGGTGCATGGCCGGGCCGAAAGCCCGGAATTCGAGCCAAACGACGGTACTGAGCGGTCACTGCCTCAGATTCCTGTTTGACAATATCAGGGGGTATTTCAATTACGAGTTCTTGCTTACAAGTCTCAGATTCCACAATTCCTCAACAGCGGCTTTTTAGATTGAAAGAGAACGGTGAGGTGGTCCTTTAAACTTCTACCTGAAGGAATGGCCCAGCCCCGGAAGATGTACAGCTCCCCGGGCCTCAAAAGTCAGTATAGCACAAGGTCTGTGACTGTCAACTGAACCATCCTTCAAATTATTCGGCAAAAGTTTCATCCGCCAGAAAGCGTCATGCAACACCCTTCCCTGCTCTTTTTTTGATGCCCTTCGCTAGAAAAAGTTCGCAGTTCCCGCCTCAGCATGGGTGCATCAGCGAGGCGACGCGGATACTCGCACCTCAGTGGCTCTGCGGTCTTTCGTCAGCGTGGAGCAAGTCGCCGAAAATATGTTGTTCACGACCCGGGGCTACGGATGCCGACCCACAAGGGGTCCAGTGCACATGACCGGCATTGGAACTGCGCCTCTCCGACCGTTCGCCGGTGCCCCCGTCACCGACCACAACTATCTGTTCACGTGGTCCTGATCCGGTCGCGGTTCACTGTTTCTGGAAGATACGGGGAGTGCCCGCCGGCCGAGCAAGTTGAGCTTATGAGTGCGGATGGTTTCAGGCGGGATGCGCTCTCCGCCGGGGGCGACAAAAGCCAGGGCGTCCTCCGGACACTGCACGATACAGGCTCCACATTGGACGCAAGCGTCCGGCTCAACAATGCTCGCTTTGTGCAGCCGGGTGTCGATGACGTAACAATTCTTCGGGCAAACCTCCCAGCACATCGCCCGGCCCCGGCAGGCCACAGAGTCTAACTCGATATGGAGGAGGCGGTCCTCGTGCAGCCCGCTCTTGTGGAGCGGCGTGCTCCCGGCCATGTCCATGCTGATAAGCAGCACCACGAAGAGAGCTGCCAGCGACCAGCCCACCAGGCTCCAGCCATTCCAGCCGCCCCACCCGGTGCCATAAACGCCAAGGGCCACCACGAGAGCCAGCCACACGAGTAGATTCCGTCGAACGACAGGGTCAAATAGGACGAGGTAGCGCGTCCAGCCCGGGTTCCTTTGGCCGGCATACCCCATGGGTCCATAAAGCCACGGAAAGAAACCAAACAAGGCCAAGGCCACAGCCCATACCATCGCCACAAAGATCAAGACCAGATGCGGCCAGCCAAGCGCCAGAACCACCCCTCCAATCACCGAGATGGGATAGGCCCAGGCAACCGCCATCTCCAAACGCCTGATAAGCGGAAACCGGACCTTCCGCATCTCATCGGTCTTTCGTTCGGCCGCCAGGTAGGCAGGAAGGTCACAAGCATAAACGGGCCCGAAAACCACGTGCCAGCCGGTCCGCTCCTCAACCAGCTTGCGTTCCACGCCCGTGGCGCTCAACTGGGGCAAGATCACCCGGCGGTGATCGACCCGGCCCCCAATGCCGCTGGTGCGAAGGATGGAAATCACCTGATGGGCGGTGAAAAGCCCGCCCGCCGCAGCACACCAGACGTTGATGCCCCGCGTAGGCGCAACCAGCAGGTATACGTTCTGTCCGCGCAAGGCCCGCATAACGCGCCGTATGGTGTAGTCATAGTTGCACGTCACCAGTACTGGAGCATCCCGTCCGGGATTGCCCACACGGATCAGCCGGGGTTCGCTTGGCCAGGGGAAAACCCGCAGGCAGACCTGAAGGACGTCGAGAAAAATATCACGCACCCTCAGCATCACTCCCTTCCTGCTTCTCAGCCTCCAGCAGAACAAAGTCACCCAGGCGATTGGCTTCCCGTCGAATGATTGTGAAGTGTGCTTCAGCGACTTTCTCTTCCAGGCCTCGGACCGCGCCCGTGCCCGTCTGCGTCAAGGCATACGTTATCGCCGCCAGTGGCAGGCGGACCAGGTTGTGCAGGGAGCGCCGGACAAGGGTCGGAGCACGCACCTCGTCGCAGATGATGAGCTGGCCTCCCCTGCGCAAGAGCAGGTAGCATTGCCGAAGAGTCTCCGCCTGCTCGGCGGGGCTCAGCTCGCTGAACAGCAGAACGCTGACAATCGTGTCAAAAGATACCGGCTGGAAATGATCCGTCAGTTCCACGGCTCCCGTCTGCACCCAGCGCGCCTCCAGTCCCGGCGACATTTTCCGGCGGGCCACGTCAAGCATCTCGGGGGAGAGTTCAACACCGGTGACATGCAGCCCCCGGGCCGCCAGTCGCAAGGCGACGTTGCCGGTGCCGCAACCAACGTCCAGCACCCTGGGCCCACGGGCCAGTTGCGTCACCCGTGCGTAAATCGCGTCAATGTGGCCAAGAGAGAGAAGCCGGATTCCGAAGTCGTACCGAAAAGGTCTGGACTCGAGGATTCGCATCCAGACATAGGTGCCCATCCGCCGATCATAAGACCAACCAGGAGGGGAGTCAAACACTCTGCTGAGTGGCCCGGGGCAGCAGCTTCCCGTTACGAAGAGCGTACAACGACGGGAAAGTCGGAATGCATTGGTGTGGACATTCGCAAGTAATTGGTATTGTTAAAACTTCGTCTTTTTGCGGATGCTGCTGCAGCAGGTGGGAGAGGTCATGAATTCGCCGTGCGGCTATGGTACCGCAGGGCAACTTGGAGTCTTGAATTTACGCCGAGCTTTCTGTAAATCGTCTCCGTATATCTCCGGACTGTATTTTCTGAAAGGAACAAGCGCTGAGCGATTTCTTTATTCTGAAAACCCTGGGCGAGTAAAGCTGTAACCTCGGCCTCGCGCGCTGTCAATGTTCCGAATGCCGAAAGGTCTGGAGGTTTATGCTGCACCAGAGCCTGAACAGCCTTTCCCAACGTTCCCTGAGAAAACGACATTTCGCCCTTCAGAACTCTTTCAATCGCCTGCTGCATGACCTCCGGATCAGATTGGATCGTTACCAAACCCCAGGCCCCGCTACGCGCCGCCTGAACTTCAAACTCCTCCACCCTGTTCTCAGTGAGTAGCAGACACCTTATCGATGGGGAAGTCTCCCGGATTCGCTGGACGTAGCCGACGCACTCTCCCATGTTTTCGCAGTCGATGAGAAGGACCTGCGGCTTGGAAGCAATGATTTGCTCCCACGCATCGGCAAAAGTATCCAGATCAAAGAGAATGCTGAGACCTTCTTCTATGGACAGAGTTAGCAGGAGAGCACAGAGCGCCCTACGAATGAGTTTGCGGGAGCTAATGATGCCTACAGTTACCATGCCCGAGGTCCCCCCCACCTCGCTACTCGGACACTAGACTGGAATAGGTATATTGAGATGTTTATAACAAGATTCGTGCGGTTAGTCAATCAGAATTGTAACAAAACTTTAATGAAAAGGTAACATCACGCAGTTCGCCAGACGCAGTATGACCCGTCTTCCTCTTGTAAGACTATGAAAGCATGGTAATCCGTCCCCAAGCTCCCTAAAGCCGGACTAGAGCGTTGCCGAGGCCATCCACCTCCCATAGTTGTAACATTTCAAGCGCTCAGTTTCTTGCTGCAGGTCACAGAATCTTAATGGATCGGATGGTGAGCCGTGAGGGAATCGAACCCCCAACCTACTGATTAAGAGTCAGTTGCTCTGCCAATTGAGCTAACGGCCCATCAATGACTTGCGAACTCCGTCTCTTTGGCAACAGTGCAGAACGTCTGTGAAGCCGTGCAACCGGATGTCGCAACGTTATCAAGCCGAGTGTACCACGAATCCGCTCCCCATGTTAAGGCGCTGGCAGACTTCCCCTCCGCTCCTACGAGTTTTTCGTCATCCCCGCGCGGACGCCCCTCCGTTCCAGTCGGCCGTGTTGGCTGAGCCTCTACAACTCGTCGGTCCCAATACTGCAAGGACTCGCGCAACCCGAAGCTTAAGTCTGGGGTACTGAGCGATCTCTCACGCTTATCAAGGGAATCACTGGCTGCGAATGGTCACTGCTTTGGGGTGTGAGAGTTGTGGTCAGATACCGCTTGCTGAAGTTTCTCTGCCTGGCTTTGGCGACTCTCAGCCTGCAAGTGCTCGGCTTGTGCCATTTCCCGCCTGGCCTCGTCTCGAAGGCCGGCCTTCAGGTAAGCGTGCCCAAGCTGATAGTGGAAGTTTGCGCTGTCCGGTTTGAGGGTAATCGCCTTCTTGTAGTAAGCAATCGCTTCCCTGGTCTTGCCCTCGCTAAGATAGGCTTGTCCTAGCCCCGCCACGGAAAGCGGAGCATTCGATTCTCGCTTGAGCGTTTGATTGAACATCTTGATGGCAATATCATACTGGCCGAGCTTAAGCGCCACGCGTCCCCGCTCCTGGTAACTCCAGGGCTCGTCGGGGTGAAAAGCAATCTCCTTCTCAAACTCCGCGGCCGCTTGATTCAGTTTCCCCAGGCTGTTGTAAGCCATACCCAGGTTGTAGTGGAGATATGGAAAGTGCGCGTCCCCTGCCTCGGCTTTCTTAAACTCCGCGACCGCCTTTGGAGCCTCGTGAAGGTCCAGGTACGCCTTGCCAAGCAGCAAATGTAACTCAGGGGTGTTGCCACCCACGCGAACGAGCTGCGCAAACGTCGCCATCGATTCATCATTGCGCTTCAGCTTGCCGTAGGAGATGCCCAGAATAAAAAGGTAGTTGAGATCGTGGCTTTCTTTCGACCGGATCGGCTCGAGCAACCTGACGGCGCCCGCAAAATCATCCATCATGAAGTAGCAAATCCCATCGAGATAACGCGCCTGGACATTCTGTGGGTCCAGCGCAAGGACACGGTCAAAAAAGGGGGCCGCCTTCTCGAAGGATTGCTTCTGATAGTACGCCAGGCCCAGGTTCAGATCGATGCCCGGCACCTTCGGGGCAAGGGCGCGCGCTTTCTCAAGAGACCTGATCGCAAGGCTAAAGCGCTTTGTGCGGAGATAAATCACGCCCAGGTTGATATGCGCGGCGGCGGAGTTTGGGTTAAGACGCAGCACCTCACGAAAATCTTTTTCAGCTTCAGAGTAATCGCCTTTCGCCAGAGCGCTTCTGCCGTTTTCGAATATCGCACGAGGGTTGGGTGTTTGCGAGGATTGCGCGACAAGGATGAACGATTCAGAGCAGATGACGATGAGAGAAAGCGTGAATGCGGAAAGTGCCTTGCGCCGAAGAGACACTCGGCCTTGGACCCTTACCATAGCATGATTATCTTAACGCAGACTTCCGCGGAGTTGAACAACAAGACAGACCGGCAATCACGTTCGAAGAGCCAGGGCGAACGAACGCTACAAAAAAGGACCCTGGAAGCCTGCAGTGACAGGCGACCAGGGTCCGCGAAGCACCCATGTGGGTTAGCCTAGAAAATGAACTTCAGTCCGAACTGGATTTGACGCGGATCATAGGCGCTGTTGACGGTGCCTAACAACCGCCCGCCAGAAACGCCGCCGCATGGTTGGCCAAACGTTACGGTGCCAAGACAACCCGAATTGATACCGTTGAATTGAGTATGGTTGAAGGTGTTGAAAGTTTCGGCGCGGAACTGAATGGTCGACTTTTCACCGTAGAACCACGGTGCGGTGAAATTCTTCATCAGCGCTATGTCGAAATTGTTGCGTCCCGGTCCGACCAGCGTGCCTCGTCCTCCGTAACCGAACATTCCGGGTTCGCCGTTCGAATAGAGCTGCGACCGAAACGGCTGCGCGAATATCGCAGGGTTATACCACTGCATGATTGGCCCGAAAGTGGGATCGTTGACAGTTTGCTTGGTGGTTGTAGTCGGGGCAATCGGGTTGCAGAAATATCCCCCGCCGATGCCAGAACTGACTCCGTCGATTCCGCAGGTGACGGTGATCGGCGTACCCGTGAAGGCCGTGTAAATGCCACTGAATTCCCAGCCTCCCAGGGTGTTCTTCACAAAAGCGTTGCCGGAATTGCTGAAGAACGGGAGGTGGTAAACCCAGTTGAGGGACAGAATCTGGGTTCGGTTCAGGTCTGAATTGCCCTTGTAGCGGGAGAGAGTCGTAGAATCGATGCTCTCCCCGGTCGGGCCGTATTGCGTGGAGGAGTCGTCGATCGCGTGCGACCACGTGTAAGCTACCTGGGCCATCAGGCCATGCCCGAAAGTATGGCGGAAATTCGCCTGGAGGCTGTGATAGCTCGAGACGGCTGTGAATTCTCTCGAGTTAATGCTGGTGTACCCACGATAGGGGACATAGCCTACGGTCGGTGTCTGGGCGATCAGAGCATCCTGTGTAGCCGTTGGCAGACCCTTGGCAACCTGGTTGAAGTTCCACGATCTGACCAGGCTGCGCCCCAACGTTCCCACATAAGCAACCTCCAGCAGGTTGTTGCCCGGAAACTGGTGCTGGATATTGAAGTTGAACTGCTGGACGTTGGGGTAAGGCTCTGATAACGGAAGCGCAGTAAACCCGGAGGCTCCGAGACTTCCTGGCGGGAAATTATTGAGGTCAGTGATGGGACTGATCAATTGGTATCCGCTCTGTGCCCCACCGCTGCCAAGGATGAACAGGGACGGGGCAATGGATACCGGAGGATTGCCTTCAGTTCCTTCGGTACCGGATTCGTTTCCGTTGCCCTGGTCAAAGTAGAGGCCGTACCCGGCGCGGATGGTTGTTGTCCCATGCCCAAAGGGATCCCAGGCAATGCCGAAGCGCGGCCCGAGGTTGAAGTTGTGCTGCTTGATGCACCCGGTGGGAACGCCATTGACACCGCACTGAATGAGCCCGTTGCCGAAATTGACGTACGAAGCCCCGGTGCCCGGTATCAGATTCCCATCCGCATCCAACTGAATCTGTTGATTGGGATCATACAGGCTCGGAACGAAGTTCGCGTCGCTGGAGATCAGGTTCCCGGCGTGCGTCACGTCATGGAGCCGAGTGTAGTAGTAGTAGCGGACCCCAAAGTTAATCGTGAGCCTGCGGTTGACCTTCCAGCTATCCTGGATAAACGATTCCCAGTCGGTGGACTGCCAATGGCCATAAGGATATCCGCCCACCGGAGTTCCGGCCACGTTCTGGGTGCCTTCCTGGTATTGGTTAATGCGTCCCAGGAACATGTCGGCAAGGGCGTTCTGAGTGGTGTTGTCGCCGCCGCCCGTGAAGTAGTTGTATCCGAAACTGTTAAACCCGTACTGTTCGTTCTTCCGGTTATCCTCGAAAAACGTCCCCATCTCGATGGTATGGGCTCCCTTAACCCAGGTGACGTTATCGTGGACATTGATCACAGGATTGGAATTGGTCCACGGATGGCCGGCAGCGTCGACGGCCGTGCAAAAGGATATGCCTCCGCAAAGTTCAATCGCCGGTAACAAGGTGTTCGTATTGTTGGCCGGGAACATGTGCGGCTGAACGTAGTTGCTCGGACGGTCGATCGACATAGCCACGGAGTCGGCGGCCAAATTGTCCAGGAAAATGTGATCGACGCTATAGGAAGCGACGAAGTCATTCAAAAGGGTTGGAGTGAAGGTATGTGTCATATTGAACACCATGCTCTTCCCAGGACCGTTGAAAGGAGTCTTGATCGTATCGTAACTCGACCAGGCCCAGAGGGAGGTAGGGTTGATGGTGTCCCACGCATCGTTTGAAAAGCGGAAAAACGCATGCGTCTTGTCGCTGAAGTTTTGGTCAATCCGAATCTGATCTTCCCGCCAATTGGTCGGCTGGCTGGAGGACGTGATCCAGTTGGCCGGCCCGTTATTGGGAAGCGGAACCAGGCCGTTCAAAAGAGCTTGCCCGTTTGTGAACGCCTGGGCGTTAAACCCTGGTATCGACTGAACATTGTTGTAGGTCACCCCGTTGAGAGTCGGAAGGGTGCAGCCACTCCCCACAGAGTCCGGCAGGTAATTGGGCGAACTCGGATCGCACTGGCTGAAATCTCCCTGCCGCTCCAGTGTAGAAGGCACTCCGTCGCTGAGCACGACGCCTTCGCGAGTCTTCTGCCAAGCTTCAGACCAGAAGAAGAACGTCTTCTCTTTCTTGGTGTTGTACACGCCGGGAATGTAAATCGGGCCTCCAATCGTGAAACCATAGTTGTTTCTTTTGTAAGGCGATTTGGGAGCCTTGCCGCCCGGAGGAGCAACCTGGGCGTTTTGGAAGAACCCGTTTGAGTCAAGTTTGTCATTGCGGACAAACTCAAACAGGTCGCCATGGAAGGTCTTGGTTCCGGCCTTTGTGGCAATTGTAATACTGGCTCCCGCATGCCGGGCTTCCGCAGCCCCCATGTTGGAGGTTGTGACGCGGAATTCCGCGATGCTATCGAGGCTGGGATAGGTATTCAGCGTGCCCGCTGAACCCATGTCCATGTTATTCCCGCCGTCGATACTCCAATTGTTGTACTGGGTACGGGTCCCGTTAAACGAAATGGCGATATTTCCCAGAACGCCGAGGTGCGATGTGTCAAGGCCAATGGGCGCCGCGCCGGGAACAAGAGTGGCCAGAGCAACAAAGTTTCGGTTGTTAAGATTCAACTGGGTAATCTGGTTTCCGGTGACCACGTTGGAAACAGCGGCGTTCTCTGTTTGAACGTGTGGAACGTTGCCGCGGATTGTGACTTCCTGGGTGGCCTGGCCAACCTGCAGGGTTACGTCAACGCGCTGCTCCTGGCCGACGGCGATGGTTATTCCAGTCCGGACCACCCTGCGGAAACCGGGAGCCTCGACGGTAACCACATAGTTGCCAATGGGAATTGAACTCGCCTGGTAAATGCCGGCCGAGTTCGTCTCTAGGTTACGGACAAACCCGACATCAGGATTTGCGACCGTGACTTTTGCTTTAGGGATTACAGCGCCACTGGGGTCAGTGACGGTTCCAACAATCGTGGCGGTTGCTTGAGCCCACGCCGCCACACCAAAACAAAGGAAAGCTACTGTGCACAAGAGTACACGAACGCCTCTCATTCCTCAAGTCCTCCATTGATTTTGGTGAGATTAGACTGGACCCGACTTTTGAAGCCTGAGAGACAGTTTCTGGTGCCGTCCTAACCATTGGAGAGATCGGCCCTGGAGGCTCAATTGAGAATTATCGCCAAACCAGGTCGAACTTCACATGCACACCCAGTACCAGCACGCCCCAAAAGGCCACTGGCTTGTCTGTCCCCAGGTAATACATCAACAATAAGGCGGCTAATTAGACTCTCGTCTGGACTAATGGGCTTTATAAATAGTATGTTAAACGAATATCATTACTTCCGGTGTTTGTCAATGAAAAACGTCGAAAGAAGTCGTTAGTGACTGAAATGTAATCGTCAGTCGCTGGTCAATACGTCGACACAAGAAGACGTCTGGCGGGTTTGGACTTGCAAAGAAAGCTAAAGCTATCGATAGATTTCGAAAGGTCAGAGTACCGCAAATTACTTTCCACGGCGGCGCCCATCTCCGTTTCCCAAAAATTCAAGCCAGAATGCCGGCATCACAACTCTCCCCCTGCATGGCTCGTCGCAGCACGACATCGGGTCCTCTTCGGTCCCGGGCATAGTCACCTTTGCAGCCTCACTCGGGATGCGAAAACATGCCGCAAAAAGGCGAACTAGAGGGTTTACCTGGCACTCCTGGGAAACGATGCATGTAAGGTATGACAAAAAAATGAAAGTAAGTAATATAAAATTGCTTGACTGTCTACTGGACGTGTGGTAGCAATATACGCCGAGTAGTCGTGTCGGGAATACGAAATTGTCTGGCCTCCTTAAAAAGGGGGGGCACAGAATCTGTTTAGCGGACCACAGAGCCCTACCGTTAAGTAGCTTGGCAAAGGTGGTTTGTGTTGTTTTTGGTCGGGTCATTAACGGTTCACTGTCATTATCTTTATCTTTAGCATTTCTTCGTCGGATCATCGCGGGTCTACTCATTTCAAAAGGAGGGAATTATGCCTAGTAAGTCCAGGCTTGCTCGATGGCTAGGAGTGCTTTTCCTTGCCATCGCGGCGGCGGCGATCAATGCAGCCGGGCAGTATGGCACGGCTAACATTGTGGGAACGGTACGGGACTCTTCGGGAGCGGTTATCCCTGGAGCAAAAGTCACCGTGCAGGAACCTTCCAAAGGTTTCGTCCGCAATCTTGTAACCGGCACGACCGGTTCATACGCGATTAACTCCGTGCCTATCGGCACCTACACAATCACCTTTAATGCAAAAGGGTTCATGAAGGTCGTCCACAGTGGCATTACGCTGACTACAGGCCAAACGCAGCGCGTGGACGCAGTTATGAAGGTTGGTGGCGTCACGCAGCAAGTCACCGTACAAGGCAACGTGCTGCACGTTCAGACAGAGACAGCCTCCATGTCCAATGTGATCACCGGACAACAGATTTCGCAACTCGAAATCAACGGCCGCAACTTTGTGCGGCTGGCGCTGCTGGTTCCTGGCGCCACGCCTGTCGGCCTCAGCACGCAAACGGTCGGTGTCATGGCCAATAACAACATCTCCTTCAACGGCAGCCGCACGCAGTACAACAACTGGACGGTAGACGGCGCGCCCAACACCGACGAAGGCTCCGCGAGCACGTTTAATACTTACCCGAACCTCGACAGTATCGCGGAATTCCGTATTTCCACTTCCAATTACGGCGCGGAATACGGCCACCACTCGGGCGCCCAGATTGACGTCGTCACCAAGTCCGGAACCAACAAGTTCCATGGCAACGTCTCCGAGTACCTCCGCAATGACGTTCTTGACGCCCAAAACTGGTTCATAAACCGCAATGACACGAGCGGCACACCGCCGAAGCGTGCGCCCCTCAAGCAGAACGAGTACGGCTTCACGCTTGGCGGGCCCTTCTATATCCCCGGCCTCTACAACACCAAGAAAGATAAAACGTTCTTCTTCTGGTCGGAAGACTGGCGCAAGATCCGCGGCAGCAGCGTCATTTCTAGCAGTGTACCAACGGCGGCCGAGCGCCAAGGCGATTTCAGCCAATGCGATCCGGGTTCGTTGAATTACGACAAAGTCGTTGCCAACAGTTGCGTTCTGCCGACTCTCAACGGGGTAACATATGACAACGTCAATTCAATCCCCACGAGTGCAATCCTGAACACAACCCAGGCGGGCCGGGATCAAGCGATGGCCAACGCCCAGGCCTTCCTGAACGCTTACGTTCCGCTACCGAACAGCGGCCCCGTCGGCTTTACCGTTTCTGCGCCCTCGGCCACGAACTGGCGCGAGGACCAGATCCGGGTGGACCAGAACCTCGGCGACAAGACGCGTGTCTTTGTTCGTTTCACCCATGACTCCTGGAACACCGTCTCTGTTCCTACCCTCTGGGGTTGGTCCAGCTACGATACGGTAACAACTCCCTTCGACGGCCCGGGCAAGAGCGCGGTGTTGAACATCACCAACAACTTCACCCCGACCCTGATGAATGAGTTCATCGCCGGCTACACCGCGGACTGGATTACCCTGAATAACAAAGCCGGCGGGAGTTCCCAGGGAATTTTTCGGTCCGATTACTCCAACTTCAGCCTGGCCCACTTCTTCCCGCCGAACTCCGGCAACCCGCTCCTGCCTAATCTGGCGGTCTGTGGCGGAACTCAATTCTGCTTCTATGAAGCTGCCTACTCCGCCAACCCGTGGACAAACTCTAATCCAGTTGTGGACCTCCAGGACAACGTGACATGGGTCCACGGCAACCATGTTCTGAAGGTCGGTGCTTACTACGAGGACTATCACAAGAACGAGACGTTTGGGACGGCGCCTCAAGGCGAGCTCGATTTTTGGAGCGGCCAGCCCGGCAGCACCCAAAACGCCCTGGCCGATTTGTTCATCGGACAAATGAACTCCTACACTGAGGGAACCCAAACCTTCAACGGCCTTCCAGTCGGCGGCAATGCGAAAGGCCACTGGACCTACTCGGACTTCGAACCGTATGTCGAGGATGACTGGCACGTCTCGAGCAAGCTGACCCTCAACCTCGGGTTGCGCTATTACCTCTTCCAGCACATCCGCGATATCACCAAGCCGACCGTCGATTCGGGCTTCATCCCTTCGTTGTACAATCCTTCAGCCGAGGCCCAGTACGACGCGAACGGCAACCTGATCCAGGGCACGGGCGCATTGCCGACGGACTTTGGCAACGGCCTGGTGGAGTGCGGCAGCAAGGGTATACCTCCCGGCTGCCAGTACAATACCTTCAAGAACTTTGCGCCGCGTTTTGGTTTTGCTTATCGCCTGGGGCATAACACCTCCATTCGCGGCGGTTACGGTATCTTTTACGAAATCGGGAACGGCAACGAGGCGGAGTCGGAAGGCGGCGAAGGCAATCCGCCCACCACTCTGGGCCTGACGGCCGCCAACCTGCAAGAACAGCATCTTGGCGCGATCTTCGATCCGTCGACTGGCTTTTACACGACGTCCATTCCGCCCGCGGGGTACACCAACTGGCCAACCCACCAGAAGTGGCCCAGCGAGCAGCAATTCAGCTTGAGCGTCGAGCATCAAGTAGGCAACAACGACCTCTTCACCCTGGCTTACACCGGCATGCAGGGACGCCATCTGGCAATGGGCTACCAATCCAACATGGTTCCCACGGGCATGGGTACGGTAAATGTGCCGGTGCTGGCGGGGAAGACGGGCAATGACGGCAGCCAGGTTTGCGACGCCAGCGGCAACTGCGACGTGCAGAACTACCTGATTCACGAGGCGGGAACCGGCGTCTTCTTCCAGCCGTACCGAGGCTACAGCGGCATCAACACCAAGGCCGACATTGCAGTTTCAAACTACAATGCACTCCAGGCCAGTTACCGCCATAGCTTCGCCCACGGCTTGACGGCGCAGGTCGCTTACACCTGGGCCCACAGTCTCGACAATGCCAGTTCAACCTATACCAACAACACCCGCGGTGTTAATCCGACTAACTTCACCCGGTGGTACGCCACCTCAGACCTGAACCGGGCTCAGGTCTTCACCGCCAGTTACATCTACTACTTGCCGTTCTTCAAGAAGACCGGGAACTGGTTTGTCCGAGGAGCGCTGGGAGGCTGGGAAGTCAGTGGCATCACCACTTTCTTTACCGGCACGCCCGTCAACATCCTCTGTGGCGTCAACAACTATTCCACCGGCATCGGCGGCGGCCTCATGTGCAACTCGGTGGGCAAGCTGGCGATCCACAAAGGGACATACAATGACCCGACCTATGGGCCCACGCCCACATGGTTCAACCCGGGTGTCATCGCCCAGCCGCTTCAATCTCAACTTTACGCTAACGGCGAGCCGGGGATGTTCGGCTACCTGGGACGCAACGCGCTCACCGGACCCGGACGCAATGACACCGACCTCGCCCTGATCAAGAACTGGAAGGTACCGCAGTTCGGTGAAGCAGGCGGGATCCAGTTCCGATTGGAGACGTTCAACACATTCAACCATCCGTCTTGGACAGGCTTTAGTGCAGGCTGCAGCGGGCTGGACAACTTCGGTCAGACCTGCAATAGCTCGACCAATGACATCGGCAACGGCGAGGTCAATGGAGCCTATGATCCGCGCATCATGCAATTGGGGCTTCAGATCAAATGGTGAAACGGCGCTGGCACCCTAAAGACTCTCACTGCTTCCGAGCGGCTCTAGCTATAGATCATGTTCTGCTACCTCAGCGCGGACTCAACCCTAGCCTGCCCAAACACGCAGGCACACGTAAGGCGATACTTCCAGCAGGTTGTTGAAAAACTCTTACAACGTGTCATTCCGAGGAGCCGAAGAGCCTGCCCTGAGCGGAGCCGAAGGCGACGAGGAATCTCGTAAGTCCTGTGATTACAAGGCGAGATTCCTCGCGAAGTTTATCCTGAGCCCCTTCACTTCGTTCAGGGTCGTCCGCAAGTGGAGGGCGAACGGGCTCGGGATGACACTGTTTCGAAGCACTTTTCAACAACCGGCTAGCGCCTTGCAGGCACGCTTGTGCCTGCCGCAGCCGAACGTTCCGAAACTACTTCAGCGTGTAGCGGATGGATGGAGAGACTGCATGGTGTTCTGCTGATGCTGAAGTTGGGCGGCCTGCAACTTCTGTGTGACGGCAAACTCGCGGTGGGCGGCGGCTTTGTTGCCGAGTTTCAAGTAGGCCTGTCCCAGTTGGTAGTGGTAATCAGCCTTTTTCGGAGCAAGCGCCTCGGCCTTCTGATAATAGTGGAGAGCCAGTGCGAATTTCTTCTGTTTGAAGTACACCTTCCCGAGGCCGTCGAGCGATTCCGGCAGATTGGGATTTCGCTTGAGGGCCTCTCGAAAAGCTTGAATCGCGTGCTCGACATCATTTAGCTGGAGATCCACATCGCCGCGCTTCTGGTAGCCCCAGGGAGCATCCGGATCGATCGCGATCTCGGCATCGAAATCCCGGGCGGCCTCCTTCAGGTTTCCCAGCCGCATCTCGACAATCCCGAGGTAATAATGCGCTTCCGGCAGCTTGGGATCGCCTTTCACCGCTTTCTCCAATTCCTTGCGCGCCGGTACATTCCAGTAAAGTCCCTCGTAAGCTCTTCCCAGGAGAAGATGGAAATGAGGGCTGTCGCCCCCCACCTGGACAAGCTGTCCGAAGACTTTGTTGCACTCCTCCGTGCGCTTCAGTTTGCCGTACGAAATGCCCAGGATAAAGAGATAGTCCAGATTCTTGTTTTCTTTGTCCCAGAGCGGTTGGAGCAATTCCACGGCTTGCTGGAATTGGTTCAGCATAAAGTGGCACAGGCCTGCCAGATATTCGGCCTGCAGGTTGTCCGGTTGAGCTTTCAGCACCGCCGCAAATGCCGGTATGGCATCTTGAAAATCCGTCTTCTGATAATAGGCCAGCCCAAGATCCAGGTTCAGGCCGGCAACGTTTGGCGCGAGCCTCCGAGCGGTCTGGAAATAATGGATCGCTTCGTCGAACCTTCGTGTACGCAGGCAAATCACTCCGAGATCAATGTACGCCGGCACCAGTCGGGGCTGAGTCTTCAGCACCCGCCGAAAACCGGCTTCCGCCTGCTTATACCGGCCCTCACGCAAGGCCTTTTCCGCTTGGTCAAAGATAGCCCTTGGCGCCGCAGGCTTTTCAGGGCGGTTGGAAACATTGGTGCCGGACGAATCATTTCCACCCTGGTTCCCACGGGGGAAAGCCGAAGCTAGTTCCCAGCCTTGCTCAGAATTAACGGCCTCCCTGTTTCGGCTCACATGTCGGGAAGCTCCTGACTTCTCGTCACTGGGTTGGAAGACCGCGTCGGCGTTTATTAGAGCCGCCTGCTTCGTGTAGACTTCAGTGCCTTTTGAGGGGACGTTGCCCGCACACTCCCTAGGGCTGTCCTTCATTTGGAAGAGCCGCGGTCCTGGAGCACCAAGAACAATCGCCAGCGCCAGAAGTAAAGATTTCATAGCACCTTACTTCAACAGATTATATTACTTTCCGGCGCTCGATGCATGTGGGATTGATTCCAACGGACCACATGCGGCGTAAACGTGTGCAGAGCTCTTCAAGGACATGGGTTCGAACAGACGTCAGACGCAAGGGTCTGCACCTACAAGAACGTAAACCCCGCGAGCCGGCGTCCGGTCAGTCCACTGCCCTGTCGAGCGTGCGCGACGCGGTAAAACCTGCTCTCTCAGCGAGCCTGCGGTGCAGGCTTTAACGGAACCGTGATCTGCTGGTGCAGCAACAGATCGCGCGACGATGAGCCGACGTACACGATCCGGCTGCCTTTAGCTGTCTCCCAGCTGTTAGTCGTATCAGACCAGTACTGCAACTGCCGCGAGGGCACGTGAATCTCACCCACCCGGCTCTGCCCGGGCTGCAACCCAATCCGGTCAAAACCCGCCAACGCCCGCACCGCAAACTGCGCGCCGGAAGGCGGCTTTTCGGGTGCTCCCAGATAGACCTGCGGCACATCATCGCCGTAAGCCTTTCCGATGTTCTGGACCGAAAAGCGAACGACCAATCCACCGTCGTCCGCTGGTTCAGTCTTAAGATTCGAATAACGGAACTTGGTATAAGAGAGCCCATAGCCAAACGGGAAGAGCGGTTGGATATCCTTGTGGTCGAACCATCGATAACCGACAAAGATTCCCTCTGAAAATTTGGTAACGCCGTCAACGCCTTTCGAACTGCGCTCCGGATGCGCGGGATCGTGGGAAACGTATTGATCCAGGCGCTTTGCCCAAGTGAAGGGCAGGCGCCCCGCCGGGTTGTTGCGTCCCAGGAGCACATTCGCGGTAGCGACCCCTCCCCCGTCGCCGGGGTACCACATTTCCAGCACGGCTTTCACCTGCTTCAGCCACGGCAGCGCGGACGGCTGGCTGGTATTGAGCACGACGATGGTGTTGGGATTGATCTTTGCAATGGCCGAGATCAACTTATCCTGATCGCCCGGCAACGCAAAATCCGGCCGTCCCCGACCCCAGGCAAACACCACGACGGTTTTCGCTTGCCGCGCAGCTCGCAAGGCCGCCTGGTAGTCGAGTTGACGCTGCTGTGGCGTCATCCAGCTCAGTCTGATCTGCACGGGCCGTCCTGACGCGTCGCCCTGCTCGGTCAGCAGGAGGGGATGATTCCCGGCGGTCAGGTGCAGCGCGACCCGTACGTTGTCCAGGTTGTCGGTGGTCGGAAGAACATTGTCCTGTGCGGCCTGGATATAATCACCGTGAACCAACAACCCGGCACTGCGCGCTTGCAGTTTGCCATCAATCTTGAGTTGTGCGGAGCAGCCCATCAGCTGCACATAAATCCAGTACTCTCCCGTGCTGGGAATGTTCAGGTTACCGCGCCAGCTGAAGCTGCTTTTGGTGGGCAGAGCGTTTCCATTCTTTTCGGTGAAATCCAAAATCGGATCGACCCCCGCCTTGTTCCCGTGCGCATCTTCCCGTAGCAATCCGGGGTGCCCGTCGTTGGAGAGGCGGCCAGCAGGAATGGGGCTTCCGGTCATATCATCGGCCACGGCATAGGTAATGTGCCGGTCGGCCACACTCGCCGTGGCTTGCTTCAACGCAGCCAAAGGGCCTAGGTCCCGGCTGGGAAAGCCCAAGGCTTTCTCGCCCGACTCGCCAATGGTAATGGTTTGGCCCGCGCCAGGCCCGATCAGCGCCAGCGATTTCAGGTCCTGCGGAGTCAGGGGCAAGGCATGATCCTGGTTTTTCAGCAGAACAGCTGCGTCTTCCGCCGTCTTCTGCACGATCTTCACGTCCTCATCAAATGGCACTGTCGTGACGTTGTGTTTCACCTTTCCGTTCAGCCATCCGAAGCGGTCCTCCTGCAGCAAAATTCGGCGCGCCGCCGCCGTAATCTGCTCCGGCTTCACCTTGCCTGCCTTGATTGCCGCAAGCATGCCTTCCGGCCGCGCCATGTGAAGAAATCCGCCGAAGTTGAAATGTCGCGGTGGCTCTTCGGGAATGTGCGAGGAGAAAAACATGCTCGCGGCCTGCCTCCTGCGTTCCGCTGGGGGAGGAGGCGGGACCGTGGCGCAGAAATAGCAGGGCAAGAACGGAATTCCCGTGCCCGGCATCTCCAGATCCAAGCCGTCATTCACAAAAGTGGTGGCGTGAGTCGCGCCCCAGTCGGAGGTAACAAAACCGTTGAACGCGATTTCCTGTTTCAACACAGTCTTCAAGGTGTTCGGATTGCCGCAGGCATAGGCTCCATTGACCTGGTTATACGAGCACATGATGGAGGCCACGCCGGCCTTTACAGTGTCGGCAAACGGTTGCGCATAAATTTCGTGCAAAGCCTGTTGGCCCACCACCACGTTGTCGCCGCCATTGTAAGCAACATAGTGCTTGGCCTGGGCCATAACTCCCTGGCTCTGGATGCCACGCGCCTCCGCGGCTCCTATCGCTCCGACGAGCAACGGATCTTCACCATAGAGGTTGTAAGCGCGGTCCCAGGTCGGATCACGAAAAATATTAATAAACGGTTGCAAGGACACATCAATCCCCAAAGCGCGGGCATCGCGGCCAATAACGACCCCATTCAAGCGCGCATCCTCCGGACTGAAGGTTGCCGCCAGCCCCATCGTCGCGGTTGGCGCCGTGGAGCGGTGCCGGGTCAACACGCCCGGAGGCCCGTCCGCCAGCCGCATCCCGGGAATGCCCAGGTTAGCGTTTCCAGCCAAATAGCCGGCTTGCCCCTGGTAGGTGGCTGGATCTTCTTTTACGCCATGAACCATCTTGATCTTTTCAGACAAGCTCATTTTGTTCAGCAACTGGTTGACTTTGGCTTTGCCATGCAATGCCGGCTGGTTGCTGCATGTCAGCATAAATGGAACCGCTATTGGCAGCACCAGGATGACCACCCACTGTCTAAGCCTTAGCCTGTAAGATGTCGTTGTGCCTTGAGCCATGTCGCCTCCCTGTAGAGAGAACTCTAACAAAACCCGGTAGTGTACTACAGCAAAAAATGACTGGATTGTTTTATTTGGGAGGGCCGTTCCTGAATACTTAACCCGGGTGTTTGAAACTTTGCACAAATCTTCACGACAAAGTCGCCAGATTGATCGCGCGCCTGGAGGTATCGAGACGTTCGCAGGAGGGATGGGATAGCCGCTCCGCGACCTGGCTGTTGGAAATCCAGAGGGTTTGTTGTCGCATGTGTTTTCTTTGGCCCAGTGTCGTGCGGCGCATTGCGGTCTTACAACTCATCGGACCCTCGCGATGTTCGGTCGTTTTCACAACAGACTTCTGCGACACTGAATCCGGAATGTAGGGTCAAAACATCCCGGTTTGCTGTATAATGGCGGGCTAAACGAGTCGCGATTCAATATGTCAGGGAGGGTATCATGCGGGTGCGTGCTGGTGTGTTTCTCTTATCACTGTTTGTTGGAGCAGGGTCCATGTTTGCCGCGCAGGCTGGAGGGACGCGGTCCGGGTCGCTTCGTCTCACACTGTCTCAGGGCTGGGAGCTGCAGTCGTCCGCTCAAGTGCCTGAGAAAGGAAGCGCCGTTTCGCAAAGCGAGTTCCATCCCTCCGGCTGGTACAAGACCGACGTTCCTTCCACGGTGCTGGCCGCGCTGGTAAAGAACAACGTCTACCGCGATCCTTATTTCGGGATGAATCTGCGCTACATCCCCGGCACCAGCTACCCGATTGGCGCCAACTTTTCAAACCTTCACATGCCGGAAGACAGTCCGTTCAAAGTGCCTTGGTGGTACCGGACAAGTTTCGAATTGCCCGCAAGCTTTGCGGGAAAGCAGATCTGGCTGCACTTTGGCGGCATCAATTACCGCGCCACCATCTGGCTGAACGGACACCAGATTGCTGGCCCCTCCCAGGTGGTGGGTATGTGGCGGACCTATGACTTCAACGTGACAGCCGCGGCCCAGCCGGGCAAGACGAATACTCTGGCTGTTGAGGTTTCCGCTCCGCACTACGACGATCTGGGCATCACCTTTGTGGACTGGAACCCGGCACCTCCCGACAAGGACATGGGATTGTGGCGTGGTGTCTCGATAACGGCAACGGGGCCCGTGGCCGTTCAGTATCCGCAGGTAGAGACGAAGTTCGACCTGCCGAATCTCGATGTGGCGCATCTCACCATCCGGGCGGGGCTTGAGAACGCGACCGACCATGATGTCCGCGGGGTGCTGAAGGGGAGCATCGGAGAAGTAGAGTTCCAGCAGGAAGTGGAACTGAAGCCGCATGAGACGCGCGACGTCACTCTTGATCCCACTCATTTTTCGCAACTGAACTTCCACCACCCCCGCCTGTGGTGGCCGTGGCAGATGGGCCCTCAGAATCTCTATCACCTCAAGCTGCAGTTTGAAACCGGCGGCGAGGTTTCCGACAGCCACGACGTCCAGTTCGGGATTCGCGAAATCACTTCCGAGCTCAACTCGCACGGCTATCGCGAGTTCATGGTGAACGGCAAGCCGATTCTGATTCTCGGCGCCGGCTGGTCTCCGGACATGATGCTGCGCTTCAATCCGAAAAAGACCGAAGAGGAGATCCAGTACGTCAAGGACATGCACCTGAACACGATCCGGCTGGAAGGAAAGATCGTTGACAACCACTTCTTCGATCTTTGTGACCGATACGGAATTCTGGTGCTGGCCGGCTGGTGTTGTTGCGACCATTGGGAAAAGTGGAAGACCTGGAAAGCCGAGAATTACACCGTGGCGGGCGACTCGCTGCGGGACCAGATCCGCCGCCTGCGCAACCATCCCTGCATGCTGGACTGGCTCTACGGAAGTGACAACCCGCCGCCGCCGCGCGTCGAGAGGATGTATCTGAAGATTCTGGCTGAAACCCATTGGCCCAATCCTCACCAGTCGTCGGCCACGGCGCGGCCGACCACGGTGACCGGGGAGTCCGGAGTGAAGATGAACGGGCCTTACCAGTGGGTTCCTCCAAATTACTGGCTGCTCGATACCAAGCATGGAGGGGCGTGGGGATTCGCGACAGAGATCAGTCCCGGCCCGGCCGTGCCTCCGGTGTCCTCGCTGAAAATGATGATGCCGGAAAAGGACCTGTGGCCGATCAACCCGGTCTGGAATTTTCACGCCGGCGGCGGGCAGTTCCAGCACCTGACCGTCTTTAACAATGCGATGGATGCGCGCTACGGCAAACCAACTAACGTTGAGAAATACGCCGAGGAGTCTCAACTAATGACTTATGAAGGCCAGCGCGCGATGTTCGAGGGCTTCCGCCGGAACAAGTTCGTCTCGACTGGCGTCATCCAGTGGATGCTCAACAATGCGTGGCCGGGCCTGATCTGGCACCTTTACGACTACTACCTGCGCCCGGCTGGTGGTTACTTCGGAACCAAGAAGGCGTGCGAACCACTCCACGTGCAGTACTCCTATGACGACCAGTCGGTGGTGGTGGTAAATTCGCAACTGCACCCGTACCAGAAGTTCGAGGTCAGCGCCACGGTTTATGACATCAACCTGAAGAAGGTGTTTTCGAAGGAACAGACTGTCAACATTGAGCCAAACAGCAGCACGCGAGTGTTCGAATTGCCCAAGCTGAACGACCTTTCAACCACCTACTTCCTCCGCCTGACTCTGAAGGATTCGGCGGGAAAACTGGAGAGCACTAATTTCTACTGGCTCTCCACCAAGCCGGACGTTCTGGACTGGCAGAAGTCAAAGTGGTACTACACACCGACTAGTTCCTACGCAGACTTCACGGGGCTGAACAGCCTTCCTGAGGTGCGGCTGGACGTTCGGGCCACGACGCGCCAAGAGGGCGACCGGGATGTAACCCAGGTGACGGTCCGGAATCCCTCATCGCATCTGGCTTTCTTCATTCACCTTCGCGTGAACAAGAACGACCACGGCGACGAGATCCTGCCGGTGTTCTGGCAAAACAACTACTTTGAGCTGATGCCGGGAGAAGAGAGGGAGATTACAGCCAGCTATTCGAAAGCCGCCCTGCAGGGCGCAACGCCCTACGTGGCCATCAACGGGTGGAACATTGCGGCGGGCTCGGTCCCCGCAGGGAGGTAGCAAGTCCGCCGTTCGCCGTGAACGGCCCATCGCACAAGTCTGTCATGGCGAATGTAGGTGGTGCGGGAATCAGCTTCTACGGTGGCCTTGGTAGGCAAATAGCTGTGACCAAGTAATCCAGTTGGTAGGCTTGCTTGACACGAGCCGAGGCGTTAGATAGTATCCTCAAGATAGGGGGAAATAAAGCTCAACCATTCCTTGTCTGAGGACGACCAATGCAATCACTCCGATTAGTTTCGTGGAGGAAAGTAGTCGTCTCGGTACTCGTAGTCTTTCCGATCCTTTTCGGACAGGCCCCTGCCCTGATTTGTCAGGGTATCGCCTCAATCAGTGGGCAAGTGACAACCCGGGACGGCGCGATAATTCCATTCGGCGTGACCGTACGCCTGGAAACCAACGAAGGCCAGTTAGTTGCTCAACAGCCTGCAGACTCCAGTGGGCATTATGAGTTCGACAACATATACAAGATCGACTATCACCTGGTGGTGTCCGCGACCGGATTTCAAACTGCAGAGAGGGAAGCCAACCTTCGGCACTCGGGTGACAACGTCACCGCTAATTTTCGCCTGACTCCCAAGAACAAGACCCAGGAAAACAAGGGTGCCGTGACCTCCGTAGCGGAACTGAAAATTCCGGAACGAGCAAGAAAGGAATATCGCAAAGGACAACGTGCTTTCAGGGCGCATCACTTTTCGGAGGCTCAGCGTCACTTTGAGCAAGCAACACAGGACTACCCGTGTTACGCCCGAGCCCAGACTGACATGGCCACAACTTTGATTGTCAGGAAGGCACATCTCTCCGAGGCGGAGAACCGACTGAGGAAAGCAATTAGGTGCGACAGTTCTTTCCTGAATGCCTATGAAGAGTTGGCCCAGCTATTAAACGCTGAGAAGCAATACACAGAGAGTGCGAAAATCCTCAAGCAGGGGCTCGCGCACTCGCCCGACTCCTGGCAGTTCCACTATGAAATGGGAATCGCGCATTTCGGAATGAAGGATTACGGGGAAGCTGAGAAGGAGTTTCGCGAGGTATCCTCATTGAATAAGACACCGCCCCCGATCCTGCATGTCAAATTAGCGGATGTTTACCTTAAGGAATCCAAATACGACGATGCTTATCGCGAAATGAAGGCCTACCTCCGGGCGAAGCCGAAGGGCCCCTTTGCTCCCAGAATTCGGACCGTCATGAAACAGATGGAAGCTGCCGGTGTTCTCTCTTCCCAAGCTGCCTCCCGCTGAGGATTGCACGGTGAGTGATAACTGCGATCGCGTCACCGCTCCCGAAGAGAGGAAATCCGCTCGTCATGAGCGGACCAGCCCTTCCGCTTCCCGGATCACGATAAACTGATTGGCTTCTATACCTGACAGGCGGTCAACGTGGCCGCTCGGCCACCGCACTTCCACGGAGTCGACCTTACCGTTTTTCCCAAGCCCGAAATGCTGCCGAAAATCGCTTTGAGAAATGTAACTGGACCCGCTCATTACCTCTCGAATCTGCCGATGGCCGTTCGCGGTAGCAATGATTCGGGCGCCGATGGCAGAGCGGTTTGAGCGCGTGCCGATGGGCTTCACGACCAGCCAGTGATTGTCACTCGTATTGTTGTTTCTGAGAAGAGAAGGCGGCTCGCTAAGATTGATGATCAGGACATCCAGGCTGCCATCATTGTTGAAATCACCAAAAGCGCAGCCCCGGCTCGAATGGGGCTGCAGGACTGCCGGTCCACACAGGTTGGAAACCTCCTCGAAATTTCCGTTGCCGAGATTGCGGTAGACCACTCGTTGCGTTTTGAACTTGTAGTCCGGATGGACCTTTTCAACCGCAGGATAGACAGTCCCGGTGACGTGAAAAATGTCGAGCCAGCCGTCGTTGTCTAAGTCTTCAAAACCAACACCCCAGCAAACGTATCTGGTATTGACCGCAAGGCCCGCCGCGTAGGTGGCGTCGTCAAAGTATTTTCCTCCGATGTTGTGATAGAGGATCGGCGTGTCGCCACTGAAGTGCGGAAGGAATAAGTCAAGATAGCCGTCAGCATCGTAATCCCCCACTGCCACGCCCATCCCGGATTGCACCTGTCCATCAGAGTTCACCGCACAGCCGGCTTCCATTCCGATTTCGGTGAAAGTCCCGTCATGGTTGTTACGAAAGAGAAGATTGGGAGTGGAGTCACAGGCGACGAAGATATCGGGCCAGCCATCATTGTTGTAATCGAATGATACGGCTGTAAGCCCGTAACGACGCCCACCTTTTGCAATCCCCGCCTTTTCGGTCACTTCAGTAAAGGTCCCGTTGCCGTTATTGTGGTAAAGCGAGCAGGTTTCCTTAGGTAAGCCCATCGGGCCGCAGGCGACGGGTACTCCCTCGAACTTGCAGGCCTGGCTCTTTCCGCCCACCGGACCTTTCGCGAAATCATAGTCGATGTAGCGGGACACGAAAAGGTCCAGGTGTCCATCCCGGTCATAATCGATGAAGGTACATCCCGTTGAGAAGCGTGTTTGAGACTGCCCGAGCCCTGCCTTCTGGGTAACGTCAGTGAAGGTCCCATCTCCGTTGTTGTGATAAAGAACGTTCTTACCGTAGTACGTCAGGAAGAGGTCGTCGTATCCGTCGTTGTCGTAGTCGCCAATGCAGACACCATAGCACCAGCCAGTACGCGTCAGGCCGGCCTTTCCCGTCACGTCGGTGAATGTTCCGTCACGGTTATTATGGTAAAGGTGGTTTGTCGGAGGTGGCTGGCCGGGAGGTAATCCTCCTTCCAGCGTCCCACTGGGGACAAAAGCGTCAAGCCATCCGTCGTTATCGTAATCATAGAATGCAACGCCTGGCCCGTTCGCCTCGAATATATAGTGCTTGACGTATTCTTCCCCGTAGACCACCGGAACGATAAGATTGGCGTGGGGCGCAACATCTGTAAAGGTTACAGGCCATGGGCGGCCGGAGAATTTCGGCCGCGGCGCAGGAAGCACGCCCCGCGAAGCCATCCCCTGGGCATGCAACCTGGCCAGAGGCCAGAGAACAGCTCCGGCTGACAAAATGGATCTGAAAAAACCTCTTCTGTTCATGGGGTCGCAGGACTAACGCATGGGGCCCAGGAATATTCCGGCACTAATGATCTTGAGTGCCGGCTTCTGATTTCGTGACGTCCCCCACTACTCCCGTCCGAATCCTCTGCTTGTATTTAAGGACCATTTCATAGGCCTTCTTATACGCTGCAAGTTGCTGGTCTGCTTCCTGATTGCGTCCAAGACGACGATACACGAAAGATAAGCGATAGTGTGCATCAACATTATTGGGGTCGAGTTCTATCGCGCGTTTGAGCGGTGCGATCGCATCTTTCACACGGCCTGCGGAAGCATAGGCTTCTCCCAATCTGACCAGGGCCGGCACCATTTGCGGATCCAGTTTGACGGCCTTACCGAGATGGGTGATCGCATCATTCCAGTTGCGAACCGTGCTGTCAATCTCCCCCAGTCGATACTCCGCCTGGGCGTTCCCGGAATCGATCTGCAATTCGGCATCAAACTCCTTCTTCGCCTCGTGCAAAGTTGCTAAATCGTGGCTTTGCTGGAGCAGGAGCTTGCCGATTTCATAATGAATACCCGGCACGTGGGGGTCGAGTTTGAGGACCTTGCGGTATTCTGCGATGGCGTCCTGCGGCTTCCCCTGCAGTTCCAGAATTTCCGCATTCATGCGGTGGACCTGGTATGAACTCGGCGAGGTCCCCAGCAGGCGCTGCGAGGCCCGCATTGAAAGATCGGAAAACATGTGCGTGGTAAGGTAAAGGATTTCGGGATCGTCTGGAAACTCACGGGTGAGAATCTGATCATAGTCGATAGCTTTGTCCACATGGTTCAGGACCATGGAGCAGCGCAGCGTATCGGTCCCGATAATGCGCCTTAATTTTGCGTCTTTGACGCGGGAAAAGTCCTTTTCCAGGTAAGGCAAAGCCTCCTTGCAGTAACCACTTTCGGCAAGGCTTGCGCCAAGAAAGTAATGCGCGTTGAGGAGTGTGGGTTTGAGCTTGAGTGCAATTCGGGCTTCATGCGCCGCGTCTGCGAATTGGCCGGAAAGATAGTATGCGACAGCAAGATTGGAATGAATTTCAGCCACCCTGGGCGCCGTTTTGACCAGCTCTTTGTAAAACTTTATAGCGTCTTTGTAGTTGCCGGCATTGAATGCGCGCTCGGCTTGCCCGGCGATCTTGTTGTTGGTTTCCGGCGAAGTGGTCTGGACGGTTCCTGCCCTATGGGCCTTGGATTGGCTCCATAAACTAACGCTGCCCAGGCTAACGATTAGCGTAAAGCCCAGTCCCGCCCCTAGTAAAAATCCCCGGGGATTCTTCATGTGCAAAGCCTGCCCGTCCCGACGCCTTCACAGAGTTTCACGCTGGATTATGACACAAGCGAGCAGGTCGTATCAAATCATGAAGCACCCGGGCCAGGAGGACCGAGATATTGGCCCGCATGAGGAACTTGGGATGGACAATGTGCTAGAGATCGGAGGTCCAGACGATTGTCTCAGGGCGAATCCTCAATCAGCCACGGTTCAGGATATCGATTTCCCAGGGCGGAGACAGAAATACGATCCAGCACAAGGCAAGTCAAGCAGAGAATCGGGGACGACTGTTTGTGGCTGTCCCTGTTAGACGACGCGTCGAAAGGAACCGTCTAACAAGGGCGAAAAAGTTCCCCGCACTTCCTTCTTGTTCCATAAAAGACCCAATTTACCTCACCTTGCGTCTGCCCTCATTTGAAGGGGTTCTTCTCCAGGGATTCGGAGTTTTCTTTGCATTTCCTCCAGGGTCAGGCCCTTGGTCTCCGGGTATATGAAGAGGACCATAAAGAACTGCACCACCATCATGACGGAAAAGAAGACGAACGGATAGGCGCCGGACGCAACGGCCATCAAGGGAAACACCGCAGAAATCACCGCGTTGGCAAGCCAGTTGGAGGCGCTGCCGAGACTCTGCCCTTTGGCCCGGACGCGGTTGGGAAAGACTTCACTGATGTAGACCCAGATGACAGCTCCCTGGGAAATCGCAAAGAAGGCAATGTACCCCATCAGCAGCCAGACCAGCAGACCCTCATGGCGCGAGGTGAAGAAAACCGCAGCCACTCCGGCCAGGCATGCGGCGGTCCCTACCGATCCGATCAGCAGAAGCATCTTGCGCCCGATCCGGTCGATCACTGCCATGGCGATCACCGTAAACACCAGATTGGTGGCGCCGACGGCCACAGCCTGGACATCTCCGGACAGCGCGCTGAAGCCGGCGCGGGCGAAGATGTCATTCAGGTAATAGAGAATCGCGTTGATGCCGGCAAGCTGGTTGAACACGCCAATCGACACGGCGAGAAAAATGGGCAGCCGGTACTTCCCGGAAAACAGCGGTTCCTTTACACGCTCCAGGTGCATCGATTCTAGGATCTCTTCGAGTTCCTGTTCGCTGTTTTCTTCTCCGACCAGTTGCAGCACTCCTCGCGCTTCATCCACGCGCCGCTTCCCTGCCAGCCAACGCGGGCTCTGCGGAATGCCGAGAAGCATCAGCAGGAACAGACCTGCCGGAATTGCTGCAACGCCCAGCATCCACCGCCATTCGAGAGCACCGAAATTCATGAGGGCGATCAGGTAGTTCGAGAAGTACGCCAGCAGAATGCCGAAAACCACATTGAATTGAAACAGCCCCACCAACCGTCCCCGCAACCTGGCCGGCGAGATCTCCGCGATGTACATCGGCCCGAGCACCGAGGACCCACCGATCCCCAGCCCTCCTACAAAGCGAAAGAACAACAGCGGGTACCATCCCCACGCGAAGGCGCAGCCGAGCGCCGAGACCAGGTAGAGCGTCGCCAGCACTCGCAGGCTGTTACGGCGGCCAAACCGCTCGCCGGGGATTCCGGCAAACATCGCCCCGACGATTGCGCCCCAAAGCGCGATGGCAACCGTCATCCCCAGGAGGCCGGGCGAAAGGTGGTACTTCTCGCTCAATCCGTGCGTCGTCCCGGCAATCACCGCCGTATCGAAACCAAACAGCAGGCCAGCGGTTGCCCAAACCGTGCAGAAAGGCCGCCGCAAAGGCGTCGCCGGCGCCGACCGTATCGACCACCGTGGTCTTATAGCCCGGCGATTCGACAAAGTCATCACCCATTAAGAGGGCACACCCTTCGGACCCGCGCGTGACACAGACCGCTTCCCAGCCCACCTCCTCTGCGTAGTCTCGACAGAACCCTTCCAGGGTGGAATGGGATCGCCCTTGCATTTGATCGACGGCAGGAACCTCTTCGTCATTCAGCTTGACGACCGTCGCCTGCGACATCAAATCGCGCACGAGCTGCGGCCGATAGCAGTCGGGCCGAAGGTTGATGTCATAGAAATTGCGGGCCCCGCAATTTGAGGCTAGCAGCTTTCGGGTCACCTCGTGCGCCTGCGCGCTCATCTGGAGCAGGGTCCCATAGTAGATCCAGTCCGGCACAGGCGAGAGGAGATCCTGGAGATCCGCCTCTGTCAGCTCCGGGAAATCATAGGCGGCGGGGCGGTGGATCCGGAAGCTCGGTTGTCCTTCGGCATTCAAGCTGACCGAAGCGATGCCCGTGGCATATCCTTCGACACGGCGGACAAAGCGTGTGGAGAGCCCCATTTGCGCCATTCGTTCGAGCACCCGGTCACCACGCTCGTCGCATCCAACCGCACTGACGAAATAGACAGGCCGACTTCAGGTTCCAGACGTCCAGCTTCACGATTTTTGCCTCCCCACCCTTCGAAAACAATTCAATGCCGTGACTGGCCAGCGAGGGAAATATCAGGTCTGAAATGACTCGCTTGCCATGATCAGCAAAAACTTCCACCGAGCAACGGTCAACAAAAATGTGCAGCTCTACCGCTTTCCCGTTCGCCAGGCTCAGGGGCGCGGTCTGACGACCTGGAAACTTCGGGTCGAACGTGGTATCCCCGGAGTGGGTGCGATCGACAAACAGCTCCGACTTCGCTCGATCAATGCCGATGGTGGTTTCCTCTGAAGGGCCCTTTCGTATTTCCAGCCCGAAGGAGCGGGCTTGTCCCGGCCGGATGGTGGCCTCGATTTCAAGCGTGTCACCCCTGACCTTTTTCGATTGCAGGGTGCGATTAGCCGCCTCGATACTCTGATCTTCGATAGCGACATGCCGTCCGCGCAGGACCTTGAGTTCCTCAACGGGCTCCTGCACCAAGCGGATTCCCTGGGGGAAGCGTCGCAGCTTGAGGACGCGCGGGATCGACTGGATGCCTCGCCAGGGAGATGTGGGGACGCGGGCAGCGTATTCCCAGTTGCCCAGCCAGCCCATCCAGATGCGGCGTCCGTCGGAGGATGGGATATCCGCGAACGACGTCGAGGCATAAAAGTCCTTCCCGTAGTCCGCCCAGAGCACCTTGCTGCCGGGATTCTGATCAACGAACTTTGTTCCATTAAACTCGCCGACAAAGTACTGGTTGCCCGATCCTCCTGCCACCCCGCCGGGATTCAGGTTGATGCTGAGAACCCACCGGCTCTGGCCGGGTTCATTCTCAACCGGGAGCTTGAACAGATCCGGGCATTCCCAGGCGCCGCCCACCGCTCCTTCCGGCCCAAAGTCGCTGAGGGCGGTCCAGTGCTTGAGGTCCGTCGAACTGAACAGCCTCACCTTGTGCTCGGCCGAAAGCACCGTCACCATCACCCACTTGTGGCCCGGCTGGTACCAGAAAACCTTGGGATCGCGAAAGTTCGCCAGATGAAGATTGATAACCGGATTGCCGGAATACTTAGTCCAGGTGCGCCCGCGGTCATTACTGTAAGCGACGTTCTGATCCTGGATCTTGCCTGTGTAGCCGGCGTAAATGGCAACCAGGCAGGAGTCATCACCGGGAGTCGAACCCTTGCAGAATCCGCTGGAATTATGCCAGTCCACCACGGCGCTTCCGGAAAAGATCATCACCCGGTGCGCTTCGGGAATCGCCACCGGAAGCTGCCTCCAGTGCACAAGGTCCCGGCTGACAGTATGGCCCCAGCTCATGTGTCCCCATTCGTTTCCGAAAGGATTGTATTGGAAGAAGAGATGGTACTCACCTTTGTAATAGACGAGACCGTTGGGATCGTTCATCCAGTTCTTGCGGGGAGTGAAGTGAAACTGCGGACGGAACGGCTCATCGTAAGCGCTGTTGCCCGCAAGAGAGGCGACACTCCATTTACAAATGAGAAGGCCCATGAGGAGCATCGCGCACCAGAGTTTTCCCCTTGCCACACGGCAGTTCCTTGTCCGGCTTGCTGGCGTCGGGCTTCCATTGACCATGCTCTTTCGTCCTCCGGGTTACAATGCCGAACCGGGTACGCGAGGGAGGAAGTATAACCCAAAAATCTGCATCTCCCTATCGGGCCGGCGCGCGGACATTCTCACCTTGCCGGGTCCCAGTGGCATTGCCCAACAATCCACGGGCAAAGTTGGTATCCCAGCCTATCAGATTCACGTGATTAAATGCATCGAACATTTCGGGGCGTATTACCAACTGTGCGCCTTCGCTGGTAAACCCTGGAAAAAGGTTTCTCATGGCGGGCGCCACGTCCACCTGCTTTCGATTGCCGGATCGCGGACATGCTCTATTGGTGCTACGCGCCCTGCCGATCGCACGCCTTCCCGCTGTGCACCAAACTCACTGTGCCCCGGCCTGCTCCGCATCGAGGGTTTGGAGGTCTTGGTTTTGTCGATCAATACCGACGGTGCCAGCCCATCTATTCAGCCCTCCAGAAGGACAACTCGTCCGCGAACATCGAGTTCCAACTCACCTAGCCGAAAAACGAGTCAACCGTTTCGCCGCCCACCCGGCGTCCGGATGATCGAGGTGTTGTTCCGTTAATGGGCCGGCGTAAAGATGACCGCTGCCCCGCCACCCGAAGAGAGATGGAGAGGAAGCGTGTCCTTTGCCGTCACGCGTTTTGTCGTGATGCTGAGACTCTTGGCGTTCTGATTGGCGTCAGGGCCGTCCGCAAAGATCTGTGCGTTCCACTCGCCGGGGCCTAGAAAGCTGAGAGGAACGGTCAAATCCCGGGCCGTCCAATTCGTCATGCTGCCCAGGTACCACTCGTCGCCGTTGCGGCGTGCGATGGTGACATACTCCGAGGGCTCCCCGTTCAGTACCCGGGTCTCATCCCACACCGTCGGGGCTTTCTCCAGGAACTCGAAGCCAGGCTGGTTCAAGTAATTTTCGGGATAGTCGGAAAGCATCTCCAGGGGGCTGAGGAAGACCGCATACATGGCCAACTGCTGAGCACGAGTGGTCTGGCACATCGGCTGGACGTTGCGAGGCTTAAACTGCTCCCGCGTAGCATTGTTAAAGCACCCAGGAGTGAAATCCATGGGCCCGGCAAGCATCCGCGTGAAGGGAATCGTGACGTTGTGGACGGGCGTGTCGCGATAGCTCCATTTGTTGTATTCCAGCCCCATCACGCCTTCCCGGGTGAGCAGATTGGGATAGGTGCGGCGCAGACCCGCGGGAGGATACGCTCCGTGAAAATCCACAACCAGATGGTAACGGGCGGCCTCCTTCACGACACGGTGGTAAAAATTCACCATCTCCTGGTCATTCCGGTTCATAAAGTCCATTTTAATTCCCGCCAATCCCCACTTCTCATAAAGGGGAAAGGCCTGGTCCATCTGTTTCTTGACCGCAGTCCAATGCAACCAGACCAGGACTCGCACGTGCCGCTTCTTGGCGTAAGCGATGATCGCAGGCATGTCGATCGAAGGGGCCGTGCGAGTAATGTCGTTTCTCGCCGACCACCCGGCATCAATCAGCATATAGTGGAGGTGAGCTTTTGAAGCAAAGTCAATGTAATGCTCCATCGTGGCAGTGTTCATGCCAGGCTTGAAGCTGACTCCGGCAGCGTAATCGCCCGACCACCAGTCCCAGGCGGCCTTGCCGGGTTTGATCCACGAGGAGTCGGCAAGAGCGCAAGGCGGATTCAAGTTCAAAATCATGTCGTCAGACTGAATCAACCCGCCGGGAGCGGAATTGACCATCACAACGTCCCACGCGGTGGCTTTGGGAGTGGAACCAACGAACGCCTCATCCGAGTGATCCGGCAGGGGCGACAGCTTGCTCATCAAAGCGCCTGGAATGCCGCGCACTCCACCCAGGTACATCCCGGCGTAATCTTCCAGGTGCGCTTCGAGGATCGCCGCCCAGGGGCCGCTTGTCGTGTGGACCAGGAGAGGAATACCCACGATCGAGGCTGGCTTGATCTGGTCGAGGGTGATCTTATGGAACTCGCCTTCGTAGCTTGAGGTATAGCTGCCGAGATTGAGAGCGAAAGCGCTTGGATTTCCAGGGAAATAGAAGCCCGTGTTCTCCGAAGACAAAGTGAACTTTTGAAGCGCTTGCTGGTGGGGGAGAAAATAGCGAAAGGCAATCCCTGCATTGTAAGCCCGAAAGACGAGGTCCAGGCTCCGGCCGGGCGCGTGGCTCTCGCGCAGGGAGACGGTGAGTTGGTTGTAGTGATCGCTCACGGTGCGGACTGCTCCGAAACGGTTCGTCCAGGTGGTGTCGTGAGAAGTTTTATGCGAACCGGTTACCTCAAAGCCATGATCCAGCGCAGGCTCACCTTTGAAATCGAGCCCCAAAGGCGAGTCATTGAGAATGGTCTCTCCCTTATAAGAAATCCGGTAGTAAGCGCGCACACCCGGGAGGTAGGGCTGGGGATTCTCTTTCAGTTCAAACGTAGCGGTGAGGTTTCCATCCGGAGAGGTTACGCTGAGCGGTGTTGCAGCGAGTCCGCTTGCGGCGAATAAGAGCAAGAAAAAGCCGGTGAGCCAGCATCGTTTTGTGACAGCAAGAGTTCCCTTCCCCATGATCTGTCCTCCTTGTTCAGTTACGAGAGATCGCCTTGCAGGAAATAGCGAAGGCCAGTTCCCGCGACTTTTCGCCGGGGGAAATCAGCCTTGTTGAGAGAAAATTCTTTTCAGCCGTTCACGAACCTGCCGATAATTCGGGAACTTCTTTTCCGCTTCACGAAATGCCCGGGGATGAATCACCCGCCGCGAGCCTCGCCGCTCCAGCGGAATTCGGATATGCAGCATTTCATGAAAAACCAGATATTCGACAATTTCAAGTGGAACCGATTCTGAGTCCAAACTCTGGCTGATGGTAATGGTGTGATGGGCGGGATCGTAGCGGCCCAGGACGCTCCGCGAAGGTTTGGTGCTCCAGCCTATTCGGCAGGGAGCGAGTTCGCCACTAAAAAAACGGCGGTTCAGATTTGAATAGATTTCCTTCAGGTCAAAACGCTTGCCGCGCGGGGGAAGCAGACGAACGCGCCCGCGCGCACGTCGCGTCTCATCCATCCGCCGGCGAACCGCAGGATCGAAAACGTATGCCATGTAGCATTCCCGGGCTTCCTCGGAGGCTTGCCGGCGAAAGAGCTGAGTAAGCAGGATTTCAGCAAGCGCTTCAAGCACGATGAGCGGCGCTTCCGCAAGAACATCTGAAATGCGAACCCGGGCGCGGTTCCCTTGCAGAGCAATATGGCTGCGAAGGCTGGAAAATGGGCGGTATTCAATGTGGAAGTCCGGAACTGAACGCCGGATACCCAGTCGTCGAAACACGCGGGCGAAGACAAACTCAGGCGACGGGGATGAATGCAGGGGAAGCACGATCTGCCGTGGCTCTGTGGAACGGGAACGGGGTCGCGAAGGTGACATCAGTTATCGTCAGAATCGTCAGGATTTTCGTTTTTGTGGTGCCGATTTCTCAGTTTTCGTTCTTTTTTGTTGAGCTTCTCTTGTTCTTTCTGTTCTTTCTTCAAGGCGCGCGCTTGGGCCTTCGCGTTCTCCTTCATTTCCGGAAACTTCTTCTGCTGCGCGGCCAAAGCCGCGGTCGCTCCACTCAAGGTGTCATTCATGTCCGCAATGGCATCGTGCAGCGAGCTTGAATCGTCCCGGCGGCGAGGTCCCAACGTGCTTTGAATGTGCCGGAGCACCTCCAACTGTTTGGGCCCTTCATCCAGGAGGCTCCGGAGACCCTTCCTCATGTCACCGTCACGATCGTACTGGTACTGAATCCAATCTTTCAGCTCATTATCGATTGAAATGTATTGTTCGAGCAGTTCGTCGAGACCAACCCGGACATCCCCATTCGATTCTTCTGCCGCTTCCATCTGACCTATGCGGTCCTGTTCAAACGAAAGGTAAACTTTGATACGTTCTGACGGGTCTTGGGCATCGCGCAACTTGTCCACTTCGGATGACGTAAGGTAATCTTTCTCTTTTGCACGAGCACAGAGCGGAGCCATTAACAGAAGAATTGCGAAGCTGAGACCTATGTGGAAAAATAAATGCTTCATGATTTAGCCGCGCCAGCCTTTGCTGCCGCCGGATTCTTTGGGCGCTTCGACCCTCTTGTTCTTTGCTTTCGCGAAAATCCGCTGGGGAAGAGCGCTTCCAGCACCTGAGCGTGGACCGCGCTGCTCTCCTCTTTAACCTTCCCGACAAATTCGTTTTCAGGATAGGGGATGCGATGTCTCATGTCTTCGAGCAAACGCTCGTCCTCGCCGAGAGCGATCTCAAGTTTCTTGAAAGCCTCAAGGTGCTTTTTAACGGCTCCATTGGCGCTCTGAAGAGTGGCCCAGGAAGTCTTAATATGCTCAAGGTATTGCTGGAGGAGGGCCTTCCCTCTGGCAAAATCCTTCTGATCATAAGCCGTACCAGCTTGAGAGAGCTTCAATTTGGCCAACTTGATCTGGAGCCGAGCCTTTTTGCCAGGGTTCTTTTCGCGCTGGATTTTCTCGATCAGTTTTTCCTCTTTGCCCTTTTTCTGGGCGGGTATCGCATAAGCGGACGGGCTCCACAGCAGGGCAAGGCATCCAGCGGCAACAACCATACGCATTCTAAGACTCATCATGGCTTATTATAGCGGTTCAACGGGCCGTTGCCGAACGCCATTTAGGACTTAGCAGATGCTGCCGAGAACCTTTCCGGATAAGCCAGGAAATCTCAGGAGCCTTGTGTGGATCCAAGCGCCTCATCGGATCGCCGAACGGAAACGGCCGGGGAGATTTCCCTCACCCCGGGACGGGTCCGGAAGACTTGTTCGGAATGTTTGCTAGATATGTAGCTGCCTGCCTGAGAGTGGACCCGCCAGGAATCTTCCCGTGTACGATCCCGTCCTTTCGGCAATCTCCTCCGGAGTGCCCGCAGCCACAACGTATCCCCCGGAATCGCCACCTTCCGGCCCCAGATCGATAATCCAGTCTGCGGCCTTCAGCACGTCCAGGTTATGCTCGATAATCAACACCGTCGCACCGAGGTCAATCAGTCGATGGAACGCAGCCAGAAGCTTTGCAATGTCGTCAAAGTGAAGACCTGTCGTGGGCTCGTCAAAAATGAAGAGGGGCCGCGCGGTTGCGGAATGGGACATATGGGCGGCCAGCCTTACCCGTTGCGCTTCCCCGCCCGATAAAGTCGTCGCTGATTGCCCCAGTCGTAAGTAACCCAGGCCGATTTCATCGAGTACGCGAATTTTGTGAGCGACTGACGGCACCCCGGCGAAAAATGTCAAAGCCTCTCTCACCGTCATCTGCAGGACTTCATGAATATTCTTCCCTTTGTAGCGGACTTCAAGAATTGCCGGCTTGAAGCGCATCCCGTGGCATTCCTCGCAGACCAGCTCAATGTCGGCCAGGAACTGCATTTCCACGGTTACCGTACCGTCGCCCTGGCACGTTTCGCAGCGCCCGCCGGGAATATTGAAAGAAAAGTGGCCCGGCATAAAGCTGTGCTTCTTGGCTTCCGGGGTGGATGCAAAAGCCTCACGGATACCGTCAAACGCCTTGATATAGGTCACAGGGTTCGAGCGTGGCGTGCGGCCAAGCGGTGACTGGTCAACCAGAATGATATCTGAAAGTTTTTCGTCTCCCTCAATGGAATCGAACTCGGCCCGCGGAGCCGCGACGCCCCGCCGCGACGTGAGCACGTTGTAGAGCACATCATGCACCAAGGTGGACTTTCCCGATCCCGATACGCCGCTGACGCAAACCATCAGCCCCAAAGGAATGTCCACGTCAATCGATTTCAAGTTGTGCTGCCGTGCTCCACGAATGCGCAGCCAGTCCTTGCCCGGCGCGCGCCGCTCAAGGGCCATTGGCACGCTCAACTCGCCGGTCAGGTAGCGCCCGGTCAGAGAATGGGGGTCTTTGACCAGCCCCTCAAAGTCACCGGCATACATGATGCGGCCTCCGTGCTCGCCTGCTCCGGGACCCAGATCCAGAATCTTGTCAGCGTTGCGGATCATTTCGGGATCATGCTCAACAACCAGGACGGTGTTCCCAATGTCACGCAGGCTTTTCAGAATGCCAATCAAGCGATTCGTGTCCCTGGGATGAAGGCCAATGGAAGGTTCGTCAAGCACATACAGCGTCCCCACCAGGTTGGAGCCCAGCGCCGTGGCAAGCTGAATCCGTTGAGATTCGCCCCCGGAAAGCGTAGACGCCAGACGATCCAGGGTCAGATATTCCAGCCCGACTTTGTAAAGGAAATCCAGCCTGGAGCGGATTTCCTCCAGCACTCTTTCCGCAACCTTGCCCTGAGCAGCACTGAGGTTCAGGCTGTTGAAGAACGTACGCGCATCCTGGATGGAAAGCGTGCATACTTCAACAATGTTTTTACCTTCGATGAAAACATTCAGGGCCTCCCGGCGAAGCCGCCCGCCATGGCATTCTGAGCACACCGCATAGCCGCGATACCGACTGAGAAAAACCCGAATGTGGAGCTTGTACTTCTTGCGCTCAAGATATTTGAAAAAACCGCGCACTCCGCCGAATTCCTCGTCGCCGTCCATGACCCATTGGCGTTCCTTCGGGGTCAGCTGATAAAAAGGCACATTGAGACGAACACCAGCATCGCGGGCCGCCCATTTCATCTCCTGCTGCAACGACCGGTAGCGAGGCTTGGTCCACGGCTCGACGGCGCCTTCGCCGAGCGACTTCCTCTTGTCGGGGATAACCAGGTCCGGATCGAAGTCGATTGTATTGCCGAATCCCTGGCAGCGCGGGCACGCCCCGGCAGGAGTATTGAAGGAGAAAAACGAAGGCTGCGGCTCCGGGAAAGCAATCTTGCACTGTTTGCACTCAAACCGTTCACTGAAGCTGAGCCACTCGGCTATTTCTTCGGGCGTACGCGGCAACAGCTCGATCATAGCTTCGCCGCCTTCGCGATAACAGATCTCGACGGAGTCGATCAGACGCTGGCGAATGTCGGGATGGATTGCCAGCCGGTCCACCAGTACGTAGACCGGCTTGCGGAAATCAATGTCGAGGAGCGATTCCGGCGTTGAGAACTCGAAAACCTGGTCATTCTGAAAAAGACGATTAAATCCCCGCTGGCGCAGCAGGAAAAGACGATGCTTGAGAGAATCGGCAATTGCGGCGGAGGCGGATGGCTCCTTCGAACTGCGCGAGGCCCTTGGCTTGCGGGCACGCCGTTTTGAAACGCCCCTTTTCCCTCGCGGCGACTTACCCTGATCGTCAGCTCCCCCAACCGTTTCGGGGCTGAGCCGGAACAGAACGTAGAACCGGCGCCCCTCTTCGAGATTCAGGATTCGGTCAGCGATTCCATCCACGTGGTCCTTTTGCACCACCTGGCCGCACCGGGGGCACTTGGTCGTCCCGATTCTGGCAAAAAGCAGCCGGAGATAATCGTAGATTTCAGTCGCCGTGGCGACGGTCGAGCGCGGGTTGCGTGTCAGGTTTTTCTGGCGAATCGCGACAGCCGGGGCAATTCCCTCAATATCGTCAACATCCGGCTTTTCCATCCGCTCCAGGAACTGCCGGGCATAAGCGGAAAGAGATTCCACGTAGCGGCGTTGCCCCTCCGCGTAGAGCGTATCAAACGCCAGGCTGGATTTGCCCGAACCCGAAAGGCCGGTAACAACTGTCAGGCGGTTATGAGGAATTTCGCAGTCCACTCCCTTCAGGTTGTGGACGCGAGCTCCGCGCACAATGATCGCTTCGCCCTCGGCCAGGACGGGCGGCCGCTCCGCGACGGATAACACATTGGGCACCTTCCCCGGATGAGCCAGGCCGTCGGAAGCAGGCGGGTTCGGTGCAGAAGGCGTGACCTTGCTGTGCTGCGGTACCTTTTTTGTGGTCCTTCGCCTGGGAATCTTGCGCCACCCCTTCTGTTCCCACTCGATACGGGCGGGAACAACACAGATCGCGTTAGAGATGCTTGCCCAAACTTATAATTATAAGTAGGCGAGGCTTTTCAGGCAAAGCAAACACCGGCGGAACGGGGGCGCACAGCAACCCCCTCTGCTTTTGAGTGGATAACCGAATCGGTACGGAGACAATGGGAGGGGCAGGAAGAAGAACTTGGCAAAATCGTGCCACCGTGCTATTTCGACTTGCCTTCGCACTTCGCCCGCAGCGCCGCGTGCAATCGGTCATGAACCGCGGTCGGAAGGGGGAAAAGCTTACCATCGCAGTAGAGCTCGACAGTCTTCCGCGTGGTGTCAAAAACAGCCTTGCAATGATGGCAGCCGTTCAGGTGGGCTTCCAGAGTGCGCTTCAGATCTTCATCCAGGTTTCCGTCCAGGTAGCCGGAAATCTGCTGGATCGCGTTTCTACAATTTACCAAAACTTAACCTCGGTTTAGGAATCTTGCTTAATCTTTAGAGTCTTGCTCAACTCTTCGCGAAGGCGAAGGCGCGCCCGGAACAAGCGGGCCTTGACCGCACCCTCGGACAAGTTGAGCATTTCCGCCGTTTCTTCGGTGGAAAGACCCTCTACATCACGGAGATAGAAAACCGTTCGAAAAGTCACGGGAAGAGCACGAGTGGCATCCTGAAGAATTGTCTCCAGTTCCGTCCGCTGCAGTTCCTGCTCCGGATTCGGGCGCCAATCGGCAAATTCCCTGGGCATAACGTCGCCGTCCTCATTCGAAGGTTCATCCAATTGCACTTCTTTGCTGCTGCGGCGTTTCCTAAGCTTCATTAATCCCTGATTGATGGCAATGCGAACGATCCAGGTATAAAAGCGGGAATCTTCACGAAATGTGGGCAGGTGCTCAAAGGCCTTCATGAAGGTCTCCTGAAGCATGTCTTCCGCATCTTCAGGGTTGCCCGTCAAATTCAGGCCGAGGCGGTAGATCTTCTTCTCATACCGGTTGACCAGCTCTTCGAAGGCCTCATAGCTGCCGGCCTTGGCTTCGGTCACCAGGACGGACTCGCCCTTCACAAGGCCGGCATCGCGAGAGTTAGCCATTAGAATTTCAGCGTTCCTTTCAGATGTAGGTCCAACGTAAAGCGTAACATGCCCCATAGTATTTTGGGATGTCTCTGCAGATAAAAAGATACAAAGGATTTTTCATGTGAGGCAACCAAAGATTCCCTGATTCCCTTGGTACAAGGGCAATCCTCTTCCGTGAGACCGCTCCGACGAGCCGTTTCAGTTGCGAATTCCGGCATCCTCGGCCAGAATAGCAGAGCATCAATAATCCCATATTCCGGCTCGGCGGCAGATCGGCCGGTTGCCAGACGTTCGGTCCAGAAGGAGCGAATCAATTATCCGTGCTGTTAAAACCCCAACAACCGTTCGATTTTCACCGGACGCTCAAGTTTATTTTGAGCCCGCCGGCGCAGCTAAGCGGCCGCGTTTTTGAGCCGCTGATGGACCACTATCACGATGGTGAATACCGGCGAGCGATAAGAATCGATAGCCAGCCGGTCCTGTATGGCATCTCCGAGGACGGAAATTCAGGTCCGCCTGCGCTGAAGGTCAGGGTCCTCAAGGGGCCCGGAGACCGAGGCGTTCGTCAGCAAGTTCAACGAACGGTGGCCCGGCAGTTCGCCACCGAGCTCGATCTGTCTCCTTTCTACCGAATCGCAAGGAAAGATAAGGTCCTCGCCAGACTCGTGGATCGATTTCGAGGTCTGCGCATTCCGCAAGCTCCCTCAGTGTATGAATGCGTGGTCTGCGCCATCCTGGAACAGCAGGTCAATCTCACCTTTGCTCATCAGGTCAAACGCGCGCTTGTCGAAGCCTATGGCAAATCCGTCGAATTCAAGGGGCAGCGGTACAGCACGTTTCCCCAGCCGCGCGCACTGGCCAGGGTCACGCCCGCCGACCTTCGCAAGCTTCAGATTTCGGGGCCCAAAGCACGCTATATCATCGAATTTTCCAGAGCCGTCTCTGTTGGTGAACTGGACCCTGAGGAATTGCGGAAACTGCCATCTGAGCAGGTTCGTCAGCGACTGCTGAGGCACAAGGGGATCGGGCCATGGACGGCGGAGTACGTCTGCCTGCGCGCCCTTGGGAAACCGGATCACCTTCCCGCTTCCGATGTAGGGTTGCAGAAGGCCATCCAACTCTTTTACCGATTGCGGAAGCTGCCTTCGCCTGCCCACGTGGAGCAGCTTGCCAGGAAATGGGCTGGCTGGCGAAGCTATGCTACTTTTTACCTCTGGCTGACCTACTGGGAACAAGCCGATTGGAAGAAGAGTCTGCTGGAAGAAATATATTCCAAAAAGGAGATCAAACGCCGATGAAAACACAACCCACAAACCTGGCGAGGCCAATCCTGGCAGAAGCGCGCCGGGTACTGGTGGAAGTCTATCCCCCGCGGATCAGCCGATGTTTGAAGCTTCTTTCGGAAGAGGAAATCTGGTGGCGGCCTAATCCCGCCTCGAACAGCGTTGGGAATCTCGTCTTGCATCTTCAGGGCAACGTGCGGCAATGGATTATTTCCGGGCTGGGCAGCCAGGCGGACCAGCGTGACAGAGATCGCGAGTTCGCCGAGACCGGGCCGATTCCCCGCCGGGCGCTTCTGGCTGGATTGAGAAAGACGGTAAAGGAAGCCGATCAGGTTCTCGCGGGAATCAGGGGACCCGACCTTATGCGCAGGTTTTCAATCCAGGGATATAACGTCACCGGACTCCAGGTTCTGTGCCACGTAGCTGAGCATTTTGCCTTGCATGCCGGCCAGATTCTTTACGTCACCAAGCTCAAGCGCGGAAAAGATCTGAAATTCACCCGGCTACCCCGTCAGCGAAATGCGAAGAAAACTCGCGCGTCCCGCTAATTCCCGCGGGTTCACGCCGCCCAGGGACAAAACCCAGAAGACCTGATCCCTGCACGACTCAGCCTGGCAGGATGCTTAAAAAGCCACTCGTCATGCCGGGGATAGCAGAGCATCGGCTGCATCTTCGAACAACGAAACAACACGGCGGGCAGATGTTTCGCTTCGCACAGGATGACTTCGTGAAGGGGGGGCCAGTAGCAACCTGCTAGAATTGCCGGACACTCTTGGCGACGAGAACCATCGTTCCGGCTGGAATGTTAATACCGTTGATCTTTGTGCCGTTCACCGTAAAGAACAACAGGCCCCGGGCCAGCAAAGGGGTCGTCAGCGACAATGTGCTCAAGCCGCTGGTGTTAACAAAGTCGGTCTGTGCGTCGGTCACCACCATCAGTGGATAGTTGCTGAGAATGCCTGCGCACGGAGCCAGTTGAAACACTCCAGTCTTGTCATCTGATCCCGGTTGTCCCACCAGCGACGAAAATTGTCCTTGAACAGATTGCGGCTGTTGAGAGATTGAGTCCGCCGCCACACTGGTCAGCCCGCTGGACGGTTTGGTAAAGACGCCGCTGACGACCACTTCGTCTCCGGGTACGAGCGTAGTGCGATCAAAGGTGAGATTTCCGCTGGCCGCCAGGTTAGCCAGGTCGGAAGAAAGCTGGAAAGGATCAAAGGTTGTGGATGAAGAGAGATTGACCTTGACTGCCGTGTCAACCGGAATGTCTGTGGTGTCGTTGGGCTGAGTCTCGCGCACCAGCATCGTGAACTGAGTCACGTTTCCACTGGAATCTTTGGTCACGCTCAAGACGGGCCCCATGTACCCCAGCAGTCGCTGGCTGACAGATTCGCGGGTCCCCACCTGAATCGCGTTGGCAACCAGGTGTCCGTCAGAATCAATGTATGCGTCAACTGCCACATAATTTCCCGTTGGCAACTGATTGAGACTCGATACCCCAATAAGATTCGTCTTATCGGTCAGGTACACAGTAAGGGCAGGCCCTCCCGACGTAGAACTTGTCAGAGTCTGGGATAAAGTCTGGAGCAGAAAAGAGCCGGTGAAACCAGCGCCGGGGCTCGAAGCGCTCACGGTCCGCACAAATCCATACAAATTGTCGAACGTCCCGAAACCGTTGGAGCCGGACGCAACCACCGGCCGCGCCGTGAAGACCCAGTTGACCGCGCCGGTTAACTGTCCCGAAGAATTCACAGCAAGTGATTGCGGCAGATTCAAATCCAGTTCGAGGGCGCTGACCTTGCCCGATGTCACGGTGAGGTTCGGCTGCAGAGGAACGGGGACGCTGGAGGAAGAAACCGACGCTGTTTTGCTACTAAAGGGAGGACTCTGCAAGAGATCGAAGACGGCCATGTTATTAACAACAACGCTCAGGATCGCTTGATCGTAGGTTCCTGCTGCCACCGATGTCAGGTTGGCAATGGTCTGATCATCCCGTAACGTGCTCACCTGCCTGATGAAGATCCAGTTGCGAAGGGAACATGGAAAATGAAAGTACGTCGCACGCTGGAGCGTCGCCGACAAAGGTGTAGAGGGCTCCCGCGCTGTTCGTCGTCGTGGACGAGTTGCTCGATGAACCGCCGCAGCCGATGGTCATCAATGCAACGAAAGACAGCAGCAGCAGACCGGCGGTCAACTTTCCTCTACGGATTCGGGTGCCACAGTTCAGGGTCCGGAACTTAGCAGGAATGCCTGTAAGCCGGTTCAGCCGGAATTTAATGCTCATCGGAAAAAATCCTATCGACTTTACAAACGAATGATCAGATGACAAAAACCATCCTCCGGGTTATCTGTCGAAGTATTGTATTTACATTCGCCAGCGGCCATCCCCACAGTAAACCGCTTCCGGGTCCACGTTTCGCCGTGAACGTCCACCCCTCTGAGGTGCTGGCTGGAGCAACATTCGGTTGGTTCGCATATGCGAAAAGCGGGGGATGCTGCAACTCCGCCGGAAACTGAAGTGATGAAAGCTATGAGTCTCTCTCAATCCTGAAACAGGCATAGGCCCACGAACATTGACGTGTCCAGTGAGCGCCTCGGCTCAGACCCCTGGCCGTAAGGGCCGGGACCCCTGCGCCAACCAAATCCTATCCTGTCCTGGTCAACCCTACGGTTCAAGCAGAAGCAAAATTGTGCGCCTTAGATGAACTCGACTTGGGGAAATGGTCCCTTGCGATGTCTTCGAAGGCGAACCTGCCGACAGGCGACCCTTTGAGCTGCCAGACAGCAGCAAATTGCGAACGTCAACCCACTTCCTTAATCCCATGCGGCTTCGCCAGGCCGGACACGGGCTCATGCACAGCATTCTCGATCATAGCACAGTCAATTCGTTGCTGGCACGCAAGTACGCCATTCCAGACCGGTGCCGCCTGCCGTCTCTGGGCAATTCAGTCGTCCGCCAAACCGGACGAAAGGAGTTCAGGCCGGCCCAGCAAAGGTTGACTGACCCATTCCGGTGAGGCTGTCAGGTCGTATAGTCCGACCAGATAAGGAATCTTCTCAGACTGGATCAATGCAGATTTTTTCAGGGGCACGCTCCCCCGGCTGGAGCGGGCAAAGGAAACAGGCATGCTGATTTCCTCATCGTCGTCCGAGGTGTAAATCCCCACTGGGACGCCGAAAGCAGAGCTGACCATGGCGAGGGATCGGGAAATCGGGGCGGAAAGATAAAAATGATGAGGATAGGCATATTGAGCCTTATATCCTCTTTCACACTCCACAACTGTCCCCCAAAGGCTGACTGTGCCGAAAGACACGTCAACGGACATGCCGAGCAGCCTGTCCCGGACCTTGATCAGATAGCCCAACGCCTCCACCGGGTCTTTAAAGGCATAAAGCCCGCAGGAACAGTCTGATTCAAGCAGGCCCCGGCAACTGGGCCCCAGGTCAAAGCTGTGCTCGGCCGAAACCCTTCTTCGGGGTGCCCAAGGCGTGTCCAGAATCACACTGCTGAAAACCGGGCAGCAGTCGGAACCGGTGGCCGGCGTCCACACTCTCCACACACGCCACCCCAGCAAGGGTTCGACGAGATCGGGAATTCCGCCGAGGTTCGCCTCAGGCAGGCCTGACGGGCGCATCAAGGGGCCTCTCGCTGGGCCCGGGAACCGGCTCAGCAGGTTTCTCAGGCTCATTCGGCACCTCCCTGGGGACGGGATCTTTCAAAGGTTCGACAACAATGGTTCGTTTGGGTTCGCCCAAGTGTGTCATCCCGAGCCTCCTGGCAGACAATTCTTCTCAATCCTGCTTTACGTAGTCCCGCTTTGATGATTATCTAATATATTGGGCTTTTTCGCTGGCAAGAATGAGGGGACGTACTCTTTTTTCTGCCTGATCGAACGCTGTCTCTTCTTGCCAGTGGAGAGGATAACTTCAGGGGCGGCGCAGAAATATTGCCAAAATCAGGGAAAGTCGGAAACCCGGCTCCTGGCCCAATCGTCTAGATAAGTTTGGAGCAATTAAAAATGAAGAATTGGAGATTCTGTCTTATATTGCTCGGTCCCTGTCTTATTCTTGCCCAGGCGGCGGCCGTGGCCCGGCCATCCCAACAGAATGCCTCAACTTCCCAGGCAATCCGGCCCATCGGCAGGGTCACAAAAATCCAGGCCGGACAACTGACCCTGCACACGGATGCCGGTCCAAACCTGACCGTCAACCTGCCTGACGGAGTTTCGGTCCTTGAGGTCGGCGACCGGGTTCTTATCCTGGGGCCCGTCTCAGCCGATCACAAGTCGGTTCAAGCGAAGACGGTTATCGTCATGAACAAGACAGCTCTGGCCAAGGCCCACGCAGCGGAAGTCCTTGCCTGGGAAAAACGCGGCCTCAGCGGTGTGGTCAAAGCCGTTGACCCGGCCTCAAAGGAGATCACCCTGTCGGTGCCCAACACTCTTCCGAAGCCGGGCAATCTGACTCATCCTATGACGGTTACCCTCGCGTCCAACGCGGTGTTGTTGCGTTATGCACCGGACTCGGTCAAGTTCAGCGACGCGAAACCCGCTCCTTTCGCGGACATTAAAGTGGGCGACCAGGTACGCGCACTCGGAACAAAGAGCGCCGACGGAACTCATTTCACTGCCGAAAAGCTGGTATCCGGAACTTTCCGTAACATCGGTGCAACGGTGATTTCAGTCGACGCTTCGCAAGGTACCATCACGGTGAAGGACCTGGCAACGGGTAAGCCTCTCCTGGTTCGCACCAACGCCAGCTCACAGTTACATGAACTGACTCCGCGCGTCGCAGGCATGATCGCAATGTTCAACTCCGGAGGAGGCCCTCAGAATGCGACACCGGGACAGAAAGGCGCAGGCCCGCCTCGCGAAATGCCGCAGCGAGCGAACTTCCAGGGCCATGGAAGGCCGGGAGGCGCCGGAGCACCCGGGGAAAGAGGTGGCATGCCTGGTGGTGGACCTCCAGCAGGAAACTTCAACGAAATGCTGAGCCACATGCCACCCCTCTCTCTGAGTCAACTCAAGGCTGGCGAGCCCCTCATTGTCGTCAGCACTGAAGGCGCCAAGCCGTCAGAGGTAACAGCCATTGCCGTCCTGAGCGGCGTGGAACCTATCCTCCGGGCTCGGCCCAAAGGCAGCAAACAAGTTGCGCTGGGTCCGTGGAATATGAGCACAGGTGGCGGCGGTGGAGGCGAAGAAGGCGGCGGCAACCAGGGACCCTGATTCGGGCTGCAGTGACAGACGCCCGCGGAATATTACGAACCGTTCCCATCGGCAAAAAGAGTTTGTGGAGGATCCTGATGATGATCGACCTGCTTAAGAAGCTCAAGCGACCCCTTTGGGCGGTGCTGGTAGCAGTTTGTTTCTCTGCCGCCCTGATTGCGCAGACGAGCCGGATCAGCGTGCGCGGCCAGGTCACGGACCCATCCGGCGCTGCAATTCCCGCCGCTACTGTCACCATCACCGGACCCAGCCATATGTTGAAGGTGGCCCAGACAGACGAGCAAGGGCGCTATGTTTTCCGTGACCTGCCGCTCGGCACCTATACAATAAAAATCAATACCACGGGTTTTGCAACATTCACCAAGACGGGAATTCACCTGACTGCCGGCCATTTTGAAGTTGTGAATGCCCAGATGGCGTTGACCATCGAAAAGCAGCAGGTTACCGTGCAGAGCGAGAGCGAACGGCTCAGCGTCAATCCTGAAAACAATGTTGGCGCGCTGGTATTGAAGGGTGCAGCCCTGAAGTCCCTCTCCGACGATCCCGACGAATTGCAGTCGGAGCTGCAACAACTGGCGGGTCCTGCGGCAGGTCCCAATGGAGGCCAGATTTACATCGACGGATTTTCCGGCGGACAGCTTCCACCCAAGGAGGCCATCCTGGAAGTCCGCGTCAATCAGAATCCTTTCTCGGCACAGTACGAGAGGCTGGGGTATGGACGGATCGATATCATCACCAAGCCCGGATTCTCGAAGTATCACGGGCACGTTTTTGGCTTTGGCAATGACTCGTCCTTCAACTCGAGGAATCCTTTCGTCACGAACCAGCCGGGTTACTATTCAGACTTTATTGCCGGGAATTTCGGCGGGCCGCTCGGCAAGAAGGCCTCGTTCTTCTTCGATCTGTTTCGCCGGAGCACGAACAGCACTTCCATTGTGAACGCTCAGGTGTTAGACCCAACTTTCAACAGCACCGAGGGCGTGCCTTTC